>DASSPX010000015.1:0-5503 GCA_035699445.1 Candidatus Limnocylindrales bacterium | reverse complement strand
GTCCGGTACTCGTCCCAGCGCGCTCGCTCGTCGAGGTCGCCCATCCGGAACTTCCAGCGCTTCCGGGGGTCGTCGAGGCGTGCCTGCAGCCGCTCCCGCTGCTCGTCGCGGGAGATGTGCAGGAAGAGCTTCACGATCGTGGTCCCCTCGTCGGCGAGCAGCCGCTCGAACGCGTTGATGTGGTCGAACCGCTTTCGCCAGCGCGACTCCGGCACCAGGCCGTGCACTCGGACCACCAGCACGTCCTCGTAGTGCGAACGGTCGAAGATCGCGATCTCGCCGTCGGCGGGCACCCGCTGGTGGACCCGCCACAGGTAGTCCCGTGCGAGCTCCGGCACGGTGGGAACCTTGAACGATGTGACGGGCACCGCCTGGGGAGCGAAGGCACCCATGACATGCTCGATCGTCCCGCCCTTGCCGGACGTGTCCATGCCCTGGAGTACGACGAGGACGCGCTTCCGTCCGTCGGCCCACAACCGGTCCTGGAGGTCCCGGAGCTGCTCGATGGCCCGCTCCAGACGCTCGCCGGCAGTCGTCTTGTCGAGGCCGAAGGTCTCGTCCGTCGACCGCTGGTCGAGCCGGACGCGCGAACCGGGCGCGATTCGAAGCCGATCCCGGAACGAGCCGGACGCGGGTGCCATGTGGCCCTCCTCGGGCGGCAGCGTAGCGGAGTGACGGGCGCGTCCGGGCGGCGGAGCATGATCTGCGCGTGAGAGGCAGCTTCAGGCGAGCAGGCAGGGGCGCGGCAACACAGCTGGCTGCGATCGCCATCGTCGTGGCCCTTGCCGCCGGCGCGTGCGCCTCCGGACCAGCCGTGCCCAGCCCGACCGCGATCGGCTCGGCCGGCCCGGCACAGTCCGCCGATCCCGCGAGCCTGAGCCCGCAGCCGGGGACCCCGACGCCACCCGCATCGACGGCCGCCCCGGCCACCGCCACGGCGCCGGCGGCGACGTCGACAACTCCAGCGCCGCTCGCCTGGTCCGAGGTCGCCATCGTCGGCGACGGGCCGCGGCCGCGCGAGGACCACACGCTCACGGTCGTCGGCGACCGGGCGCTCCTGTTCGGCGGCCGGGACGGTTCGCGGGTGTTCGACGACCTGTGGTCCCTCGATCTCGCCACGCGCCGCTGGGAGCAGCTGGATCCGGAGGGCGAGAGACCCGCGGCGCGCTTCGGCCACGAGGCCGTCGCCGTGGCGGGGTTGGGGCTGGTGGTGTACGCGGGCCAGGCGGGCCCGACGACGTTCTTCGGCGACCTGTGGGCGTTCAACCCCGCGACGGGCCGCTGGACCGAGCTGCCGGCCACAGGCGCACGGCCCGTGCCGCGCTACGGGAGCTGCATGGCGGTCGCTTCGGACGGCCGGCTCGTCATCAGCCACGGCTTCACGGAGGATGGCACCCGCTTCTCGGACACGCGCGCGTACGACATCACGACCGGCCGCTGGGCTGATCTCACACCCGGGGACCCGCTGCCGGTCGCGCGGTGTCTCCACGGCTGCTGGTTCGTCCCGGATGGCCGGCTCGTCCTGTACGCCGGCCAGACGACGGGCGTGGCCGCGCTGGGCGATCTCTGGGCGCTCGCCGGCATCGGCACGGCGGGCGCCAGCTGGTCGCGGGTGGATGACGAGCGGCCCGCGGATCGCAACCGGTACGCCCGGGTCCAGGTGGACGACGGCTCCGTGCTCGTGTTCGGCGGCCAGGGGATCGACCGCGGGGTCCTTGATGACCTCTTGGTCATCGATCCCGGATCGCTCGCGGCCCGGGAGCTCGATGTCGACGGCATCCGGCCGGCCGGCCGGTTCGGCGCGGAGCTCGTCCACGACCCAGCGGGCCGTCGCCTCCTCCTGTTCGGGGGCACGGACGGCCGCGACGCGTTCGCCGACCTGTGGTCCATCGAGTGGCCCGGCTGATGCGCTCGCCGGGCGGGTGACTAGACTCTCGCTACCTCCTACGCACCCCACCCGGAGCCACCCATGGCAACGCTCGCCGCCACCAGGCCGCACCCGATCTTCCTCGCCGGACGCTGGGTCGAATCCGACGACCGGCTCGAGGTCGCGAACCCCGCGAACCCCGACCAGCCCGCGGGAGCCACGTTCAACGCGACCGCCGAGCAGTACGAGGAGGCGGTCCAGGCGGCCGTGCGCGCGTTCGAGACGACGCGCTCCCTGCCCGCGTACGAGCGCGGCCGGATCCTGCGCGAGATCTCGGCCGGGATCCGCGAGCGCCGGGAGGAGCTCGGGCGGCTCATCGCGCTCGAGGCGGGCAAGCCCATCCGCGACGCGCTCGTGGAGGTGGACCGCGCGGTGCTCACGTTCCGGCTCGGCGCGGAGGAGGCGGAGCGGATGGTGGGCGAGACGATCCCGCTGGACCTCATGCCCGCAAGCAAGGGCCGGATGGGGATCACGCGGCGCTTCCCGATCGGGCCGATCGCGGGGATCAGCCCGTTCAACTTCCCGCTCAACCTCGCCGCGCACAAGATCTCGCCGGCGATCGCGAGCGGCAACCCGATCGTGCTCAAGCCGCCGTCCAAGGACCCGCTCACGATGCTCACGGTGGCCGAGATCATCGAGCAGGCCGGCGTGCCCGAAGGGTCGGTGTCTATCCTGCCGATGACCCGCGAGCTGGGCGACCGGATGGTCGAGGACGAGCGCTTCAAGCTGCTCACGTTCACGGGCAGCCCGTCGGTCGGGTGGCGGATGAAGGAGCGGGCCGGCAAGAAAAAGGTCGTGCTCGAGCTGGGCGGCAACGCGGGCGTGATCGTGGACCGGAGCGCCGACCTCGACTGGGCCGTGAAGCGGATCCTCGTCGGGGCGTTCACGTATGCGGGCCAAGTGTGCATCAGCGTCCAGCGGATGGTCATCCACGAGGACGTCTGGGACGCGTTCCTCGAGCGGTTCGTCGCCGGCGCGAAGCAGTTGAAGCTCGGTGACCCGCTCGACCCGACGACCGACATCGGGCCGATGGTCGACATGAACGCCGCCACCCGCACGCAGCGCTGGGTCGACGAGGCCGTCCAGCTCGGCGGGCGCGTGCTGACGGGCGGCAAGGCCGACGGAACCTGGTTCCCGCCGACGGTCCTCACGGACGTGCCGTTTCACGCGCAGGTGTGCTCGAACGAGGCGTTCGCACCCGTCGCGATCGCGTTCCCGTTCCGCGAGATCGATGACGCGATCCGGATCGTCAACGACTCGAGCTTCGGGCTCCAGACGGGCGTCTTCACGAACGAGCTCGATCACGCCTGGCGGTCGTTCGAGGGCCTCGAGGTCGGCGGCGTGATCGTCAACGACGTGCCCACGTACCGGATCGATCACATGCCGTACGGCGGCGTGAAGGACTCGGGCCTCGGGCGTGAGGGCCTTCGCTGGGCGATCGAGGACATGACCGAGATCCGGATCATGGTCCTCGCCTGGCCGCAGTGACGAGGGGCGCGACGGATTGACCACCGCGGGGCTCACTGCCGAGGACGTCGCCCGTCTCCAGGCCGAAGAGCATCCGGTCATCCGTGAGGAGCAGTTCGCCTCCCTGCCGGAGCGGGTGCTCCACGCGATGCACGTCCGCGCATACGACGAGGCGGTGTCGCGCGCGCAGGGGCGCGACGTGCTCGATCTCGGGTGCAACTCCGGCTACGGGACCCTGCGCCTGGCCGCGGTCGCCCGGAGCGCGGTGGGCGTCGACGTGAACGCGTCGGCGATCGAGGCCGCGCGGATGCGCCCGGGCGCCGAGGCGGCCACGTTCCACGTCATCGACGGCGTCGTGCTGCCCTTCCCCGACACGGCGTTCGATCTCGTGGCGAGCTTCCAGGTCATCGAGCACATCGACGATCCCGGGCCGTACCTGGCGGAGATCGCGCGCGTGCTCCGCCCGGATGGCGTTGCGCTCCTCACGACGCCGAATGCCGCAATCCGCCTCGATCCCGGGATGACGCCGTGGAATCGCTTCCACGTCCGCGAGTACCGGGCCGCGGAGCTCCCGGCCGTGCTGGCCCCGTACTTCGAGTCCGTGGAGGTGCTCGGGATGCAGGCGCCGCCGGCGATTGCCGCCGTCGAGCGAGCCCGGGTCGATGCCGCGCGCCGAAGGGTCCGGGCTCGTCTGGCGGCCGAGGCTCGGACTCGCAGCCGAGCCGCGGCACTGGCGCGCTCCGCCGGCCTCGGGTCCCGCGTGCGCGCCGTCGTGCGCGCGATCGTGCCCGCCGGGGTGCGGCGATTGCTGCGCGGGATGGTCGGTACGCCCGCCGTCTCGACGATCGCGCCTGCCGAGGCGCCGGTGGCAACGATCAGCGATGCCGTCACGATGCGCGTCGATGCCGCCGACTTCTGGTACTCGCCGGACGACGCCGACGACTCCCTGGACCTCCTGGCGGTCTGCTCGCGGCCGCGCCGGCCCGCGGCGTCGTGAGCGGCGATGCGTTACCGCGCGTCCGGAGACTGTCGATCGCTCCCGTTCGCAGCCTGGGCCTCCGGCACCCGCTGTCGATCGACATCACGCCGCTCGGCGTCGTCGAGGACCGCCGGTTCTACCTCATCGACGAGACCGGCCGGTTCATCGATCGGACGGTGATCGGCCGGCTCGTCCAGGTCGAGGCGGACACGGACCCGGAGGGCTCCCGGCTCCGCCTGCGGTTCCCGGACGGCGAGGTGATCGAGGACGAGGTCTGGCTGGGCGACCGGGTCACGACCGAGGTGTACGACCGGACGGCCGAGGGCCAGGTCGTCGAGGGACCTTGGGCCGAGGCGCTGTCGGCGTTCGCGGGCCGGACCCTGCGGCTGGTCCGGACGGTCCGGCCGGGCGGCACGCGACGCTCGAACGCGGTGAGCCTCGTCGGCGACGGGTCGCTCGCTGAGCTCGCACGACAGGCCGGCGTGGATGCGGTCGACGGCCGGCGGTTCCGGATGCTCATCGAGGTGGAGGGTCTCGCCCCCCACGAGGAGGACCGCTGGATCGGCGGCCGGGTAGCCGTGGGGGAGGCGATCCTCGAGATCACGAAGCCGACCGCCCGCTGCGCGATCACCACCCAGGATCCGGACACTGGCGTGCGCGACCTCGACACGCTGCGGACGATCATCGGATACCGCGGCCTCCGCGACGGGCGGAAGGCCGACTTCGGCGTGCTCGGGGAGGTGGCGCGGCCGGGACGGGTCAGCCTCGGCGACGAGGTCCGGCCCTTGACCTGAGTGCTAGGCTGTACGCGTGGCACTAAGCGTCAAGGTCAGTACCAAGTATCAGATCTCCGTGCCAAGCGAAGTGCGACGTCGCTTGGGGATCGAGGCCGGCGACCGCCTGACCGTCGCCGTTCGCGACGACGAGATCGTGCTTCGGAGGCGCCCCGCCAGAGCCAGTGAGCGTCTGCGGGGGATCGCGCGCGGCCACGGGTGGTATGAGCCCGACCCGGTCACGTTCGTCCGGAACCTGCGCGACGAGTGGGAGGAGGAAGTCCGTGAGCGTGAGCGGCGGTGGGCAGCCGAGTCCGGATCTCCTGCGGGGTCACCGCCGCGTCGCCATCGACGCGA
>DASSPX010000014.1:0-60274 GCA_035699445.1 Candidatus Limnocylindrales bacterium | reverse complement strand
GAGCGCTCGGTCGATGCCGACCGATGCGATCCCGGCCGTGTACGGGTCCACGTTGAGCCGAGGGTGGACGAACCGACCGTCGCTGCCGACGAGGTACGCCTGGCCGGTCTGCCCGAGCCCGCTGCCCTCGAGGATGATCCGGTCGACGCGCTCGAGGTTCAGGTTCGCCGCCAGCACGGCGACGCGCTGCCCCCGCCCGTCCTGGTCGAACACGGGGGTCCCGACGGTCATCGTCCGCCGCCCGGTCAGCGTCGAGGCGTAGAAGGGCTGGACCGTCGTGTGCGAGGCACCCTCCTCGAAGAACGCGCTTCCGGCCTGCGACGCGCCTTCGTACTCGGGACGGGTCGCGGCCCGGACCGTCCCGTCAAGGTCGAGCAGGAGGAACTCCTCGGCATCCGAGGTGAGCCGGACCGCCTGCCCGAGGACGGCGGCGATGCCCTCGTACGCGGCCGACCTCGTCGCCGCACTGGTCCTGCCGTCGAGCAGCTCGCGCGCTCGCTCGCCGAAGCCGGGCAGCTGGCCGATGAACACGACGTTCCGCCGCTGTTCGTCCACCCATCGATCCAGGGCGTCCGCACGGGCGTCCGCGACGGCATCCAGCCGCTCCTGGAGGGACGCCTCGAGCGAGGCGCGGGCGGTGACGTAGGCGATGCCGGCGACGAGTGCGACGATCACCAGCGACAGGAGGAGGAACGACAGCACGAGCCGGGTGGTCAGGCTGCGCTGCACGACCCCTTGGGGCCCGAAACGGGCCATGGCGGCGACGTGCGGCTCGGCGTGCTGCACGCCCGGGCTAGGGCAGCGTCTGCGCGACGGAGACGAGATCGAACTCCGCGGCTGCCGTCGCGTAGTCGACGCCGAAGTACTGTTCGGACAGCGCCCGGAGTCGACCGTCCGCATGCAGCCTGGCGATCGCGGCGTTGACCGCCTCGATGAACGGCCCGGGAGCCAGCGCGAGCCCGCGATCGATGTACCCGGTCTTCATCGTGTGATAGGCAGGCGGCTCGAGCATCCGGAGCGGGAGGCCCTCCGAGATCTTCTCCTGGCCCACCGGCTCGCCGCATAGAAAGGCGTCGATGTCGCCGGCGGCCAGTGCGTCCAGGCCGGGCGGCTCGGCGTCGTACGTCACGATCACCGGATCATCGACGGCGTAGGTCAGTTCGCCGCCCGGCAGCTCGAGCTCACGACGGAGGTACAGCTCGTGCGTACAGCCCGCGCACGCGCCGATCCGCTTGCCGGACAGGTCGGCGGGGGACGCCGCCGGTGAGTCGGCGCGGACGAAGAAGGCGTGCGGCGTGGAGTAGTAGGGC
Source organism: Candidatus Limnocylindrales bacterium (assembly GCA_035699445.1). Lineage (GTDB taxonomy): Bacteria > Chloroflexota > Limnocylindria > Limnocylindrales > CSP1-4 > DASSPX01. Next base: position 58,964 of record DASSPX010000014.1, on the reverse strand, counting down.
TGGGTGACGTACAGGCGCTCCATCCGCTCAGCGCTGAGCGCCCCCGATCCCCACGCCACGTCCCACCGGTCACCCCAGTTGCCGCCGATGATGTCGTTCCAGGGTGGCGTCACGAAGCAGGGCGCGACGCCGAGGATCTCGGCGACGAGCTTGCCCGTGTCGGCGTCATAGCCGGCGACCTCCGCGGCGGTGAGCTGGTTGGCCGCGCATTTCGTCGTCGGCGGTCGGGTCGCGCCCTCGACCGCCATCGACTGGGGCGGGTACTCGAGGTCCGTCGACAGGACCAGCGTGCCTCGTGCCTGCACCTGGGCGAGCTTGTCCCGGTTCGGATCTGCCGTCGGTGAAGCGGCTCCGCCCAGGCCGGCGCAACCCGCAAGGACGGTGACGGCGGCGACGAGCGCGAGGCCACGGCCGGCAGCCGCCGGACGGCTGGCACGCATCACGGGCCAGTCTGCCCGAGGACGGCGAGATCGAAGGCGGCAGCTTCGGTCGTGTAGTCGACGCCGAAGAACTGCTCCGAGAGGGCGCGGAGCTTCCCGTCGCGGTGCAGCCCTGCCACGATCTCGTTGATGCGCATGAAAAGGGCGCGCGTGTCGAGCGCCGAGCCCTTGTCGATGAAGCCGCTGGGGTACATCGAGAACGCCGGCTCGTCGAGCAGGCGCAGTGGCTTGCCTTCGTCAATCGCCTGACGTCCGACCGGTTCGGCGGCGAGGAATGCGTCAATCCCGCCGGCGACGAGCGCGTCGATGCCCGGCCCCTCGGTCTCAAAGCCAACGAGGCTCGGACCGCGGACCTTCTGGCGCAGGTCGACGCCGGGGATCTCGAGCGTTCCCTTCAGGTAGGACTCGACCGTGCAGCTCGTGCACGTTCCGATCGCCTTCCCGTCGAGATCCGAAGGAACCTGGAATGGCGCGTCCTCTCGGACGATGAACCGCTGTGGGATGTAGTAGTACGGCTGCGTCATCCAGAGGTGCTCCATTCGGGTCGCGTTGATCGCCCCGGAGCCGTACGCAATGTCCCACCGGTCGCCCCAGTTGCCGCCGGTGACCTCGGTCCACGTGGGCGACACGAAGCACGCCTCGACGCCCAGGTCGGCCGCGATCAGTTTCGTGATCTCGTTGTCGAAGCCGGTGACCTCGGCCGCGGTCAGCTCGTTGGGAGCACAGCGGGTGTCCGCGGCGCGGGTGACTCCCTCGACGGCGTACGACTGCGGCGCGTAGTCAGCCTCGAAGTACTCCACGAGCGTCCCGCGGTGGAGGATCTGGGCCAGCTTGTCACGGGACGGGTCGGCCGTTGTGGGTGCAGCCGGGGACGCCGTACAGGCCGCCGCGACCGCCATGGCGACCACGATCAACGGGACGGCGCTCGGCCACCGAGCGTCTCCAGCACAACGACGCCCCATCCCCGCCCCTCCACGTGCCGTGGCGCGAACCGCGCGAGTCTACGCTGCTCCGGCCACCGATTCCACGACCGCTGCGGCCGTCGCGCGGCGGACGATCCGGCGCGTCCGGGCGGTCAGCCTCGCTCGAGGTACCGCTGCCGGTCCCAAGGGTGGACGACGGCGTCGTATGTCTGCTGCTCGACCCGGGCAGCGTTCAGGTAGTGATCCACGACCGCGTCGCCGAAGATCTCCCGGGCGGCCGACGAGCGCTCGAGCTCGATGATCGCTTCCCAGAGGGCGCGCGGCATCCGCGGCACGCCGGTGGCGACGTACCCGTTGCCCTTGTACTCCGCCGGCAGCTCGAGCTCGTGCTCGATCCCGTACAGCCCGGCTCCGATCGCGGCGGCGTACGTGAGGTAGGCGTTCATGTCCCCGCCCGGGAAGCGGTTCTCGACGTGGAGTCCGCTGCCATGGCCCACGAGCCGGAAGCCGGTCGTCCGGTTGTCCCGTCCCCAGACGACGTTGACCGGGGCCCACGACAGGGCCGCGAAGCGCTTGTACGAGTTGACGTTCGGCGCGAGGAACGGCGCGAGCTCCCGCGACAGCGCCATCATGCCCGCGACGAAGTGGCGACCGAGCTTCGACAGCCCGTACGGCCCGGGCTCCTCGCCGTCGCGCGCGGCCATCAGCGGGACGTCGTCGTCCAGACCCCAGATGCTCATGTGGAGGTGCCCGGACGAGCCGGTCCACGTGTGGTCGGGCTTGGCCATGAACGTCAGGCCCCAGCCGTTGAGGTACGCGATCTCCTTCGCGCCGTGCTTGAAGATCACGGTGCGATCGGCTGACTCGAGGACGTGGTCGTAGCGGATGTTGACCTCGTGCTGCCCGGGCGCCGCCTCGCCCTTGCTGAACTCGATCGGGATGCGCGCAGCAGTCATCAAATTGCGCAGCAGCCGATGGATCGGCTCGGCCTTCGTGGCCTGCAGCAGCTGGTAGTCCTCGTTGTAGTAGCCGAACGGCTCGGGGACGACCCAGCCCTTGCGGTGCATGTCGTCCCACGTGTCCCGGGTGATGTAGTACTCGAGCTCCGAGCCGGCCTTCACCGCGATGCCCATCGCGGCCGCCTTCGCGACCTGCTGCTTGAGGAGGGTCCGCGGGCTGATCGGGATCTCCTCGTGGGTCTCCTCGTCGATCGCGTCGCCGAGCACGAGCGCGGTCCGGTCCAGCCAGGGCAGCACGCGGAGGGTGTCCCATACCGGGGACGCGATCCAGTCGCCGTACCCGGTCTCCCAGTTCATGAGCGTGAACCCCTCGGGGGTATTCATCTCCATGTCGGTCCCGAGGAGGTACGTGCAGAAGTGGGCGCCGTGGTCGATGACCCCGGCCAGGAATGCGTCCGCCTGCACGCGCTTGCCCACGAGGCGCCCCTGCATGTCCGTGATCGCGACGACCAGCGTGTCGACCGCGCCGTCGCGAACGAGCTGCTCGAGCTCGGCGAGGCGCGCGGGCTTGTCGTGGTCGCCGTGCGCGGGGGCGACGGGGTGGCGTGGCTCGGTGGCGGTCATCGTTGCGGGTCCTCCAGGCTGGCGCTCGTCACTTCGCGGTCATTCCGCCGTCGGCGACCAGGACCGATCCGGTCACGAACGACGATTCGTCGGACGCCAGGAAGAGCGCGACGTTCGCGATCTCGCGCGGCTCACCGGGACGGCCGATCGGCTGGAACGAGTCGATCTCGGCGTACACCTTGTCGAGGCCACCGAGCATCTCCGCGTGCGCGTAGTTCACGGGCGTGTCGACCCAGCCCGGGGCGATCGCGTTGCAGCGGATGCCCTGCTTCGCATAGTCGAGGGCGATCCCCTTGCTGAGCATGATGATCGCGCCCTTCGAGGTGGCGTAGATCGCGAGGAACGGCTCGGCGACGAGGCCGTTCACGGAGCTCGTGTTGATGAGCGAGCCGCCGCCCTGCCGGAGCATGTGCGGGATCGCGTACCGGCAGCCGTAGATCGGCCCCTTTACGTTCACCGCGAGCGTCCGCTCGACCACCGAATCGGACGCCTCGTGGAAGACCCCGGGCAGGTTGACGCCGGCGTTGTTGAACACGGCGTCGATCCGCCCCCACCGCTCGACCGTACCGTCCGTGTAGGCCTTGACGGCAGCCGGGTCCGACACGTCCGCGGCGACCGCCCAGGCGGAGTCCCCGATCTCGCGCGCCGTCTCGGCCACGCCTTCCGTGGCGACGTCGACGCAGGTGACCCGCGCGCCCTCCTCGGCGAACCGGATTGCCGTCGCGCGCCCGATCCCGGAGGCCGCGCCGGTGACGATGCAGACCTTCCCAGCGAGCCGATCGCCCAAGCCTCGGACCCTCCTCGGACCGCTCGATCGCGGCGGCCCCTTCGCCGGTCGGCGCGCATCTGGGGTTGCGTCCCTCGGCGCATTGGCCTTGACAGCCCCGGTGCCGTCCCGAAATGTACGCCGCGTCGGGGGGATGAGGGTAGGAGGGAGAGGAGAGCGGATGTCCGACGTACCGTCAGGCGGGCACGCAAGCGACGTTGAACGCCTGCATCAGCTGGGCTACGCCCAGGAGCTGCGGCGTGGGATGCGGACGTTCTCGAACTTCGCGGTGTCGTTCACGATCATTTCGATCCTGTCCGGCTGCCTCACGCTGTTCGGGTTCGGGATGAACACCGGCGGACCGGCCGTGATGACGATCGGCTGGCTCGTCGTCGGATTCTTCGTCACGCTGGTCGCGCTGGGCATGGCCGAGGTGGCCTCGAGCTACCCGACCGCGGGCGGCCTGTACTACTGGTCCGCGAAGCTCGCGAAGTCGAATGCCCCGGCGTGGTCCTGGTTCACGGGCTGGTTCAACCTGCTCGGCCAGGTTGCGGTCACGGCCGGCATCGACTTCGGTCTGGCGTTCTTCATCAACGCGTTCCTGAACATCGCCTTCGGCGTCCCGACCGATCCGCCGGTCACGATCGCGATCTACGCGGTCGTCCTGTTCCTCCACGGCCTGCTGAACACGTTTGGCATCCGGCTCGTGGCGCTCCTCAACGACGTGTCCGTGTGGTGGCACATCGTGGTCGTGGCGATCATCTTCGTCGCGATGTTCTTCCTGGCGCCTGCGCACACGGACCTCGGCGCGGTGTTCACGACGTTCGTGAACAACACGAGCAAGGATCCCGCGGTCGCGGCGTTGCCGGCGCTGTACGTCGTGCTGATCGGGCTCCTGAACGCGCAATACACGCTGACCGGCTATGACGCCTCGGCGCACATGTCCGAGGAGACCCACAACGCCGCCGAGTCCGCGCCGCGCGGCATCGTGTGGTCGGTCGTGGTCTCGGTGATCTTCGGGTTCATCCTGCTCGTCGCGATGAACTACGGCATCGATCCCAACGGCGGCTACGAACGGGCCCTCGGCGCGCTCGTGCCGCCCGCGCAGATCTTCATCGACGCGGTCGGCCAGGCCGGCGGCCTGCTGATCCTGCTCGGTGTCATCGGCGCGCAGTTCTTCTGCGGCATGGCGTCGGTGACGGCGAACTCGCGGATGATCTACGCGTTCGCCCGCGACCGGGCAATTCCCGGCCACGAGCTGTGGCACAGCATCAACCCGCGGACGCGCACGCCGACCAACTCGATCTGGCTGGCCGCGATCGGCGCGTTCATCCTCGGCCTGCCGTACCTGTTCAACGCGGTCGCGTACGCGGCGGTCACGTCGATCGCCGTCATCGGCCTGTACATCGCGTACATCATCCCGGTGTTCCTGCGCGTTCGGGCAGGCGACTCCTTCCAGCGCGGCCCGTGGCATCTCGGCTCCTGGAGCCGGCTGATCGGCACGGTCGCGACCATCTGGGTCGTGTTCATCGCGATCCTGTTCATGCTCCCCCAGGCCACCCCGATCCGGCTGGACACGTTCAACTACGCCCCGATCGCCGTGGGCGTGGTCGTCCTGTTCGCCGGCGGCTGGTGGGTCCTGTCCGCGCACAAGTGGTTCAAGGGCCCCAAGGTGCAGGGCAGCCCGGAGGAGCTTGCCGCGATCGAGCGGGATCTCGAGCTCCAGGCGACCTGACCGCCGCCCCCGACTCAGGCGCTCCGACGGCCGGCTCCCCAGCGGGGCCGGCCGTCATCGTGCGCAGGCCTCAGTAGAGGAGGGTCGTGTCCGGGGGGAACGTGAACTCGAACGCGGTGGGCGGCAGCGGGGCGTTCGGCTCGTAGACCGTGGCGCGCGCGTCGCGCGTCATCTCCCCGCCCACCGATTCCTCGAGCCTGAGGATCACGCCGTCCCCGCGATCCACCGCGATCCGGACATGGAAGTCGGGCCGGTCCGCGACCACCTCCACCGATCGGGGGTGGGCACAGTCGAGCACGATCGCCTCTCGGTCGAGCACCTGGGTCAACCCCGTCACGCGGCAGTCGCCGGTGGCGAGGACGTTCTGGCAGTAGCCCGCCGGATGGACGAACAGGTCCGGCAGCGATTCCATCGGCAGCTGCGTCAACGGGACGTAGACCCGCGCCATGCCGGGCAGGTCCTCCGCGTCCGCCACGCCGCGGACCATCGGGCGCATGGGCCGCTGCGTGCCGAGGCGGCGCTCCGCGGCGTACGTCCGCACGGTCTCACCGTCCGAGACCCACACCTCGTATGCGGCGTTGAAGCCGCTGCCGGGCGTGGTGGTCAGGACCTTCGCGAAGCCCGGGTGGCGCAGGACCGTGTCGATCACCTGGACGTGATCGCCACGTGCCGTGCGCGTCCACTCCTCGATCCGGAGACGGAGCGTGTCGAACCGGTGCTCCGCGTCGCGCATGAAGTCGAACAGCTCGGCGACGGACGGGAGCCCCGGCGGCAGCGCCGCGACCTCGATCGGCGCGCGACCGGTGACGACCGCTGGCAGCGCCCCGGCGCGGTCCCAGACACGGGTGAACATCGGCGGGGATCGTAGCAGGGGCAGCACGCCGGCCGTGCGCCGCCGCAGGGCTTGACACCCTGTATCGATGGACGCTATATATCGGACAACGATATATCGCTCTGAGGTCGAACGATGCGTCACCTGCGCGCGCTGACGGTGGCCGGTGCCGCCGCACTCGTCGCCGGCTCGGTTGCCGGCGGGGCCGCCGCCGAACCGGCGATCCACGCCTCGGCCACGCTCGTCGACACCGGCGGCACCCCGGTCGGCCGGGCGCGCCTCGTGGAGGACGCGACGGGTACCGTCCACGTGAACGTCCACGTCGCGGGGCTCAGCCCCGGGCTGCACGGGATCCACCTCCATGCGGTGGGGACGTGCACGACCGGGACAACACCGGCGTTCAGCTCCGCCGGCTCCCACCACAACCCGACCGGCTCGAAGCACGGCCTCGAGAATCCCGGCGGGCCGCACGCCGGCGATTTGCCCAACCTGGTCGTGAACGTGGCCGGAGTGGGTCGGCTGGCGACGACGACCGACCGAGCGACGCTCAGTGCGGGCGCCACGACGCTGTTCGACGCGAACGGCAGCGCACTCGTGATCCACGCCGCGACCGACGATCAGCAGAGCGATCCGACGGGCAACAGCGGCGGCCGCGTTGCCTGCGGCGTGCTCCAGGCGGGCTGATCCGACCGTCGCTCGGGCGCGAGGGGTTACGCCGTGAGCGTCCGGACATCGCTGCCCGGGTCGGCGATCACCGCCCTCGCGCGCGCCCGGCACCAGCCCGCGACCGGCGGTGGCGTGTCGCGCCGGCACCTGCTCCGTGCGTCGCTCGGCGTCGGCGTCGGCCTGTGGCTGGCCGAGGTCGCGGGCGGTCTCCTGGCGGCCCTCTGGCCGTCGTCCGCCCTCGCGCGGTCGAGCACGGAGATCGGGACGCTCGACGATCTCGCGGCCCGGAACCCGGGGCTGCCCATCCGGGAGGGCTTCCCTGCGTACGTGCCCGAGGCCCGTGCGTTCGTCGTGCTCGTCAACCCGAGACAGGGCTTCCAGCCCGGGCATGACGACACCGGCACCGGGGCGCACGTGAACGTCATCGCGCTGTCGCAGGTGTGCCCGCACCTCGGTTGCCGCCCGAACCCGTGCCTTGAGGACTTCTGGCTGCGCTGTCCGTGCCACCAGTCGCGCTACGACCGCCTCGGGATCAAGGTCGCCGGCGCGCAGTACGGGCCGGCGGAACGAGGCATGGACCGCCACCCCGTGACGGTGGACAGACGGGGCTCGGTCACGATCGACACGACGCGCATCGTGCTCGGGCCACTGCCCGTGGCGCTCGGTCAGCCCGGGGTGATCCCGCCACGAGTGCCCAACGGCTGCGCGTGAGCGCGGGCAGGCGCGTGCCGTGCCCGCAGGAGACGTGATTGCGCACCCTGCTCCGGCTCTACCCCGCAGCCTGGCGGAACCGCTACGGCGAGGAGATGACGTCGCTCCTCGCCGATCTGCCGTCGACGCCGCGTGCCGTGCTTGACCTCGTTCGCGGGGCGCTGGATGCCCACCTCCACCCGATGGGCCCGCTGCTCTGGCCGGCCATTGCCGCGAGCATCGGCGGGATCGCCTGGACGTTCGCGGCCGCGGTCGCCCTCGGGCAGCCCGTTCCGCCCGAGTGGCCCGGCTACCTCGAGGAGACCCTGCCCATCCAGCTCGCAGCGACTTCGCTGATCGTCCTCGGCGTGATCGGCGCATCGACGCGGCTCGGGGACGTCGAGTCCCGCCTGGCAACGGTCGGGCGTCCGCTCGCCGTGCTGGGGGGCGGAGCATGGATCGCCCTGCTCGTCCTTGCGATGCTTCGTCTGGCGTACGGCTGGCCCGTGGCGGTCGCGTCGTCGATCGTCGCGATCGGTGCCGCCGCGCTTGCGCTGGCGCTGGCGCGTGCCGGTGATCGCCCGGTTGCCGATCTCATCGTGCTAGCCGCAGCGGCGCTCGTCATCCCGATGCCGTGGCTGTCGATCGGCTTCGGTGCAGCCTGGGTCGCCGTCGCGGTCGCGGAGCTGCGATCCCCGCGGCCGTTTGGGGACCGATGGCGCGGCTCGGCGGGTTGACACGGCCCCGATCTGGTATATCGTGACGCGATATATGGAGGCACCCGAGGCGATGACTCGTCCGCACGAGCTGGTTCAGCTCCTTCGGCGACGCCCCCGCGGCGGCCGCCATTGCGCGCCCGCGACGACCGTTCTCCTGGCACTGCTCGACGGCCCAGCCACGCCGGTACGCCTGCTCGATGCCGGCCGGGACCTTGGCTGTGCGCCCTTCGGCCACGGAACGCTGTTCGGCGCGCTCGCACGGCTCGAGGCAGCCGGTCTCATCGAGCAGCGGCCGGCTGACCGGACCTACCGCCTCGTCCTCGGAGGGTCAGCGTCATGAGCAGGCTGCTTCGGCTCTACCCGGCCTCCTGGCGCGATCGTTACGGCGACGAGTTGCTGGACCTGCTGGCGGCTCGCCCGCCGTCCGTCCTCGACTCGATCGACATCGTTCGCGGCGCGCTCGATGCCCGTCTCCACCCGCAGCTGCTGCGGGAACGAGGAGCGGGCGATCGGCGCTTCGTCGCCCCACTCCTGGGCGGCGTGCTGCTCGGGGTCGCGTGGCTGATCGCGCTGAACGGCCCGGTCCAGTCCGACGAGTTCGGCACGTACCGGGACGGCGCGGCGGCGATGCCGTTCTGGCTGGCATCGATGATCCTGCTCGCCACCGGATTCCTGTTCGCGATGGACCGCCTCCCTGTCTCCGCGCGCGTCGGACGGGGCGCGGCCGTGGTGGCGGCGCTTGGCGCACTGACCTGGAGTGTCGGTCCATGGCTGATGACCGCCGGGGCCGTGATGCTCGCGGCGACCGCCGTGCTGGCCGTTGCCGGCATCCGGCAGGCGGCCTGGCCTCGGCTCACCAGCGTGGCGCTCGTTCTCGTCGCCGCGGCGCCGGCCGGGTACCTCGCCTGGTCGCTCACGCGGCCGTGGTACGTGAACCGGCTCGCGGAACCGGTCATCATCGCCGCGACGATGCTCTCGGTCGCGGCCGTGTGGCCGCTGCTCGCCGTGATCCTCGCCCGCACGCCGCGCCGTCCCGCGACGCCGACGGTCGCCGTGGTCGAGGCTGTCGCGTGAGCGACTCGCTCGCCGACCTTGGCCGGTTCGCGGAGCCATCGCTTCACATCCTTGTCGCGCTGAGTGACGGCCCGAAGCACGGCTACGCGATCATGACCGAGGTCGAGCGCGACAGCGGCCGGCCGCTCGGGCCGGGCACGCTCTATGCGGCACTGGCGCGGCTGGAGCGTCGCGGGCTGATCGAGGCGCTGCCGCCCGAGGATCGCCGGCGCCCGTATCGGCTGACCGCCCAGGGAGCGACGGCGCTGCGAGTGCAGCTCGAGGGTCTGGCGGGGTTCGTCGCGAGCGGCCTGCAGCGGCTGGGCACGCCGGGCTGAGCCGAAACCGGGGCCGCGGGCGCGAGAGGCCTCAGCCCCCGGCCGGACCGCCGCCCAGCCCGGGCTCCGTCATCGCCGCGGGATCGAGCAGCTCGTCCAGGCGGTCGGGCGCGATCCCGCGTTCGAGCGCGAGCTCCCGGATCGTGCGCCCCGTCCGGAACGCCTCCTTCGCGAGCGCCGCCGCGGCGTCGTAGCCGATCTCCGGCGCGAGGGCAGTCGCGAGCATCAGCCCCTGCTCGACGAGCGCGGGGCCACGCTCAGTGGCGGTGATGCCCTCGACGCAGCGGGTCGCAAGGTTGCCGGCCGCGGCCGCGAGCAGCTCGATCGACTCGAGCAGCGCGACCGCCGCGACCGGCATCATCACGTTCAGCTCGAGGAACGAGCCGGTCTGCGCGAAGCCGATCGTGGTGTCGTTGCCCACGACTCGCGCCACGACCATCGTGAGCGACTCGACGATCACCGGGTTGACCTTGCCGGGCATGATCGACGACCCGGGCTGGGTCTCGGGCAGCGCGATCTCGGCGAGCCCGGCGCGCGGCCCCATCGCCATCAGCCGGATGTCCGAGGCGACCTTCCACAGCCCGAGCGCCACGGCGCGGATCCCGCCGTGGGCGGCGATCACCGCGTCGAGCGACGCCTGCGCGTGGAAGTGGTTTGGCGTCTCGCGGACCGGCAGCGCGAGCAGCTCCGTGAGCCGCACGCACGCCCGTGCCGCGTACTCGGGGTGGGCGTTGATCCCCGTCCCGACGGCGGTCCCGCCGAGCGGCACGGTGAGCAGCTCGTCCCGCGCGGCCTGGGCGCGACGGATCGCCTCCTCGGCCTGGCCGGCGTAGCCCTGGAATTCCTGCCCAAGCCGGATGGGCGTCGCGTCCTGGAGGTGCGTGCGCCCGGTCTTCACCACCGGCCACAGCTCCTCGGCCTTCGAGGCGAGCGCGGCCTGGAGGTGGACGAGTGCGGGGATCAGCCGCTCCTCGATCGCCAGCGCGCCGGCAAGCTGCATCGCCGTGGGAATTGTGTCGTTCGAGCTCTGGCAGCGGTTGACGTCGTCGTTCGGATGGACGCGCCGATCCGAGCCTGACGCGACGAGGGTGGCCGTTGCCAGGCGCGCCAGGACCTCGTTCATGTTCGTGTTCGTCGACGTGCCCGAGCCCGTCTGGTACACGTCGATCGGGAACTGGTCGTCGTGCTCGCCTCGGGCCACCTCGGCGGCCGCGGCGGCGATCGCGTCGGCGACCGGCGGCTCAAGGAGCCCGAGCGCGGCGTTCGTCTCCGCCGCGGCGAGCTTCACGAGCGCGAGGGCGCGCAGGAAGCGGCGGGGCATGCGCTGGCCGGAGATCGGGAAGTTCAGCACCGCGCGCTGGGTGGACGCGCCGTACAGCGCGTCCGCGGGCACCTCCATCTCGCCCATCGAGTCGCGCTCGATGCGGGTGCCGGGCGGGGTCGTGTCGGTCATCCCCACGATGCTAGTCCGGTGGCGGTGCGCGCGGTGGCCACTCGTCCCGCGACGGCGGTTCTCCTCACCTGCGCGTCTCGTGAGCAGTATCCGAGGCGGTACTTCTCATACGCTCGTCGCGCGCGTCAGGTGAGAAGACATCGCCGTGGGGCCGCGCGTGGGCGACCGTCATCGCGGACGAGCACCGCGGATAACGCGCTTCCGATGGCCACCTGAGAAGGACCGCGGCGGCGCAGCGCGCCCGCTGGCAGCGTCAGCCCGTCCCGACCTGCAGGATCCCGTCGACCTTGCCATACCGGGTGAAGAACTCGTCGCGGTGGATCACCCGCCCGTTCTCCCGCACGGTGCGCGTCACGAGCACGTTCATCCCCTGGACGGGGTACTCGAGGCGCTTCGTCGTCCCGGCCGGCAGCGTCGACGTGAGCACCGTGGCGTCCCGGGCCGGCACGACGTTCCACACCTGCGGCGTCGAGAACGACACCTCGCGGCCGTTCGGGCGCGAATACAGCGTGAACCGGACCCAGCCCGGCCCCGCGTTGCCGCGGATGAAGATCGGGTGCGCGGTGTCGTTCCGGAAGCGCATGTTCTGGGCGATCCGGCCGCGCAGCTTGGACACCGTGGCATCGAGCCCGAGCGGATAGCGGTCGATGTAGTAGTAGTGGTTGTCGCGCTCGAGGATCTGGAGGCCGGCGCGGGCAGCGGCGTTGAACAGCGTCGTCGAGGCCGAGCAGATCCCGCCCGCGATCGCGCCGGTCGGCTGGGAGCGGCCGCCCACGATGATCGCCCCGTCCCGGAACCCGCGGGCGTATGTCACCGGTCCGATCGCTCCCCAGAAGTCGAAGGTCTGCCCGGGCGGGAGGTACGTGCCGTCGATCAGCTGGGCCGGGATCGTGATGTTCGCGCCGAAGCCGTTGCGCTCGCTGACGGGGTAGGACGTCGTCCAGGACCCGATCGGGATCAGCTCCGGCAACCCGCCCGCCACTTCCTCGTCGGTCCGCTCGAGCGCGACCGGCGACGCGGCAACGCGCACGAGGGCAGGCGTCCCGTCGGCTGGCCGCGGGCCGGCGAGTGCCGCGGCGATGCGGGCGGCCGTCGTCGCGCGATCGAGGTGCCGCCCGGGCTTGCCGGCCACGAACCCCACCTCGCGCCCGCCGCGGGTGACGAGGATCGCCGTCTCCACCGGCTCTCGCTTCACCGTCTTCCCGACGACGCCGGGAATGCCCCGGCCCACGGCCGCGAGGTCGAGTGCGGGCACCTGGCCGCGGGGCGTGTCCCGAAGCGTGATCCAGGGCGGCACATCGGCAGCCTCCACCGTCCACGTCCGGATCCCGGCCTTGAGGGTGAACGGCTGCACGAGCCGCTCGGCGAGCAGCACCGTCCGGAGGGCATCGACGTCCGTCCGATCGGCCTCCACACGCACCAGCCGCCCGTCAAGCGAGAGCGACGGCGTGGCGCCCGGCTGGGCGAGCGTCGCCTCGGCCTCGGCAGCCACCGATCGGCGGTCGAAGCGCGCGCCGGGCTCGTCGGCAGTGAACACCGCGCCGGCCGACCCCCAGGCCACGGAGGCAGCCCGGGCCGGAACGTCCAGCTGGCCGCCGAGCGTGTCGAGCCACGCGCGCAGGGGCAGGGGATCGAATCGGAGCACCGGCTCGACGGCCACGCCGCCACCGAGGACGGCCATCCGCTCCTGCAGCCGGGCGAGTGGCTCGCCGGTCCGGCCGACCGCCATCGCGGCCGCCAGCGTCGCGTCCGCGTCGAGCGTGCGACCCACGTCGCGGTACGCCGCCTCGAACTCGTGCCCCGTGACGGCTAGCACGAGGCGGCCGTCGAAGCGATCGCCGAGCCGATCCCTGATCAGCCGAAGCGCGTCCGCCTCCGTGGAGCCGGAGAGGTCCAGCCCGGCGACGGTGACGCCGGGGACGACGCGGCCGGCATACGCGGCCTCGTAGCCGACCCAGGCCGCGGCGGCCGCTGCCGCGAGGAGCGCCGCGATCCCCGCCAGGCCGAGCACCGCCGTGATCAGCCGTCGCAGCCGGCGCCCGGGTCGGGCGTCGATCGGCAGCGCGACCTCGGGATGCGTGGCGGCCATCCGCGGAACCCCCTGGAAACCCCACCCGGTCGGTCCGTGACCGCCCGCGAGGGAGCCGCATGATCGCCGGAGCGAGCGCCCACGGCAACTGGGTCGAAGGTCCCCGTCGCGGTCGCGGGCGGAGCGCGGGCTGGTCGATCAGGGCGCGGCGGGGGTCGGGCCGCATCGAGCCGGCCAGGGAACGGGCTGCCCCATCGGCCGGTCGGGGTCCTCGACGAACACGATCAGCTCGCCGTCGACGCCGGGCGCGGTACCCGAGATGAACCCGGTCGCCGGTGCCTCGTCCCGAACCTCGCTGTACCCGGTGCCCGGCCCGGTTGCGTAGTTCCAGCGCCAGGAGACGGCGTAGCCAAGCGAGCGGATCGCGCGTTCGGCCTCCCGCGGCGTCATCTGCAGGATTCCGCTGCACTCGAGCTCGCCGCCCGCACGGAAGGGGTCGCGGCCCGCCTCGACGCGTCGTCCCGCGAGCGGCGCCTTCGGCACGGTGACGAGGACCGCACCCTCGATCCGCACCCGCACGGGTCCGGTGCGTCCCTCCCCGACCACGTCGAGCGTTCCCGACCACGGTCGCCCGAAGGGCGTGCGCGCATAGGGGCCGGGCGGCAGCGACGCCCAGTCCGCCTCGCGCCCGGCCGCCGCGTCGTACAAGCGAATCTCGTCGATCCACCAGTGCGCGTCGTCGGCCCCGAAGTACAGGAACAGCCGCTGCTCCATCCCGTGCTCGAGCCACATCAGCTCGAGCGTCCAGCGGGCGGCGCTGCCGGGATCGCCACCGGGCGCCGCCGTGCCCGCGCCGACGAACGTCCGGCCCCCGGCGTCGATGACGACCCGGTCCGCACCCAGGGCGACCCGCTCGGTCTCCCAGCGAAGAGCCTTGCCGGTCATGTCGACGGCTGGCGGCTCCAGCACGCTCGGCGACAGCAGGCCGCCGACGCCCACGGACGCGCCAAGCACGGCGACGGTCAGCAGCGCCAGGATGGCCAGCGCGATGGCGGGGGAGAGCGACGGGCGGGCGACGTGCATGGCGGCCTCGATGCGCTGGAGGACGTGATCGGGGGTCGGGCCGGCGTCGAGCGCCGCAATCGCGGCGGCATCGCGGCGGAGCTGGACAGCCCGATCGGCACAGGACCGGCACGCGCCCAGGTGCGACTCCACGGCATCCCGATCGCTCGCGTCAGGCGGGAAGGCAGGCGCCGGGCCGAGGAGCTCGAGGACCCGAGCATGCTCGTCCCGCGGTCGCCGGATCGCGAGGCTCATCGCAATTCTCCCTCGGCTGCCGAGAGCCGATCCCTGAGCCGGTGCCGCGCGCGTGTCAGGAGCGTCCGGGTTGCCGCCTCGCTCCGACCGATCGCGGCCGCGATGTCCCTCCCCGCCGCACCACGCGCCGCGAGGACGATCGCGACGCGCATGTCCGTGGGGAGCGACGCGAGCGCGTCCGTGAGCGCGGGGCTCAGCTCCTTCCGCACGAGGACGGTCTCCGGCGACTCCTGCACCCGTCGATCGGCGAGCCGATGGACGAACCGGCGGGCCGTCGCCAGCCGCCGGCCGCGCGAGATGACGAGGTTTCCGACCACCCGGTACAGCCAGCCCCGGACGTCTTCCGGCGCTCGTCCTGCACGCACCTCCCGGACGAGGCGCACGAACGCATCGCCCACGACGTCCGCGGCCGCCTCCCGCTCTCGAACGAGCGTCACGGCGAGCGCGTACAGGTCCCGCTCGTGCGCATCCCACGCCGCCCGGACGATCCGCTCGACGTCGCCCTCGCGTGGCCGGACGACCGCGGGTGGCACGGGCCGGGAGGGGAAGACGAGCGCCTCCGCGGTGTCCGCCTCGAGTCGGTCGTTCACGGGGCCTACGACGCTCGGCCGTGCGACGGCGTTTCACGCCCCGGGCGGGCGGCGACGGGCAGGGCCGCGCTGGTTGCGCGGCGCTCGACCGCCTTCGGTCCGGGGGCCCGTAGACTCGCGAGCGTGAACGTCGCCGCCGACCGGTTTCGGCTCGTCATGGGTCGGTTCGCGACCGGCGTCACGGTCGTGACGACGCTGCACGCCGGGCGGCCGGCGGGCATCACCGTGAACGCGCTGTCATCGGTATCGCTCGATCCGCCGCTCGTGATGGTCGCGCTCGACCGGGCCCGGTTCATCACGCCCATGATGCGGGCGACCGGACGATACGCCGTGAACGTCCTCGCCCAGGATCAGCAGGCGCTCGCCGACTGCTTCGCCGGCGCCCCGGTCACGCCCGATCGTGCGGCATTCTGCGGCGCCGCCTGGCGCCCGGGCTCCACCGGCCTGCCGGTGCTCGACGGCGCGATCGCCGCGCTCGAATGCACGGTCGTCCAGACCTTCTCGGCGGGGGACCACGACCTGTTCGTCGCGCTCGTCGACACGCTGGAGGGTGCGCTCGAGCCGGCCGAGGCGGAATCGTCCGGACCGCTCGTGTACTACCGCCGTCGATACCGGCGGCTGGACCCGGACGAGGGGCTGCCCCTCCACGGCAAGCCGGAGCACCGGGCCGGATGAGCGCCCCCGGGAAGGCCGCCGAGAACGAGCCGCGCTTCGTCCGGGCGAATGGCCTCCGGCTCGGCTACCGCGAGCTCGGGTCCGGGCCGCCGCTCGTCCTCCTCCACGGCGCGACGTCGAGCGGCAGCGAGGACTTCGCGGCCCAGCTGCCGGCCCTCTCGACGGCGTTCCGCTGCCTCCTCCCGGATGCGCGTGGCCACGGCGCGACGCGCTGGGACGCCACGGACGGGTTCGAGCTCGGCTGGCTCGTGGACGACCTCGCGGGGTTCGTGGATGCCCTGGGCATCCCGACGTTCCACCTGTTCGGGTTCTCGATGGGCGCGATGACGGCGCTCCACTTCGCGGTGCGGGATCCCGGCCGGCTGCGGACCCTTGTCGCGGCTGGCATCACGACCGCACGCGAGCCGCGGGCGTCCGTCGCGCGGCGACTCATGGACCCCGAGCGGATCGATCGACAGGATCCGGCCTGGGCGGCCCGACTCGCCGCGCGGCACGATCCGCACCAGGGACCCGGCGCGTGGCGACGGCTGCTGCCCGCGATCGCCGCGGACGTCGGCCGTCAGCCGCTGCTCGCCCCGCGCGACCTGCGGCGGATCGACGCGCCGGCGCTCGTGATGGCGGGGGACCGGGATCCGTTCGTGCCCGTCGATCACGCCGCGGGCCTGCGGCGTCAGCTCCCGGACGCCCGGCTGCTCATCGTCCCGGACTCGGGCCATGAGGTGACCGCCCGGCAGCCGGCGATCGTGAACGAGGCCCTGGGCGTGTTCTACCGCTCGACCGCTGACACCGCCGCCCGGCGGGCGGAGCTCGAGGCGGAGCGACGGATCGCGGAGGCGGTGCGCGCAGCCGCGCGCACGCAGGAGGAGGTCACCCGATGACGACGCTGCTCGCCATCTACCGCCGTCCCGAGGGCGGCGACGAAGCGCTCGCGACGTTCCTGCACCGCTACCGCGAGGAGCATCTGCCGCTCGTCGCCGCCACCCCGGGCCTGCGCCGGACGTGGGTGCGCCGGACGGCCACCGCGCTGATGGGCGACGACATCGTGCTCGTCGTGGGCATGGAGTTCGACGATCGGGCCGCCCTCGATGCCGGGCTCGCGTCCGACGCGATGCGGGCCGGCGGGCGCAACCTGCGCGAGATCGCGCCCGGGATCGTGACGCTGCTCGTCGTCGAGCCGGACGCCGAGCTCGAGGCGGTCGCCGATCCCGGGTGATCGCTCGCCCGCGACACGGCGGAGCCGGTACCCTGCCCGTCACGCAGGAGGTGCGGATGGGCGACCGGCACGACGGCGGCACACCGGAGCGACGCTTCATCCGGGTCGAGCTTCCGGCGCGTCCCGACGCCGGCGGGGAGGTCGTCGACGGCGTCGCGCTGGTCACGATCGATCGCCCGGAGGCGCTCAACGCGCTCTCGTTCGCGCTCCTCGCGGAGCTCGCCGACGCCCTCGAGGCGCTCGACGCCGACGAGGCCTGCCGGGCGATCGTCATCACCGGGGCGGGCGAGCGGGCGTTCGCCGCGGGCGCGGACATCCGCGAGCTCGCCGAGCAGACCCCGGTCACGCTCACGGCAACGAACGCATTCGCGCCGTGGGACCGGATCGACCGGATCGCGACGCCGATCGTCGCCGCCGTCCGCGGCTTTGCGCTCGGCGGCGGCTGCGAGCTGGCGATGGCGTGCGACGTGATCGTGGCGGCCGAGGACGCCCAGCTCGGCCAGCCGGAGATCCGGCTGGGCGTCATGCCCGGCGCGGGCGGCACGCAGCGCCTGACCCGGGCGATCGGCAAGGCTCGCGCGATGGACCTCATCCTCACCGGCCGGTCCATCAGCGGGCGCGAGGCAGCGGCGATGGGCCTCGTGAGCCGGGCCGTGCCCGCCGAGGCGACGCTCCGGGAGGCGCTCGAGGTGGCCCGGACGATCGCCGGACAGGCGCCCCTCGCCGTGCGGCTGGCGAAGGAATCGGTCCGCCGGGCGGCCGAGCTGTCGCTGTCGGAAGGGCTCGCGTTCGAGCGCCGCGCGTTCTTCCTGCTGTTCG
Organism: Candidatus Limnocylindrales bacterium; assembly: GCA_035699445.1. Classification (GTDB taxonomy): domain Bacteria; phylum Chloroflexota; class Limnocylindria; order Limnocylindrales; family CSP1-4; genus DASSPX01. The sequence goes on along the minus strand of DASSPX010000014.1, from coordinate 41,123 downwards.
CGAGCGAGGACCAGTCCGAGGGCATGGCCGCATTCGTCGAGAAGCGAGCCCCGGCATGGCAAGGCCGATGAGCGTTCCGATCGGAGGAGCACGATGACCTGGGATCCCGAGATCGACGACCCGCTGCAGCGAAAGCCCGCCGTGCCCGAGCCGAGCGAGTACGGCAGGGACGCCGCACGTGATCACGGCGACGAGCCGCCGCCCGCCTACCGGACCGAGGCGCCCGTGCTCGCCCCGATCGATCCCAACGCGCCCGTGAGTGGCCACCTCCCGTACCGCGACGCCGGGACCGCGGCCGCGCCGAGCGATCACGACTGGGAGGTCGCGCGAACGACGCTCCAGCCGCTTCTCCGGCCGCCCGGGACGTCCGGCGTCGACGTCGACGACGCGGATGTCCGCGACCTCGCAGAGCATGCCGATCGTGACCACCGGCAGCCGCTCGTGGACCAGGGTCCGCAGGACCTCGTCGTCGCGTTCGCGTTGCCGTCCTCCGGCTTCGACGTCCTCGTGAACGCCGATCACCTTGTCTCCTGGGGCGTCGCGGCCACCGAGGTGCGCGACGCGGCGATGGCGAACTTGAGGGCCTGGGCCGAGTCCGCGCCATGGACGCGTGAGGAGGACGGCGGGCGACACCTGCTGTCGTCGGACACCGGCGAGGGCCAGGACGCGGCGCGCGTGCTGTTGCCGGAGACCCGGCAGCGAATCGCGGAGGAGCTGGCGAGCAGCGGGCGGGTGCTCGTCGGCCTGCCCGAGCGCCATCTCCTCGTCGCGGGCTCGCTCCGGCCGGACGACGGCGAGTTTGCCGACCTGTTCGCCCAGTTCATCCGCGAAGCGAACGCCTCCGCCGACGAGCCGATCGACCCCCGGGTGTTCGAGCTCGTCGACGGCGAGCTGGTGGTGTTCGCGGCAGCCTGAGTTCGGCGATGGCGGACGCGCCGACCCTCGTGCGGATCGCGCTGGCCGAGGGCGTGGCCACGATCACCCTCGACCGGCCCGACGCGCTGAACGCGCTCACCGTGGCGATGAAGGGCGAGCTGCTCGCGGCGCTCCGGTCGGTCGGGCGGGATTCGGCCGTCCGGGCGGTCATCCTCACCGGCAGCGGCCGCGCGTTCTGCGCCGGCCAGGATCTCCGGGAGCGGCTGGAGCCCGATGCCGCGCCGCTCGAGGTCGAGCTCCGGGAGCGCTACAACCCGATCATCCGCGCCCTGCGCGACCTGCCCCAGCCGGTGATCGCGGCGGTGAACGGGGTTGCGGCCGGGGCGGGAGCGTCGCTCGCCTTCGCGTGCGACCTGCGGATCGCGGCGGCGGGTGCGTCGTTCGTGCTCGCGTTCGGCCGCATCGGGCTCGTGCCGGATTCAGGGGCGACGTGGCTGCTGCCTCGACTGGTCGGCGCGGCGCGGGCGGCCGAGCTGGCGCTGCTGGGCGAACGGGTGCCGGCCGCCGACGCCGAGCGGTGGGGCCTCGTGTCGCGGGTGGTGCCGGACGACATGTTGCTCGACGAGGCGCGCGCGATGGCGGAGCAGCTGGCCGGGATGGCGCCGCGCGCGCTCGCGCTGACGAAGCGGGCGCTCCGGCGGGCGGAGGAGGCCGGGCTGGACGAGACGCTCGAGTACGAGGCGATGCTCCAGGGGATCGCCGGGCGGACGCGCGACCACGCCGAGGGCGTGGCGGCGTTCGTCGAGAAGCGGCAGCCGCGGTTCACGGGGGAGTAGGCACGAAGCGGACCTCCGGGTGGCACGACCCACGCGCCCCGCGCGTACGCGGCGCTCACGCTGCCTCCCTCCCGACCGCCCGAGCCCGTGGGTTCTTCCCCAGCCCCGCATCGAGTACCGCCACCACGCCCGCGAGCACCACGCCGCCGATCCCCGCGAGCATCGTGGCCTCGAACCCGGCGACGGCCACGACCGCGGCGCCGCCGAGGCTCCCGAGGGCGATCGCCCCGGCGATCGCGCCCGACAGGAGCGAGAACGCCGAGCCGCGATCGCGCTCGTCGCTGCGCCGGGAGATCTCGACCAGCGCCGCCGTGAGCACCAGGCCACCGCCAGCCCCGCCGAGGGCTCCGGACACGATCAGCAGCGGCGTCGTCGGCTCGACGAGCAATAGCGCGAGGGCGGCGATCGTGATCCCCAGCCCCGCGAGCACCAGCCAGCGGCTCGCCACGCGATCCGCGGCCGCGCCGGTCGGAACGCGGAGGAGCAGGATCGCCACCCCGTCGGCGGCGAAGAACAGCCCGACATTCGCGCCGGCTGCCTCCGCGCGGGCCGGCAGGAATGCCGTGACCGCGCCCCAGTGCGTCACGTACAGGAGCACGACCGCCAGGATCGACAGCCACTCCCGCCGCCACGCGATCCGGTAGCCGCGCCGCGGTTTCCGGACGCCCTCGCCCAGCGCGCGCGCCGCTGCCCCGAGCGCGACCCGGGCCGGCTCGATCGTGAGCGCCGCGCCCGCCGCCACGAACGCGATCGTCATGAGCGCCACCGCCTGGATCGCGCCGCTCGCGTCGAGCACCGCGATCGAGAGTGGCGGCAGGATCACGAGCGTCAGGTTCTGCGCGCTGCCGATGAACGACAGGCCGAACCCGCGGCGCGCCTCCGGTACGAGCGCCGGCACCATCGCGAGCGCCGACGGTAGGCACGTCGCGATCCCCACCCCCTGGATCGCGCGGATCGCAAGCAGCAGCCAGCGGTCGCGCGTCGGGTCGAGCCCCGGCCAGGCGAGCAGCAAGGCGCCCAGCGCGTACATGCCCGCCCCGACGAAGTACAGCCGGCCACCGCCGAACCGATCGACGAGCCCGCCAACGATGAACGCGGCCGGCAGCTGAACGAGCGCCGCGGCCCCCATCACCAGGCCGATCTCGGCGTCGGGCACGCCGCTGCGGGTCATGAACAGCGGCAGCGACGCGGTGAACCCGTGGAAGCCCGCCTGGATCGCGAACGAGGCCAGGGCGAGCCGGAACAGGAGCATCCGCGGATTGGATCACGCCGCGCCGTCGGCCCGGACCACCCGCCCGCCCTGCACTCCCTGGGCGCTCGTAGGCAGGAAGCGCACGCCCCCCGGCACCCCCCGCTGACCTACCCTCCCGGAATGAGCATCGACGCCGGCGACCTGCCCCTCTTCGAGCACACGCGCGACATCGAACGGCGGCCGATCCCCGACGCCCTCCGGCGCGCGCGCTCGCAGATCCTCGCGGCGGTCGACGACCTTCTCGCGATCCCCGAGGCGGCCCTGCCGAAGCCCTGGCCGTGGAAGGGCGGCAGCGACGAAGAGGTTCGGTACGCCGCGTACCGCGCGGCCGAGGCCCTCGAGCAGGCCGAGCGCGAGGCGCGCCGCGCGCTCCTCGACAGGGAACGCCGCGAGACCGAGGCCGCCCGGATCATCGCCCCGGCAACCAGCGCGCGATGGGACCTCCACGGCCTCCTCGCTCCCCTCGACGACGCGACGATCGACGCCGATCCGCCCGGCGAGGAGTGGTCGATCCGGATCGTGCTCGGACACGTCATCAGCGGCCAGCGCGCATATGGCTGGGGGAGCGCGTGGTGGCAATCGCACCCGCACGATGCGGCGGACCCCCACCTCCCCACCCAGATCCCCGACCCGTTCTGGCTCACGCTGCCTGACGAGGCCACCGCCGAGGCCGCCGGCACGCTCCGGGAGCTCCGCGCGCGGCTCGACCACGTTCTTGATCGATCGACCGAGCGGCTGGCTGCCATGCCCGACGAGCGGCTCGGCTACGGCGCGCGCTGGTCGGGCTTTCCGGTGACGGTCGGCTTCCGGCTCGGGCGCTGGTCCTCGCACATCCGGGAGCACACGATCCAGGTGGAGAAGACGCTCGCGATGCTCGGCCGGACGCCCACCGAGCCCGAGCGTCTCGCGCGCCACGTGCTCGCCGCCTTCGGTCGCGCCGAGGAGGCGGTCTATGGGCGGGCAGTCAGCGATGACGCGATCGAGCCGCTGCTCTCCGGCGCTGCCGAGGCAAGCGGCGCTATTTCCGACGCCAGGCGCGCCGCCGCGCGCTGAGGCCGGACCGCCGGAGTCGACCGCACCTCAGGTCGGCGTCCGCCAGACGCTGACGTGCTGCCGGCTCTCGCTCGTGAATGGCTCACGGCGCCACCCGGCCCATCGCGACTCGAGGCGCATCCCCGCCAGCTCGGCCATGAGGTCGAGCTCGGACGGCCAGACGTAGCGGAACGGTCCCGACGACTGGATCGCCCGCCCGCCGCGAATCTCGAGGTGATGCGACACCAGGCCCTGGTTCGCCACGTCGTACTCGTCGATCCCCCAGTGCCCCGGGCTCAGGTCGAACACGACGTAGCGCTCGCCCGGCGGCAGGAGGCGCAGGCTCGGAACGCCGACCTCGATGAGGAAGGCACCCCCGGGCACCAGCTGCGCCGCCACCGACCGGAAGCAGGCGACCTGGGATGCCTGCGACGTCAGGTTCATGATCGTGTTGAACACGACGTACGCGAGCGAGACCGTGCCCTCGGCCCGGACCGACGAGAAGTCGCCCACCGTTACCGGGATGGACGCGCCGGCGGGCTCCGCGCGCAGGTGCGCCACCTCGTCGGCCGAGATGTCGATCCCATGGACCTGCACACCGCGTGCGGCCAGCGGGATCGCGATCCGTCCCCGGCCGATGCCGAGCTCGAGCGCGCGCCCACCGCGCGCGAGCTCGGCCAGCACATCGACGGCGACCGCAACAGGCGCCCCGTCGACCATCGGCTGGGGATCGTCGTGCATGCGCGCACCGTAGCGCCAATGCCCCGAGCCCTGATGGCCACGCCGGCGGGCTTGCCTAACGATCGTTAGTTGGGTATCGTGCGCGGCACGATGCTCGACACCAGGCCCCGGCGGCGCGCGATCGAGGACACCGCGTCCGAGCTGTTCCGCGAGCGCGGCTACGCGGCCACGAGCGTGCGCGACATCGCGAAGGCGCTCGACATCCAGGGCGCCAGCCTGTACGCCCACGTCGCCTCCAAGGAGGACGTGCTCTGGGCGATCGTCGACCGGGTCGCCACGGCCTTCGAGGCGGCCGTCGCCGGCGCCGAGGCCGGCGCGGGCGATCGAGATCCCGTCGACCGGCTCCGGGCCTTCGTGCGTGCACACGTCCACGTGATCTGCGCCGACCCGGGCGCGTCGAGCGTGTTCGTCCACGAGTGGCGCCACCTGTCCGACGACCGCCGCGCCGCGATCCTCGAACGCCGTGACGCCTACGAGCGCCGCCTTCGCGGCCGGATCGCTGACGGCATCGCCGACGGCGTGTTCGCCATGGTCGACCCCGCGCTCGCGGCGACGTTCCTCCTCACCGCGCTGAACGGAATCCCGACGTGGTACCGCCGCGAGGGCCACCTCTCGCCCGACCAGCTGGCCGATGCCTGGGCGGACCTCGCCGTCCGCTCGCTCACGGAGGTCCCGCTGTGACCGATCCGATCGCCCTCGAGCCCGTCCTTCCGGCGCGCGAACGGCGCGCCCTCCACGCGATCGAGGATCTGCCGCACGACGAGCGCTATGACACGTTCGTGGCCCACATCCGCAACGGCGGCTACGTCGAGGCGACCGACTGGATGCCCGACGAGTACCGCCAGGCCGTGCTGCGGTTCGTCGAGATGCACGCCAACTCCGAGCTGATGGGCATCCTCCCGGAACGCGACTGGATCATGCGCGCGCCCACGCTCCGTCGGAAGCTGGCGCTTACGGCGAAGATCCAGGACGAGGCCGGCCACGCGCAGCTGCTCTATCGCGTGGCGGAGGACCTGGGCAAGCCGCGCGAGCAGATGTACGCGGACCTGATCGCCGGGAAGACGAAGTTCCACAACGTCTTCCACTACCCCACGCGAACGTGGGCCGACATCGGGGTGATCGCGTGGCTCGTCGACGCCGCGGCGATCGTCGCGCAGCAGGCGCTCCGGGATTCGAGCTACGCGCCGTACGCGCGGACGATGCGCAAGATCTGCTGGGAGGAGAGCGTCCACATCATGCACGGCCGCGATGTGGTGGTGACGCTCGTGACCGGCACCCCGGCGCAGCGGGCGATGGTCCAGGAGGCGCTCGACCGCTGGTGGGGGCCGCTGATGCAGATGCATGGCCCGCGCAGCGACCCGGCGAAGGATCGCGACCTGTTCTGGCGGATCAAGGCCAAGACGTCCGAGCAGCTCCGCCAGGAGTTCCTGTCGATCTACGTGCCGCGGATCCGGGAGCTCGGCCTGACGATCCCGGACCCGAACCTGCGCTACGACGAGGACGCCGGCGAGTGGCGCTACACCGAGCCGGACTGGGACGAGCTGCGCGCGGTCGTGACCGGGCACGGGCCGGCGAGCCAGGAACGGATCGCCTTCCGCCGGCTGACGCACGAGCAGACGGCGTGGGTCCGCGACACGATCCTGGCCCAGCCTGCGGCGGCCTGACGATGGGCGCGCTCGAGCCGTGGGAGGTGTTCCGCCAGGAGAAGGAAGGTGGGCCGATGTGCCACGGCGGCAACGTCATGGCCCCCGACCGCGAGCTCGCCCTCCACTACGCCCGCGAGATGTACGGGCGGCGGCAGGAGAGCAGCCGCCTCTGGGTGGTTCGCCGCGCGGACATCGCCCAGCTGGACGACCCGGACCTCCTCGACCCGCCGCTCGATCGAAGCTTCAAGAAGCCCGGCGGCTACGTGATGCGCGAGAAGCTCGCGGCCGTTCGCCAGCGCACGAAGGCGGACGAGCGATGACCATGTCGGTCGCCGGCGACCTCCTGCCGGCCACCCGGAACGCCCTCGGGCTGCTGCTGCTGTCGATGGCGGACGACGAGTTCGTCATCGGCTTCTCCGATTCCGAGTGGACGGGCATCGCGCCGATGCTCGAGGAGGACGTTGCGATGTCCTCGCTCGCCCAGGACGAGCTGGGACACGCGAAGGCGCTCTACGAGCTCCTCGCACAGGTTGTGGACGACGGCCGCGATGCCGACCAGATCGCCTACGACCGCCCGCCCGAGGGCTACGTGCACGCCCGCCTGCTCGACCATCCGCGCGGCGACTGGGCGCACACGATTGCCCGGCGCTACCTGTACGAGACCGCCGATGCGGTCCGGCTCGAGGCGCTCAGCGGGTCGGCGTTCCGGCCGTTGGCCGATCTCGTGGCCAAGATCCGGCGCGAGGAGCGCTACCACCTGATGCACGTGGCGGCCTGGCTGGAGCGGCTCGCCACCACGGTCGCCGAACCGCGGGAACGGCTGCTGGCCGCGCTGGGCACCCTCGCGGCAGACGCGGGCTCGGTGCTGGCGCCGCTGCCGGACACGCTGGCGCTCGAGCTGGCCGGGATCGTGACGGTGCCGTGGGGCGAGCTCGAGGCTCGCTGGCGAGCCGAGGTCGGTCCCGTGTTCGCCCGGCTCGGGCTGCCGCCGCTGCCGCCGACGCGCGAGCCCGATCGGGCTCGGACGCAGCACTCCGACGCCTTCCGCTGGCTCCACGGCGAGTTCACGTCCGTGCGCCGCGCCGATCCGGGGGCGACATGGTGAGCCCGGCCGTGGCGGTCGACGAACGCGCCGTGCGCGCGGCCCTGGCCGAGGTTCCGGACCCCGAGATCCCGGTCGTGTCCGTCCTCGACCTCGGGCTCGTCGAGCGGGTCGCGATCGACGAGGCGGGCATCCACGTCGACCTGCTGCCCACGTTCATCGGCTGCCCGGCGCTCGATGCGATCCGCGGCGCGGTCGCGGAGCGGCTGAGCGGCTTCGGGCGCCCGGTCGAGGTCCGTTTCTCGTACAGCGTCCCGTGGACCACGGATCGGATCACCGCCGCGGGCGCGGAGGCGCTCCGGGCGTCCGGGATCGCGCCGCCAGGCGCCCGGACATGTCCCTGGTGCGGTTCGGGCGACGTCGTGCGCGACAACCTGTTCGGTCCGACGCAGTGCCGATCCCTCCACTACTGCCGCGGGTGCCGACAGCCGTTCGAGGCGTTCAAGCCGGTGTAACGGGGGCGGCCCGCGGAGCACCCGCCGGCGACCGCCAGGTTGTCAAACTGCCCGCATCGAAGAGCGTCGGGGCCGCGAATCCCCGGGAGACCGCTCGCCAGCGCGCGCCGGTCGTGGTCCGGCCTGGCCACGGGTGCGTCCTCCACCTGGCGCAGGCCAGCCCCCGTCCCGCTTGGCGTGCCTCTTGGCCCCCCGGCCACCTCGATCCGGGGGAGCTGCCAACCTGGCGGTCAGCACGCCCGCGGCTTCCGTACGGTCACGCGCTCAACTCCTGACCCATGTGTCACGATCCACGGCATGTCTGCGCGTGCGGGTAGCGAATGACAGCGACCGGCGACAGCGCCGCCGCGGGTGTGATCGGCGTCGTGGGCGCGGGGACGATGGGCGCCGGGATCGCGCAGGTCGCGCTCGAGGCGGACCACGAGGTCGTCCTGCACGACGTCGACGGTGCTGCGCTCGAGCGCGGCCGCGGCCGGATCGTCGAGGGCCTGCGCCGGCGCGCCGCCAAGCTCGAGTTCGACGCGGACACCGCGGACGAGTGGGTCGAGGGCCGGCTCGCCCGCCTGCGCGACGCGGCGACCCTCGACGCCCTGGGCGCCGAAGCCGGTCTCGAGCTCGTGATCGAAGCGGCTCTCGAGGACCTGGGGCTCAAGCAGACGATCATCCGGGTGCTGGACGCGGCAACCGCCCCGCACACGATTCTGGCGACGAACACGAGCGCACTCCCGGTGTCCGAACTCGCGGCGGCCGCGCACCGGCGCGAGCGGGTCCTCGGGCTCCACTTCTTCAACCCCGCGCCCGTCATGGCGCTGGTCGAGGTCGTCGCCGCCGCGGAGACGGCCCCGCAGCACGTGCAGGCAGCGGAGGCCCTGATTCGCTCCTGGGGCAAGACCCCGATCCGGGTCGCGGACGCCCCGGGCTTCGTGGTCAACCGCGTGAACCGGCCGTTCACGATCGAAGCCCTCCGGCTCCTCGAGCGCGGCGAGGCAGGCATCGAGGTGATCGACGGGGCGATGCGGGACGCGGGCTTCCCGATGGGGCCGTTCGAGCTCATGGACCTCACCGGGATCGACGTCACGCTTGCCGCCGCCACCTCGATCTGGGAACGCCTGGGGCGCCCGGAGCGCCTTCGCCCGTCGCCGATCCAGGAGCAGCTTGTCGGCGCAGGCATGCGCGGCCGCAAGGACGGTGTCGGCTTCTATCGCCACGAAGGCAACGCCCGGCGCGAGCCGAACCCGGACGTGGCGGGCCCCGCCGGCTCGGCACTGGCCGGCGCGGAGATCGTCCGCCGCATCCGCGGCGCGATCCGCCGCGAGGCCGAGCTCGCGGAGGCCGAGCGCGTGGCCGCGCGGGAGGACATCGTTCTCGCGCTCCGACTGGGTGCGGGCCACCCGGTGAGCCCGTTCGAGCCCGCCTGACGCCGACCGCACGACGGGTGCGACGTACGTGCAATGCGTGCGCGCCTCGCGTGACGACGCTGTGGCCCGGGCAGGGCGAGCCTGTCGCCTCCCCCTGACATTCAGCGGCCATTCGGCCATGCGCGAGGGTTCTGCCATGTCCCGTCCGATCCGCGCCGTCGCCCTCGTGGGCGTCGTCGCCATCGCCGCCGCCTGTGGCGGCTCCACCGGCCCCAGCTCGTCCGATGCCGGCGGGTCCCCCACCGCCGCCACGAGCGCCTCCCCCGCGACGAGCGGCTCGCCCGCCACATCCGCCTCGCCGAGCGCGTCCGCGAGCGCGGGCACCTCGCCCGCCGCGTCGGGTGTCGCACCATCCGCCTCGGCCGGCACCGGTGGCGCGCAGCCGTCGGGTGACGTCTCGATCGGCTCGGCTGAGCTCGCGGCCCTCCAGGCACAGATCCCCGACCGGATCGAGGGGGTCGCGCTGCGCACGATGAGCTTCACCGCCGCCGATCTCGCCGACGCCGGGATCGACCCGGCGCTCGGGGCCGGGATCAGCGCCGTCGCGCCCGACCTGCTGAACTCCGCCGTGGCGATCGGGATCTCCACGAACATGGCCCAGCCGCTCGTCGTCACGCTCGTCGACGTCCCGCGTGGATCGGCCGATGAGCTCGAATCGGCGTTCGCGGCCCGGATGCGGGAGGTCAACCGCGGGGACGTGACCGTGCGCGAGCGGACGGTGGCGGGGACCGAGGTGATCGAGGTGAATGCCGGCAGCGACTCCCTCGGCACTGTCCTGTGGGCCGACGGCACGACGCTTCACGTCGTGCAGTCCGTGGACGCGGGTCTCCGCACCGCCGCCGTGGAGGCGCTCGCCGACTGACGCTCACACGGCGCCGGCTGCAGGGTCGGGCACGCGCCTTTCCGGACCGGCGCCGCGGCCTCGACGGGTCGAGGCCTACGATGGCGCCATGACGCGCGATCTCCACCGACCCGTTCGCGAGGCCTGGGTCGTCGATGCCGTCCGGACGCCGGTCGGCCGGTACGGCGGCGCGCTCGCGTCGGTCCGTCCCGACGACCTCGCCGCGCATGTCATCCGGGCCCTGATCGAGCGGACCGGCATCGACCCCTCCCTCGTCGAGGACGTCATCCTCGGCTGTGCGAACCAGGCGGGCGAGGACAACCGGAACGTCGCGCGGATGGCGGCGCTCCTCGCGGGGCTGCCGGTCCAGGTCGCCGGCCAGACCGTGAACCGGCTGTGTGGCTCCGGGCTCCAGGCGATCAACGCCGCGGCCCACGCGATCTGGGCGGACGAGGGCGACGTGTTCGTCGCCGGCGGCGTCGAGTCGATGACCCGGGCGCCGTACGTCATGCTCAAGCCGGAGGGCGCGTTCGAGCGCGGCCCCCGCGAGCTCGTGGACACGACGCTCGGCTGGCGGTTCGTCAACCCCAAACTCGCCGAGCTCCACCACCCGTATTCGATGGGCGAGACGGCCGAGAACGTGGCCGAGCGCTGGGAGGTCGGCCGCGACCTCCAGGACGCGTTCGCCGCGGAATCGCAGCGCCGCGCGGTCGCGGCGATCGAGGCCGGCCGCTTCGACGACCAGGTCGTGCCGGTGCCAGTGCCGCAGCGGAAGGGTGAGCCCGTGATCGTCGCGCGGGACGAGCACCCGCGGGCGGACACGACTGTGGAGCGACTGGGCGCCCTGAAGGCGGCGTTCAAGGCGGAGGGAACCGTCACCGCCGGCAACAGCAGTGGCATCAACGATGGCGCGTCCGTGGCGCTGCTCGTCGAGGCCGGTCGCGCGCGCTCGCTCGGGCTGGCGCCCATGGCGCGCGTCGTGGCGACCGCGGTGGCGGGCGTCGACCCGGCGGTCATGGGCGTGGGGCCCGTGCCGGCCGCACGCAAGGCGCTCGCGCGGGCCGGGATCGAGCCGCGCGACCTCGACGTGGTCGAGCTGAACGAGGCGTTTGCCTCGCAGTCGATCGTGTGCGTCAACGAGCTGGGGCTCGATCCCGCGAAAGTGAACCCGAATGGGGGCGCGATCGCGCTCGGCCACCCGCTCGGCATGAGCGGCGGACGCCTGGTCACGATGCTCGCGCACGAGCTGCGACGCACCGGCGGTCGCTGGGGCCTCGCCACGATGTGCATCGGCGTGGGGCAGGGCATCGCGACCGTCATCGAGCGGATCGACGGGTAGCGCGGTGGACCACGGGCCGTCACGCGCGCTCGTGCTCGGCGGCGGGGGCGTCGCCGGTATCGCCTGGGAGATCGGCGTGCTTCGTGGACTCGAGGAGGCCGGGGTCGACGTCCACGCCTGGCAGCTCGTCGTCGGCACGTCTGCGGGCGCGCTCGTGGGCGCCCGGATCCTGAGCGACCCGGACCTCGGGCACTGGTACCGCCACGAGACACGCGATGTAACCGCCGCCGAAGACGCGCTGATCGGGCTGCTGGCGGGCCGCATGGGTGGGACGGCGATGCGTCTCAGTCGTCGGCGGGCGCTCGCATGGCTCGGACCGACCTGGGTCACGTGGCTGTCGCTGGAGGCCATGGTGCGGCACCGCGCGCGCCGGGGCGTGCCGCGGGGCGCCCCGCCGCGGGGCGCGCCGCTGCCGCCGGGCCTGCGGCGGATCACGGGCCCGAACCCGGCCCTCGTCCGGCTGGGGCAGATCGCACACGCGGCGCGGACGGCGCCGGAGCGCGCCTTCCTCCAGGTCATCGCGGACGTGCTCGAGTGCGCGGGGGATTGGCCGGCCAACCTGGTCGTGACGGCGGTGGACACCGCGGATGGATCCACGCTCGGCTTCGGGGCGGGTTCCGGCGTCCCCCTGCCCACGGCAGTGGCGGCCAGCGCCGCCGTCCCCGTCCTGTTCCCCACTGTGACCGCGCTCGGACGCCACTGGATGGACGGCGGGATGGCGTCCACGACCCACGCGACGGTCGCGGGCGACGCCGACGAGATCCTCGTCATCGCACCGCTGCGCGTGCGTGGCCTGGACGAGGAGGTGCGCGTGCTCCGTGCCCGCGGCCGCCGGGTGATCGTGATCACGCCCGGGACGGCTGGTGCCCGGATCCTCGGGCTCGGTGTCGGCCTGCTCGACCCGATCCGTCGACCGACGGCCGCCGAGGCGGGTCGGCTCGATGCGCTCGAGGCCGCGCGGCGGCTCCGGCAGCCCGAGCCCGACGCCGCGACGACCGCGCCCGCCGCCTGAGCGGACGCTCATCCGGGCACGGGCGAGCCCGCTCAGCCCGCTCAGCCTCCCTCGACCACCGCCGCCGCCCAGGCGGGCAGCAGCAGGTCGCGACCCTCCAGCCGCACTCCCTCGTCCGAGGCGAGGGCGACACGCGGTGCCGCCTCGGCAGGGGCGAGCGGCACGCAGCGCGGCTCGGCCGACGCGTTGATCGCGAGCACGATCCCGTGCCGCTCCGCCGTCAGCCAGCGCTCCTCCTCGTCGAACCGCACCGCGCACCGGCTGCCGTCCCGCAGCTCGGGGTGCGCCGCGCGATACGCGATCAGCCGCCGATGCCAGTCGAGCATCGCCGCGTGTTCCTCCCGATCGCGCTCCGACCAGTCGAGACAGGAGCGCCGCATCGTCTCCGGATCCTGCGGGTCGGGCACCTCGCCGTCCTCGGGCAGGAACTGTGCGAACTCGCGCCGCCGGCCCTCACGGACCGCCTCGGCGAGATCCGGGTCCGCGTGGTCGGTGAAGAACAGCCAGGGCGTGGATGCCGCCCACTCCTCACCCATGAACAGGAGCGGTACGGTCGGCGCGAGGAGGACGACGGCCGCGCCGGCCCGGAGCGCGCCGGGCGGCATGAGTGCCGAGCTCCGCTCCCCGAGCGCCCGGTTGCCGACCTGGTCGTGGTTCTGCAGGAAGCCGACGAACCGCGTCGCGGGCAGATCGCCGACCGGACGCCCGTGACGCCGGTCGCGGAACGGCGAGTAGCGCCCGTCGAACACGAACACGTTGGTCAGCGCCGTGGCGAGGTCGCCGATGCCGCGGTACGTGGCGTGGTACGCATCGGTCTCACCGGTCAGCGTCACGTGGAGGGCGTGCCGGAGGTCGTCGTTCCACTGGGCGTCGAGCCCCAGGCCGCCGGCGTCCACCGGCCGGATGAGGCGGGGGTCGTTGAGGTCGCTCTCGGCGATCACGACCGCCGGCCGGCCGAGCTCGTCTCCGAGCTCGTGGACCGCCGCGGCCAGCTCCTCAAGGACGTGCACGGCGGACCGATCGAAGATCTCGTGGACGGCGTCGAGGCGCAGCCCGTCGAGGTGGTAGTCGCGGATCCACATCCGGGCGTTGTCGATGACGAAGCGGCGCACCTCGTCGGAGCCGGCGTCGTCGAAGTTGACCGCGTCGCCCCACGGCGTCGTGTAGCGATCGCTGAAGTAGGGTCCGTAGGCCCACAGGTAGTTGCCGTCCGGCCCGAGGTGGTTGTAGACGACGTCGAGGAGCACGGCGATGCCGCGCGCGTGGCACGCGTCGACGAGACGGCGCAGCCCGTCCGGCCCGCCGTACGGCTCGTGCGGCGCGTACAGCGCGACGCCGTCGTAGCCCCAGCCCCGCTCGCCGGGGAACGCAGCGACGGGCAGCAGCTCGACGTGCGTGACGCCCAGCTCCACGAGGGCGTCGAGATGGGGGATCGCGCCCTCGAACGTGCCCTCGGTGCTGAAGGTGCCGACGTGCAGCTCGTAGAGCACGGCGTCCGCGAGCGGGCGTGCCCGGAAGGCCTGGTCGGTCCACGGAAACGTTTCGTCGTCGACCACCTCCGAGAGCCCGTGAACACCGTCCGGCTGGCGGGGCGATCGCGGATCCGGAAACGGGCCCCCGCCGTCGAGCACGAACCCGTAGCGTGTGCCCGGCCCGGCCTCCGGGACGTCCAGCCGCCACCAGCCGGCCGTGGCATCGACGGTCGTCTCGACCGCCATCGGCCGGCGATCCTGCGCATCCGCGCCAAGGGCGAGCTCGACCGCCCGGGCCTTCGGCGCCCAGACCCGGAACGCGGTCACGAGGCGCGGGTGAGCAGCGCGACCGGAGCCGCCTCCAGGAGGTCCGCGACCGGCAGCGGTCCCCCAGCCTCATGGACGCGTCCGCTCAGCTCGTCGCGCCAGCGCCCGGCGGGCAGCTCGAGCGTCGTGTCACCCCATCCGTCGCCGAGTCGCGTCGTCAGCCGCGGCACGACCGTCACCACCTCGTCGCTGCGCGCGAACGCGAGGATGCGCGACGCGCGCCGTCCGGTGGCCACGAGCGGCCGGTACCGGGCGTCCTCGCCGAACGCGTCCGGGCAGCCACGGCGAACCCCGAGCGCGGCGCGGATGAGCGCCAGCTTCGGACGACCGGGATCGGCGGGGTCGTCGAGCGCCGGGACGAGATGGGCGATGCCCGGCGGCCCGGTCTCGAGCTCCGCGAGCAGGCGCTCCCTGAGCGCGAAGTCGACCGGGCGGCGGTTGTCCGGGTCGACGAGCGTGAGGCTCCACAGCTCGCTGCCCTGGTAGAGGTCCGGGACGCCGGGGGCGGTCAGCCGCAGCAGCGTCTGGGCCAGGCCGTTGACGCGTCCGGGGCGAAGGATCTCGGCCACGAACGCCTCGACCCGGGCGCGGAACGCCTCGTCGGCCAGGGCCGCGGCGGCCCAGCTCGTGACGGCGGCCTCGTACGCCTCGTCGGCACGGCCCCACGAGGTTCGCAGCTTCGCCTCGCGGAGCGCCTTCACGAGGAACGCGTTCAGTCGGTCCGCGGCGATCGGCCACGCGCCAACGATCGTCTGGAGGGCGAGGTACTCCGCGTGGCCGTCCGGGCCCGCTTCGCTTCGCCCGGGAGCGGCGAGCGCGCGCAGCTCGGCGACGACGGTCCGCCACCGGTCCGGGATCTCGGTCAGGACCGCGAGCCGCGCACGGACGTCCTCGCCGCGTTTCGTGTCATGGGTGGACCCCGCGAGCATCGTCGACGGCCAGCGCTCCTGGGTCGCGGCGAGCTCGGCGTGAAACGCCTCCGGCGCCACGGCCGGGTTGGCCGGGTCGCCGCCGACCTCATTCGCCGCGAGCACCGACAGGTCCCGATAGAACGCCGTGTCCTCGACCCCCTTGGCCATCACCGGCCCGGTCAGCTGCTGGAAGCGGAGCGTGAACTCCAGCTCGGGCTCGCCGGTGATCCGCAGCCGGAGCAGGTCGGCGATGAACCACAGCAGGTCCGGAGGGAGCTCCGGGTGGGCTTCGATCGCGGCCGTGACCGCCGTCGCGATCACCGCCTCGTCCTCCGGGACGATGTGTGGTGTGGGCCGGCCCTCGCCGTCCTCGTCGACGCGGACGTACGTGCGGTAGACCGGGAACGCGACGAGGATCGCCGCGATCGCCTCGTGGAGCACGTGCCGGGTGTGGTCCCGGTGGCGCCGGTGGCGCTCGGCCACGTCGAGGAGCAGGGCGGTCAGCCGTCCCAGCTCGGACCCGAGCACCTCCCGCAGCACCTGCGCCTTGGAAGTGCGTGCGATCTCGACGAACGGCCGGTCCTCGCCGGTGACCTCCGCGTGGATCGCGCGCAGCGGCGCGACGCCGTCCGGGTCGATCCACAGCCCGCCGGCGAGGCGCACGAAGTCGTACCCGGTCGTCCCCGCGACCGGCCAGCTGCGCCGCAGCGACTCGCCGGGTTCGAGGATCTTCTCGACGACGACCCACGCCCGCGGGCTCGCCCAGCGCAGGCGCCGCAGGTAGCCCTCCGGGTCGAGCAGGCCATCGGGATGGTCAATGCGGACCCCGTCGAGCACCCCGCCGGCCAGCCAGTCGAGCACGAGCCCGTGGGTGTCCTGGAACACCCGCTCGTCCTCGGCGCGCACGCCGGCGAGCGTCGAGACGTCGAAGAAGCGACGGTAGCCGAGGTCGCGACTCGCGGCGGTCCACCATGCGAGCCGGTAGTTCTGGCGCTCGAGCAGCCGGTCGAGCGCATCCACGTCGGCGTTCGTGGCCGCGACCGCGGCATCGATCGCGTCGAGGATCACCGGATTGCCCGCCAGCTCGGTCAGGCGGCGCCCCAGGACCTCCTTGTCGCGATGGCGACGCTCGATGCTCTCGAGGTCGACGGCCGACGATGGGGGCAGCGCCGCGTACGCGTCGGCGAGGAAGGCGAGCTCGTCGGAGCCTGCCCGCTTTGCGGCCAGCCGGAGCAGGTCGTCGAGGCTGGGCGGGGCGACCGGGAAGCGGCGGTCCCCGAACCGGATCGTGAACCGTCGACGGTCCCATTCGAGACGGAGGTCGCCGCGCTCGAGGACGCGTCCGTAGTGGTCGTCGAGGACCGGCAGCAGGACGCGGTTCCGGAGGTGGGCCTCGGGATGGGTCCAGTCGACGTCGAAGTGCCCGGCGTAGCGGCTGGCCGGACCGTTCTCGAGCACGTCCCACCACCACGGATTCTCGGGCCCGCCGATCGCCATGTGGTTGGGCACGACATCGAGCACCTGGCCCAGCCCGGCCTGCCCGAGCGCCTCCGAGAGCGCGGCGTGCGCCGCCTCGCCACCCAGCTCGCGGTTTACCGCGCGCGGGTCCACGACGTCGTAGCCGTGGGTGCTGCCGGGCGCCGCCTGGAGGTACGGGGAGCTGTAGACATGGCTGACGCCCAGTCGCGCCAGGTACGGCGCGACCTGCGCGGCGGCGGCGAACGGGAAGCCGGCGTGGAGCTGGAGGCGGTAGGTCGCGCGCGGAATGACCCGGCGCGGCCCGGCCGCCTCGACGTCAGCCGCCGCAGCACCCCGGGCCGTCAATCGAGCCTCCGCAGGAGGACCACCGACCGCGCGGCGACCGGCACCTCCTCGCCCTCCTCGAACTCGTGCGGCTCCACGGGGAACGACGGATCCGCGGCGGTGTCGAATACGAGCACCCAGCGCCGCGCCGCCTCCGCCGCCGGCAGGTGGACGGCGAGACCCTCGGGCCGGCCGTTGAGCACGAGGTAGAACGTGTCGTCCCGGACAGGCTCACCGCGGGCATCGACCTCCGCGATGGCGTCGCCCCGGAGGAGGATCGCAACCGCCGGGATGCCCTGGTGCCAGTCGCCATCGGACATCGGCTGCCCCTCGGGGGTCCGCCACTCGATGTCGGGCACCTCGCCGCGGATCGGCACGCCCTGGAAGAACCGGCGCCGTCGGAACACCGGGTGCGCGTGGCGGAGCGAGATCAGGCTCCGGGTGAACTCCGCGAGCGCGGCGTCGGCGTGCTCCCAGTCGAACCACGACAGTTCGTTGTCCTGCGCGTAGCCGTTGTTGTTGCCGCGCTGCGTGCGACCGATCTCGTCGCCTCCGAGGAGCATCGGGACGCCCTGGGAGAAGAGCAGCGTGGCCAGGAAGTTGCGCTGCTGGCGGCGGCGGAGCCCGAGGATCGCTGGGTCGTCGGTCGGGCCCTCGACGCCGCAGTTCCACGACCGGTTGTGCGACTCACCGTCGCGGTTGTCCTCGCCGTTCGCCTCGTTGTGCTTCTCGTTGTACGAGACGAGATCCGCGAGCGTGAACCCGTCGTGAGCGGTGACGAAGTTGACGCTCGCGTACGGGCGGCGACCTGTTCGCTCGTAGAGGTCCGAGCTCCCCGTGAGCCGGTACGCGAGGTCGCCGAGCGTTCCCGGCTCGCCCCGCCAGAAGTCGCGCACGCTGTCCCGGTAGCGGCCGTTCCACTCGGACCACAGCGTCGGGAAGTTGCCCACCTGGTAGCCGCCCTCGCCGACGTCCCACGGCTCCGCGATCAGCTTCACCTGGCTGACGATCGGATCCTGCTGGATGAGGTCGAAGAACGCCGACAGCCGGTCCACCTCGTGGAGCTCGCGGGCGAGCGCGGAGGCGAGGTCGAACCGGAACCCGTCCACGTGCATCTCGATGACCCAGTAGCGCAGCGAATCCATGATCAGCTGGAGCACGTGCGGATGCCGGACGTTGAGCGTGTTGCCGGTGCCGGTGTAGTCCATGTAGTAGCGGCGGTCGGCTGTCAGCCGGTAGTAGGCGGCGTTGTCGATGCCCTTGAGCGAGAGCATCGGGCCGAGGTGGTTGCCCTCCGCAGTGTGGTTGTAGACGACGTCGAGGATGACCTCGATGCCGGCGGCGTGGAGCGCCTTGACCATCGCCTTGAACTCGGCGACCTGCTCCCCGGACGTCCCGGTGCCCGCGTACTCGTGGTGCGGCGCGAGGAACCCGATGGAGTCGTAGCCCCAGTAGTTGCGAAGCCCCCGGTCGAGCAGGGTCTTCTGGTGGACGAACGCGTGGACCGGCAACAGCTCCACCGCGGTCACCCCGAGCCCGGTCAGGTAGCGGATCGAGGACGGGTGTGCGAGCCCCGCGTACGTGCCGCGCATCGGCTCCGGGATCTCCGGGTTGCGGCGCGAGAAGCCCCTGACGTGGACCTCGTAGATCACCGATTCGTGGAGCGGGCGGCGCGGGGGCCGGTCGTCCGTCCAGTCGAAGAACGGATTGACGACCACGGAACGCGGCACGAACGGCGCGCTGTCCCGGTCGTCGGCAATGTCCGGCTCGCCGAAGCGGTACGGGAAGACCGCCTCGTCCCAGCGTACCTCGCCGTCGATCGCCTTCGCGTACGGATCGAGGAGGAGCTTCGCCGGGTTGCAGCGCTGGCCGGCGTCCGGGTTCCAGGGTCCGTGGACGCGATAGCCGTAGCGCTGACCGGGGCCCACCGTGGGCAGGTAGCCGTGCCACACGAATCCGGTCGACTCGGGCAGGTCGACCCGGCGCTCGGTGCCCTCGTTGTCGAACAGGCACAGCTCGACCCGCTCCGCCACCTCCGAGAAGAGCGAGAAGTTCGTGCCCATCCCGTCGTACGTCGCACCGAGGGGGTAGGGCTGGCCGGGCCATGGATGCCGCGCATCGGATCCGGCGGCTGTCCCCGGGCCGGGCAGGGAAAGGGTGGGCGCCACGGGCGCGGGCAGGACGAGGCGATCCAGGGTGGTCCTCTCCTCCGAGGGCATGGTCGGACGGTGGCGCGAGCACGCCGCCTCCAGCCTACCGCGCCGTCCCGCGGGTACGGTCGCTGTGAGACCGTCGCCGCTTGCGATGCCCTTGCAGCGTCCGTTCGCACGGGCGGAGGGCACGTCCGCGGCCATGCTGGACGAAACTCATTGACCTGCGTACGATTCATCCGTCGCGGAGGCTGCTCCCTCCCCGGCGTCTCACGCGCACCCCGCACGTCCGAAGGAGGACGCAGGTTCATGATCGAAGCCCAGCCGTCGGTCCTCACGCTCACCGACGCGGCCGCGGCCAAGCTCCGCGACCTCACGAAGGACGAGCCGAACCCCGAGATCGGGCTGCGCGTGTACGTGTACTCGGGCGGGTGCTCGGGCTACCGGTACGGGATGATGCTGGAGGACCAGCCCACCCCGGAAGACCGCGTGATGCAGGTGTCCGGGGTCCGGGTCTACATCGACGGCAACAGCGTGCCGCTCCTCCAGGGCAGCGAGATCGACTACGTCGACACGCTCATGGGCGCGGGTTTCACCGTGAACAACCCGAACGCGGTGTCAGGCTGCGGCTGCGGGTCCAGCTTCCGCACGGCGGACGACTCCGGCTCGCCGAGGAGCTGCGCCCACTAACCGGCTTCGTCACACACGATCGAAGCCGCCGGCCCAGCCGGCGGCTTCTTCGTGCCCGGTACCTTCGGGCCATCCCGACATCCGCCGCGCGGCGGAGGGACGGGGGTACCGCCGTCGCGCAGGATAGGCCCGACGCGCCGCCGCACCGGGTGCGCGCGGCAGCGGAGTGGCGATGACCGGACGGCACGCGATGCAAGCGAGCGCGCGAACCCACGGCTGGTGGGTGTTCGCGTTCGTGTCACTGCTCGGCATCGCTCTGCACACGGCCGTTCCCGCGGACGATCTCCTGCAGGCCGTGCTGTACGACGTGGTGGGCACGGCGGCCGTTGTCGCGGTCGTCGCCGGAGTCCTCCTGCAGGGGCCCGAGCGTCGGCTGCCCTGGCTCCTGTTCGCGGCCGGCCAGTTCCTGTTCGTGATTGGCGACGTGCTCTGGACGAGCCTGGAGCTGGCCACGGGAGAGATCCCGTTCCCGTCCATCGCCGACGTGGCATATCTCGCGGGCTATCCGTTCCTTGCGCTCGCGATGGTCGGCTTCGTCCGGCTGCGGGTTCGGGGCGGCGACCGGGCCGGCCTGCTCGACGGCCTGATCCTGGCCGCGGGAGCGTCGCTCGTCGGCTGGGTGTGGCTGGTCGAGCCGGTGCTCGCCGGCGCGGCGGAGCTCGACGCCGTGGGCCTGCTGGTCTCGGTGGCCTACCCACTCATGGACCTGCTCGTCATCGGAGTCGCGTTCACGTTCCTCGCCACGCCGGGATCGCGCAGCCCGTCGTTCGTGCTCCTGGTGGCGTCCCTGGGCATCATCCTGGCCGCCGACGTCGTGTTCGCCGCGCAGGTTGCCGAGGGCACGTACGTGGACGGCGGCCTCCTCGACGCCGGCTGGCTGGCCGGGTACGCGCTGGCCGGCACCGCCGCGCTCCACCCCTCGATGCGCGCCGTGGCGCAGCCGCACCCGGTGCCGGTGGCCTGGCTCGGCGCGGTGCGCCTGGGCGGGCTTGCGGCGGCGATGCTGGCGGGACCGGCCGTGCTGCTCCTTCAGACGCTCGCGGCCGGCGCGGGCACGCCGGCGCTCGCGATCGGTTCCGCGCTGCTCGGACTGCTCGTGCTGTCGCGCCTCGCACTCGTCGTGCGCCTGCTCGACGAGGACGTCGCGGCGCGGCGGCGGCTCGAGGCGGAGCTGCAGTTCCAGGCGGCCCACGATCCGTTGACCGGCCTCGCGAACCGGCGCCGCTTCGTCGCGCACCTGGACGCCATCCTCGCCACACCCAGGGATCGGGTGGTCTCGCTCCTGTTCCTCGACCTCGACGACTTCAAGACCGTGAACGACTCCCTCGGCCACGCCGCAGGCGACCAGCTGCTCGCCGTGGTGGCCTCCCGTCTGGGCGCCGCCACCCGGCCCGGCGACCTCGCGGCGCGGCTCGGCGGCGATGAATTCGGCGTCGTCCTCCCGGATGCCGACGCGGGGGTCGCCGCACAGGTCGCCGAGCGGGTACTGACATCGATCGCGGCACCCATCACGATCGATGCGCACGTCGTCAGCGTGACGGCGAGCGTGGGTGTCGCCGAGCGTTCGAGCGGCGAGACGGCCACGGACCTGATCCGGAACGCGGATCTCGCGATGTACCAGGCGAAAGCGGCCGGGAAGGGCAGGTCCCGGCTGTTCGTGCGCGGGGCCTCCACGCCGGTGGCGGGCGAGCCGGTGTCACTCGCGTCGGCGGCCGCGCCCGCGGTGCGTGTCATGCCCGCGCCGCCCGCGCCGGCACCCGTCGGATCGCACCCGGCGACGGGCTAGACTCCCGGTCCGCGCGGTGCCCGGCCATCCGCGTGGTGAGCCGCCGCGAACGGGGGCGCGATGGAGATCCCGCTCTTCCCGCTTCACACGGTGCTCTGCCCGGGTGTCGCCCTGCCGCTCCACGTGTTCGAGGAGCGATACCGCGAGCTGGTCGCCCGCTGCCTGACGACGCGAGGCCCGTTCGGCGTGGTCCTCATCCGCGAGGGACAGGAGGTCGGCCCGACCGGCGGGCTGGAGCTGGCCCAGGTCGGGACCCTGGCCTCGATCCGCGAGGCGAGCCGCTATCCGGACGGTCGCTACGACCTGCTCGCGGTCGGCGGGATGCGGTTCCGCCTCGACGCGGTGCTCGACGACGTCGCGCCGTATCTCGTGGGCCGGGCCACCCCGCTGCCCGAGGAGACCGGCGACCCGGAACTCGCGGCGACGCTCGTGCGCGAGGTGACGAGGCGAGTGGTCGAGTACCTGCGGCTGCTTCGCCCGCGCGAGGGCGAGGACGACGCGATGCCGGACGTCGGCGTGGAGCTCGAGGTCCGGGAGGATCCCGCTGACTCGCCCGACGAGGGAGGGCCCGCCGGTGTCGACGCCGGGATCGTGCGGCGGCTCGTCATGCCCGATGATCCGGCGACGCTCTCGTACCTGCTGCTCGGGATGGTGCAGCTCGATCTCGCCCGGAAGCAGCAGCTGCTCGAGGCGAACACCGCCGTGGATCGGCTGGGCGGTCTCGGGGCGGCGCTCGAGGGCGAGATCCTGCTGCTCGCCCGGCGCCTGCGCCCGTTCGCGCCCGACCGGAGCCTGCTCGCCGTGCGGCGCAACTGACGGGCGGCCGGAGCGCGACGGCCGTCGCCGCGCTGGGGCGCCCTACCCGTCGCTGAAGCGCTCCTCCTTCCAGGGGTCGGCATCGTTGTGGTAGCCGTAGCGCTCCCAGAAGCCGAGCTGGTCACGATCGAGGAACTCGAGGCCGCGGATCCACTTCGCGCTCTTCCAGAAATACCGCTTCGGCACGATCAGGCGAAGGGGCCATCCGTGCTCGAGCTCGAGTGGCTTGCCGTCGAACGTGTCGGCGAGCAGGACGTCCTCGTCGTCGAGCACCTCGAGCGGGAGGTTCGCGGTGTAGCCCTGCTCCGCGTGGGCGAGCACGAAGCGCGCCTCGGGGCGGAGCTGGGCGCGCTCGAGGATCGCCTGGATCGGCACGCCTTCCCAGGTGGTTCCCAGCTTCGACCAGCGCGTGACGCAGTGGATGTCGGTCGTCACCTGCCTGCGCGGGAGCTGCTGGAACTCGTCCCAGGTGAGCCGGAACGGGGCGTCGACGGCGCCGTACACCTTGAAATCCCAGCGCGAGAGGTCGGTGCGCGGGACGGACCCGTAGTGGAGGACCGGGAACTTCTCGGTGACGTACTGGCCGGGCGGAACCCGCCCCGCGACGGCCGGGTCGGCGGACCGCCGGCCGAACAGCTGATCGAACATCGGTGACTCCGTGGCGCGGCGCGAGCGTGCATGGTCGCACGTCCTGTTCGTCGGGGCCGTGACGATCGGATCACGGATCGTCGAGCGCGCCCTGGTCTCCGGCCGACGCCTGTGATGCTCGCGGTGCATCAGCTGTGGAGGCAGCGGGCAGGGATCGTGGCTGACGACGCCCCGCGCCGCGCCGATCCACGCGAGCAGAACGCTCGCCGCATGCCCGGCGAGCATCGGCGGCCGACGCATGCCCGGCGAGCATCGGCGGCCGGGAGAGCGGGTTCGGGCCGACGACGGACCGTCCGGGACGATGCGCCCGCAACGCCCGGTACCGACGGTGCATCTCGACACCGGTCGCGGGCTCGGTACCCTGTCAGCCATGCCGGATCGCCCCCGGGTCGTCGTCGTCATGCCCGCCTACAACGCGGCAAAGACCCTCGAGCGCACGTACCACGACGTCCCGACGGACGTCGTGGATCACGTGATCCTCGTCGACGACGTCTCCCGCGACGAAACCGTGGACCTCGCCCGGAATCTCGGCCTCGAGGTCCATGTGCACGAGCAGAACAAGGGTTACGGCGGCAACCAGAAGACCTGCTACGACGCCGCGCTGCGTGCGGGCGCGGACGTCGTCGTGATGCTCCACCCGGACTACCAGTACGACGCGACCCGGATCCCGGCCCTGATCGCGCCGATCCTGTCCGGCGAGCGGGATCTCATGCTCGGCAGCCGGTTCCTGGGTGACCCGCTGGCCGGCGGCATGCCGCGCTGGAAGTACCTCTCGAACCGGTTTCTCACCACGGTGGAGAACGTGGCCTTCGGGCTCCGGCTGTCCGAGTACCACACCGGCCTGCGTGCCTACAGCCGCCGACTGCTCGAGGCGATCCCGTACCACCTCAACTCCGACGACTTCGTGTTCGACCAGGAGCTGGTCGCCCAGGTGGTCGCCGTCGGCGGCCTGCGGATCGGCGAGATCGCCGTGCCCACGCGGTACTTCGAGGAGGCAAGCTCGGTCGGCTTCCGCCGCAGCGTCGTGTACGGGCTGTCCACGCTCCGGGTGGTCGCCCGCTATCTCCTCCACCGGGTCGGGATCCGGCCCTCGCCGAAGCTTCGCCGCCGGCCAGCGAGCGCCGCGGACCCGGCCGGCTGATGCGCGGCGCCGGCGGCCTCGCGCGGGCGGCGATCGGGATCGCCGTCAGCGTCGTCGCGATCGCGCTCGTCCTGCGCTCGGTCGATCTTGCCGCCGCGCTCGACGCGCTGCGACGCGCGAACGTTGCCTGGGTGGCGCTGCTCGTCGGGCTCATCACGGTCGACGTCGTCCTGCGCGCGGCGCGCTGGCGGCTGCTGCTCCGCCCGGTCGCCCAGGTGCCCTTCCGTGCGACGCTCCAGGCGCTGCTGGTCGGCTACCTCGCGAACAACGTCCTGCCCGCCCGCCTGGGCGAGCTCGTGCGCAGCCACGTCCTCGGGGATCGAACGGGGATCAGCCGCTCGACGGTCCTGGGAACGGTCGTGGTCGAGCGGATCGTGGACACCGCGGTGGTCGTCGCCATCGCGGCGGCCGCGATCCTCGTCCTCTCCGTGCGCGGGATCGTCGCCTCGGGCGTGCTCGTCGGCCTCGCGCTCACGGGGCTGCTCGTCGTGGTCGTGGCCGCGGGGATCCTCGCCCACCGGCTGCCGGGCGCGGACCGCGTGACGGCGCTGCTCGACCGATGGCCCCAGGTGCGCGCGAGTCTCGGCCGCCTGCGCGAGGGGCTCGCGGTCGCCGGGCGGCCGCGCACGCTCGCCTCGACGGTCGTCATCTCGCTCGGCTCGTGGTCGTGCGCGGTGCTCGGCTTCGCTGCTGCCGGCCAGGCCGTGGGACTGGAGCCGACGATCGGCCAGGCCGCGCTGCTCGCTGCGGGGGTGAACCTGGCGACCGCGGTCCCGTCCGCTCCCGGCTACGTCGGCACGTTCGAGCTGGCCGCGATCGCGATCGCGGCGTCGGTGGGCATCCCGGAGGCGCCGGCACTCGCGATGGCGCTGCTCCTCCACGCCGTGAGCCTCGTGCTCATCTCGATCAGCGGCGCCGCGGTCGTTGCCCGCATGGGTCTCGTGAGCCTCCGCCCGCCCGCCGGGAGTGCGCCCCAGCCGAGGTAGCGACGCACCTGTCGCTAGTCGGGCCGACATGCCAAGATGCATGCCCTGCACCGGACCCGGAGGAGACCCCGATGGCCGTCGATCACGCACCCGACGTCGCGGTCCGCCGAGGCCGCAGCGCGCGCCAGGCCGCCCGGCTCGCGCATGCGATCGAGCAGCAGCCGTACCTGACGCGCCGCCTCGCACCCGTCGAGGTCATTTCCACCGAGGGCCTCGAGCAGATCGAGCACAACGCGGACACGCTGCTGGAGCAGGTGGGCATCGAGCTGGCCACGTACCCCGACGCGATCCCGGTGTTCACGAACGCGGGCGCGGACGCGACCGGCACCCGCGTCCGGTTCCCGCGCGGAATGCTCCGTCGGATCGTCCAGGCGACCGCGCCCCGCTCGTTCGTCCAGCGCGCCCGAAACCCGGCTCGGAGCGTGGTCATCGGCGACCCGCACATGGTGCTCGTCCCGACGTACGGCTCGCCCTTCGTCCACGACCTGGACCGCGGGCGCCGCTACGCGACGATCGAGGACTTCCGCAACTTCGTGAAGCTCACG
This sequence comes from Candidatus Limnocylindrales bacterium, assembly GCA_035699445.1. Classification (GTDB taxonomy): domain Bacteria; phylum Chloroflexota; class Limnocylindria; order Limnocylindrales; family CSP1-4; genus DASSPX01. The sequence continues at coordinate 15,298 of DASSPX010000014.1, read as the reverse complement.
TACACGAGCACGACGCTCCACCACGGCGGCGGCACGCTGTGCGAGCCGGTCGACCTGCCGGTGAACAAGCGGCACTTCGACATGGTCTACAGCCACATCCGGTACAGCGACCGGGCGTTCATGGGCTCGGTCACCCACCCGAGCCGGGCGCAGGATTCGGTCGACATGGCGCGCATCGTGTTCGGCGAGGAGACGCTCCGGAACGAGCACGTGATCATGGGCCTCGCAAACGCGAACTCGCCGATGGCCTGGGACTACAACATGCTCGGCTCGGCGAAGGTGTACGCCGAGAACAACCAGATCGTGCTCGTCACGCCGTTCATCCTGGGCGGCGCGATGGCACCCGTGACCGTCGCGGCCGCGGCGACCCAGACCCTCGCGGAGGCGCTCGCCGGGATGGCGTTCTGCCAGCTCGTGCAACCCGGGGCCCCGGTCATCTTCGGCTCGTTCGCGTCGTCGATGTCGATGCAGACAGGCGCGCCGACGTTCGGCACCCCGGAGCCACAGCTCGTCCTGTTCGTGCTCGCGGCCCTCGCCCGGCGGCTTGGCGTCCCGTTCCGGAGCGGCGGCAGCTTCACCGCGTCGAAGGTGCCCGACTATCAGGCCGCGTACGAGAGCGCGATCAGCTTCATGGCCACGATGCAGGCGGGCGTGAACTTCAACCTCCACACCGCCGGCTGGCTGGAGGGCGGGCTGTCGATCGGGTACGAGAAGTTCGTGCTCGACGAGGACCAGGCCTCGATGGCGCAGCCGTACATCGCCGGCGTGGACACGAGCGAGAACGGGATGGCGCTCCAGGCCATGCTCGACGGCGGGCCGGGCCAGCACTTCCTCGGCTCGCCGCATACGCTCGCGAACTTCGAGTCGGCGTTCTGGCGATCCCACCTGTCGGACAACAACAGCTTCGAGCAATGGGAGCTGGAGGGGTCGCGCGACGCGGCGGTCCGGGCGAACGCGGCGTGGAAGCAGCGCCTGGCGAGGTACGAGGCGCCGCCACTTGACGAGGCGATCCACGAGGAGCTGCTCGAGTGGATCGCGCGCCGGAAGGCGACCTTCCCCGACTCCGACGTGTGACGCGGGGGCGGTCGAGACGCGATCGCGTCACCCGCCGCCCACCGATCAGATCGGCGCCTCGACCTCCGCATCCGCGGCCGCACCGATCACCGACGTCCGCACCGCGCCCGTCGCCGCGTCCCGTGCCTGCAGCCGGCGCAGCTCCTCGAGCGGGATGTGGCAGCGCATCAGGTGGCCCGGCTCGACCTCGACGAGCGGCGGCTCGGTCACCTCGCAGATGCCCTGCATGTACCGGTGGCAGCGCGTGTGGAACACACAGCCGCTCGGCGGCCGCGCCGGGCTCGGGATCTCGCCCTCGAGCCGGATGCGCGCCGCGGTCTGTCCGTCCACGCTTGGGACCGCGGACAGGAGCGCCTCGGTGTATGGGTGGTTCGGGCCGCGGAAGATCGTCTCGGAATCGGCGACCTCCTGGATGCGGCCGAGGTACATGACCGCGATCCGGTCGGCGAGATAGCGGATCACGCCCATGTCGTGGCTGATCAGCAGGTAGCTCGTCCGGCTCTGGGCCTGCAGCTCCGAGAGCACGTTGAGGATCGCCGCCTGCACCGACACGTCGAGGGCGCTCGTGGGTTCGTCCGCGACGACGATCCGCGGATCACCGGCGAAGGCACGGGCGATCGCGACCCGCTGCTTCAGGCCGCCCGACAGCTGACGGGGCTTGAGGTCGAGGTGACGCTGGGACAGCCGCAGGCTGGCAGCCAGCATGTCCACGCGCTCGTCCGCGGCCCGCCCGCGCAGGCCCGTGAGCTTGGCCACCGACCGTCGAAGGATCGATCGCACGCTCCAGCCACGGTTGAGCGCCGAATCCGGGTTCTGGAACACCATCTGGATCGAGCGCTTGTCCTCGGTGGGGCGATCGGTTGCGAGGGCGCCCAGGAGATGCTGGCCGAGGGTGATCGTCGAGCCCGCGTCGGGGCTCTCGATGCCCAGGATCGTCTTCGCGAGCGTGGACTTCCCGGATCCGGATTCGCCCACCAGGCCGAGCGTCTCCCCGTCGCGGAGCGAGAGCTCGACGGCCACGAGCGCAGGCACGTCGTGGCGCCCGACGTGGAACGTCTTCGAGACGTCGGACAGCCGAAGCGCCTCGTCGCCCACGACCGCCGGAAACCCGGTGCCCAGCGGCTCCTGGGCGAGGTCGCGCACCCGCTCCGGGTAGTGGCAGCGCGTCCAGCGGCCACCGTCGAGCGTCACGACCGGCGGCACCTCCGTGCGGCACAGCTCGGTCGCGAGCGGGCAGCGGTCGACGAACACGCACGTGGGCAGCGGCGTGCCGATCTGGGGCAGGTTGCCGGGGATCGTCGCGAGCGGCGTCTGGGACTTCCGGACCCCGTGCCGCGGCAGCGACCGGAGCAGTCCGACCGTGTACGGGTGCTGCGGCCGCTCGAAGACGTCGACCGCGTCCCCCTCCTCGACGATCTTGCCCGCGTACATCACCCCGACGCGGTCGCAGATCGTGCGCACGACGCCGAGGTTGTGCGCGATCAGGAGCACCGCGGCATGCATCTCGTCGCGCAGCTCGCGCACGAGGTCGAGCACGCTCGCCTCGACCGTCGCGTCGAGGCCGGTCGTCGGCTCGTCGAGCACGAGCAGTTGCGGGTCCGATGCGAGCGCCATCGCGATCACGACCCGCTGCTGCATCCCGCCCGACAGCTGGTGGGGATAGCGATCCATCACGTGCCCGGGATCGGCGATCTGGACCCGCCGCAGGGCCGCGAGGGCGTTCTCCCGGGCCGTCCTCGGATCCTGGCCGAGCACCGTGAACGCCTCGATCACCTGCGGCCCGATCTTCATCGACGGGTTCAGGGCGCCGCCGGGATCCTGGTAGACCATCGAGGCGTGGCGCATCCGGAACCGCCGGAGCTGATCGCCGCGCATCGCGGTGATGTCGTCGCCCGCGACGAGGATCCGGCCCTTCGTGATCCGCGCGTTCCGCGGCAGGTAGCGGACCGCGGCGTACGCCGTCGTCGACTTGCCGCAGCCCGACTCGCCCACCAGGCCGTACGACTCGCCGGGCGCGATCTCGAACGACACCCCGCGCAGCACCGGGCGCGGGATGCCGCGCACGAGGTACGCGAGCTCGAGGCCCTCGACCCGCAGCGCGGGCTGGACCGCCGGCGCGGTGCTCGGCTGGGGTGCTTCGGCGACGGTCATTCGCTGGCCACCGACTGGAGGGCGTCCGCGATCAGGTTCACCGCGACCACGGTGGTCGCGATCGCGAGCGCCGGGAACAGCGTCGGCCACCAGATGCCCGCGATCATGTTGTTGTACTCCTCGGCGACCTGGAGGCCCCAGTCCGGCGACGGCGGCTGGATGCCCACGCCGAGGAACGAGAGCGTGGCCACGGTGAAGATCGCGTACCCGATGCGCACGGTCAGCTCGACGACGATCGGCGGCAGGATGTTCGGGAAGATCTCGCGGACCATGATGAACGGCCCGGACTCGCCGCGGAGCTTGGCCGCCGTCACGTAGTCGAGCTGCCGCTCCGCGAGGACCGCGGATCGCACCGTGCGGGCGACGATCGGCGTGAACAGGATGCCCACCACGAGCACGACCACGACGGTGGACGAGCCGAGCACGACGAGCGTCAGCAGCGCGACCATGATCACCGGCAGGGCAAGGAACGCCTCGACGATCCGGCTCAGGACGTCGTCGATGAAGCCCTGGTAGTAGCCCATCACGAGCCCGAGAAGCGTGCCGACGACGACGCCGATGAGCGCCGCGATCGGGGCGGCGATCAGCACGTCACGAGCGCCGACCATCACCCGCGACAGCACGTCGCGGCCCAGGCGGTCGGTGCCGAACAGGTGCTCCGGGCTGGGCGCCTGGTGGCCGGCGAAGAAGTCGTTGAACGGGTCGTGGGGTGCGACGGCCTCGCCGAACACCGCGCAGAACAGCCAGAAGAGCACGATCGCGTTGCCGATGAGGAAGCCCGGCTTGCGGAGCAGCAGGCGGATCGTCTCGACGCGCGCCTGGGCGCGCTCGGACCGCCCGGGTGTGACCGTCGGGACGGGCTCCGGAACCGGGGCGGGCGTGACGGCCGACGTCATCGGGCCGGCCTCGCGGCGGTCATCGGGCCAGGCTCGCGCGGGCGCGCGGGTTCATCCACGCGATGATCAGGTCGGCGAGCAGCGTCGCGGCCATGTACACGACGCCGACGACGATCGCGCCCGCCTGGAGCACCGGGATGTCCTTGCGCTGTGCGGCGAACAGCATCAGCTGCCCCATCCCGTTGTAGTTGAAGATCTTCTCGACGCCGATGATGCCGCCGAACAGGTAGCCGATCTGGACGCCGATCACGGCCACGGTTGGGATGAGGGCGTTGCGCAGCACATGGCGCCGGATGACCTGGCCGGTCGTGAGCCCCTTCATCGTCGCGGTCCGGATGTAGTCGGACTGGAGGACTTCGATCGTTCCGGCCCGGGTCATCCGCGCGATGTAGCCGAAGTACACGATCGCCATCGCGGTCGCGGGCATGAGCAGGTAGCGGATTTCCGTCAGCGGGTCCGCGTCCCGGGGCGGCGTCGCGAGCACCGGCAGCAGCTTGAGCTGGACGCCCACGACGACGACGAGGATCGTGCCGGTCACGAACTCCGGGATCGAGGCGGATGTCAGGCCGAGGAGCACGACGCCCCGGTCCCACTTCGTGTCGCGGCGGCGGGCCGCGAACAGCCCGGCGGCGATCGAGATCGGGATCGTGATCAGCAGCGCGAGCGCCGCGAGCTTGAGCGAGCGCAGGATGGCCGCCGCGAGCAGCGGCCCCACCGGCTGCTTGGACGCGAAGGACTCGCCGAAGTTGAGCGTGAGGAGGTTGCCCATCGAGCGGGCGTACTGCTCCAGGATGGGGTCGTTCGTGCCCAGGCGCTCGTTGAGCGCGTCGACCGATTCCTGGGGCGCGAACGGGCCCAGGATCGTGCGGCCGACGTCGGTGGGCAGCACGTTCGCGATCACGAACACGATCGTGGCGAGCAGCCACAGCGTGATCAGCGAGAGGACCAGGCGTCGAAGGAGGAACCGTGCCATCGATCCTCGGCCGTCAGGGCCCGAATGAGCGAACGCGGGAGCGGGCCGAAGCCCGCTCCCGCCTCCGCGAGAACGTGACGGCGGTCGCCGCTCAGGCGACCTTGGACGCGCTCGAGAAGAACATCTGGCCGAGCGCGCTCGAGTAGACCCCCGTGAACTGGTTCGAGTTGCCGGCGAGGTAGTTGTAGAAGTACGGCACGCCGATCGGCACGTCCTCGTTGAGGATCGTCTGGATCTTCTTGCAGGCCGCCTTCTGGGCGTCCACGCCGACCGCGGCCTGGAACTCCGCGAATGCCGCGTCGAACTCCGGGTTCATGTACTGCGAGGAGTTCCAGATCCCGTTCGACTTGAGCGCGGCGTTGAGGTACACGTCGGGCGTGGCCCGGTGGCCGTAGTCCACGATCCCGAGCTCCGCGGCGCCCGAGCACGGCGGCTCCGCCGGCTCGCCCGGGCACCACTGAGCGCCGTAGAACGTGTCCAGGCTCTCGACGGCGACCTCGAGATTGATGCCCGCCTCGGCGGCGCCCGACTTGATGAGCACCGCGAGGTCCGGGATCTCGAGCAGCTCGCCCGCGTGGAGCACCGCGTTGAGGCTCGGCACCCCGGCCTCCGCGAGCAGCGCCTTTGCCCTCTCGACGTCGCGGTTCCGCTGCGGGACGCTCTCGTCGAAGTACGGATAGATGGGCGCGATCACGTGGTCGTTGCCGATGTCCGCGCGGCCGCGGAACAGCTGCTGGACCATCGCCTCGCGGTCGAACGTGTACGCGAGTGCCTGGCGCACCCGCTTGTCGGCAAACTGGCCCGTGTCGACGCGCATCCAGATCTGCCGGTGGAGCGCCGTCCGGGTGGCGATGATGCTGAAGTTGGGGTCGTTGAACAGCGCCTCGCCCGACAGCACGTCGAACTGGACGATCGCGTCGATCTGACCGCCCTGGTAGGCGGTGACCATCGGCCCGATCTCGTCGAAGAACGTGAACTCGACGCCGTCGAGTGGCGTCCGGCCGCCCCACCAGGCCTCGTTCCGGCTGAACGTCGCGCCGGTCGCCTGGTCGTAGCTGTCCAGCTTCCAGGCGCCGGTGCCGTTCTTCACCTCGTCCGAGGTCATGCCCGACTCCATCGCGACGGGCGTGATGACGGACTGGGCGTTGAACACCGACACGAGGTACGGGAAGTTGCCGTTGGGGCTGAGCAGGTTGAACGTGACCGTGGTCGGGTCCGTGACGACCGCGGACTGCTCGTCGATGACGCCCTTGAGACCGGCATTGCCGGCCGCGGCGAGGCGCGCCATCGTGGCCACCACGTCCTCCGCGGTGAAGTCCGAGCCGTCCTGCCACTTCACGCCGGAGCGGAGCTTGAACGTCCAGACGCTGCCGTCCTCGTTCGGCTCCCACGATTCGGCGAGGCCGGGTGCGATGTCGTCGCCGGCGCTGTTGAGCGTGCACAGGAACTCGAACGACTGGGCGACGATGCCGTACGACCCGAGGTCCTGCATCCCGACGGGGTCGAGCGGTCCGGCCGGGCGCTGGATGGCGACCCGGATCACGCCGCCCTCGGTGGCCGGGGGTGCGCTCGCGCCGTCGGAGGCCGACGGGGCCGCGGAGGCGCCGGTCGCACCGGGCGTGGCGGCCGGCGTCTGCCCGCAGGCCGCGATCACGGCCGCGATCGTCGGCATCGACAGGCCGAGCACGACGCCGCGGTTGATGAACTGGCGCCGCGTGATCCTGCCCTGCGCGAAGGACTCGACGAGGTCGAGCTCGAGCGGGCTGGCGGCGCGGCGAATGCGGTCGAATCGGAGCTGGTCCATGCCCTCCTCCACTGCATGAGGCCCGCACGAAGGTCGTTCCCACTCGACCGCGTGCCTGTTGCGCGTGATACCCCTGCCATTCACGGCGCGGGCTCGAACGGTAGCCGGGCGCCGTGAGTGAGTCAACGCGCGGATGCGCCCGGGGACGCCCGATGCGCGTCGCGGCGTGTCCCGCCGGTCCGCGCTGCGACGATACTGCCGCCGATGCGAATCACCCGGATCCGGCTCGACCGGCTGACGCTCCCGCTCGACCCGCCGTTTCCCGCGGCCTGGGACCCCGTGCCGCGTCGCTCGTTCGCGGCCACGGTCGTGCGGGTCGAGACCGATGCGGGCGTGGTGGGCATCGGCTCGGGCGACACGATGGACGGCTTCGAGGCGTACGAGCACCTGTTCCGGGGCGAGGATCCGCTGGCGATCGCGCGGCACGTCCGGGTGCTCGAGACGATCGACTTCCACGCCGGCCGCTACTGGCCGCTGGAGGCGGCGCTGTGGGACGTCGTCGGGCAGGTGGCCGGGCTGCCGGTCGCGACGCTGTTCGGTGGGGCGGTCGACGCCCTCCCGGCGTATGCCTCGTGCGGCTCGCTGCTGCCGCCGGAGGAGCGGGCGTCCGCGTCGCTGCGGCTGCGGGAGGAGGGCTTCCGGGCGCTGAAGATCCGGGTGGACCCGCGGCGGGCCGCGGAAGGGGTGGCGGCGGTGCGCGCGACGCGGGAGGCCGTCGGCGATTCGATGGCGATCATGGTCGACCTGAACCAGGGCTGGCGGATGCCGGGCGACGTGACGCCCGCGCTGGACCCGGTCGCGGCCCGGCGACTCGTCGCCGAGCTCGCCGAAGTCGGCGTCCTGTGGGTCGAGGAGCCGCTCGCGGGGTCGGATCTCCGGGGGCTGCGCGGGCTCCGCGACTCCGCTCCCGGGGCACGGATCGCGGGCGGCGAGATGACCCGTACGTTCGCGGAGCTCGTGGCCGCGCTCGAGGCGGACGCGTTCGACGTGCACCAGCCGGACGTGGTGCTCGCGGCCGGGATGCTTCGGGTGCGGACGCTCGCGGAGCTCGTGCTGGCGCGCGGCCGATGGTTCACGCCGCACACGTGGACGAACGGCCTGGGGCTGCTCGCCAACCTCCACGTCGCGGCCGGCGTGGGCGGCGGGCCGTACCTCGAGTTCCCGTACGATCCGCCGGCCTGGACGCCGGAGCGGCGCGACTTCTTTCTCGCCGAGCCGATCCGCCCGGACCCGGACGGGATGCTCCGGGTGCCCGGCCGGCCGGGCCTCGGGGCGCTGCTCGACGAGACGGCCCTCCGGAGGTATGCGGCATGACGGTCGCCGGGACGCCTGCCGCCGAATGGCTCGACCGGGCGTCGGCGCTGCATCTGCGGACGGAGCTGTTCATCGACGGGCGCTTCGTCCCGGCGTCGTCCGGTCGGACGTACCCGGCCGTGACGGGGCGCGACGGGTCGGTGATCGCACTCGTCGCGGAGGGCGGCCCGGAGGATGTCGATCGGGCGGTCGCGGCGGCGCGCGGGGCGTTCGAGGACCGCCGCTGGGCGGACCAGCGACCGGTGGCGCGGAAGCGGGTGCTGCTCCGGCTCGCCGAGCTGGTCCGGGCGAACCGCGACGAGCTCGCGCTGCTCGAGACGCTCGACGTGGGCAAGCCGATCCACGACACGCGGGGCGTGGACGCCCCGAGCTGCGCGAACACGGTCCAGTGGTACGCCGAGACGATCGACAAGGTCTATGGCGAGGTCGGGCCGACCGGGCCGGACGCGCTCTCGCTCATCACGCGCGAGCCGATCGGGGTCGTCGCGGCGATCGTGCCCTGGAACTACCCGCTGATCATCACAGCGTGGAAGATCGGGGCGGCGCTCGCGACCGGCAACTCGGTCGTCCTCAAGCCGGCGTCGCAGGGATCGCTCGCGGTCCTCCGGCTCGCGGAGCTGGCCGTCGAGGCGGGGGTTCCGGCGGGCGTGCTCAACGTCGTCGCCGGCCCGGGGCCGGTGATCGGGGACGCGCTCGCGCGACACCCGGACGTGGGCAAGGTCGCGTTCACCGGGTCCACCGAGGTCGGCAAGTCGCTGCTCCGCGCGATCGGCGAGACGGACGTCAAGCCGATCTCCCTCGAGCTGGGCGGCAAGAGCCCGCAGCTCGTGCTCGCGGACGTCGGCGACCTGGAGGCGGCCGCGTCGGCGATCGGCTGGGGGGTCTTCTACAACGCGGGCCAGACCTGCCACGCGGGAACGCGACTGGTCGTCCATCGCTCGGTTCGCGAGGAGCTCGTGGCGCGGGTGGCGGCGCTGGCCGGGGAGCTGGCGCCGGGCGACCCGCTCGACCCGGCGACGCGGCTGGGGGCGATCGTGGACGAGCGGCAGCTGTCGCGCATCCTCGGGTACGTTCGGACGGGTGTGAGCGCCGGCGCGCGGGTGGTCACCGGCGGCGAGCGCGTGCTCGAGGAGACCGGCGGGTTCTACGTCCCGCCCACGATCCTCGACGGGGTGGACCCCCGGATGTCGGTCGCGCGCGACGAGATCTTCGGGCCGGTGCTGTCGGTGATCGAGTTCGAGGACGAGGCGGACGGGCTGCGGATCGCAAACGACACCCCGTACGGGCTGGCGGCCGGGATCTGGACGCGCGACGTGAAGCGCGCGCACCGCCTTGCCCGGGCGATCCGCGCCGGGACGGTGTGGGTCAACACGTTCGACACGGCGGACATCACGGTGCCGTTCGGCGGGTACGGGCAGTCCGGCTTCGGGCGCGACAAGAGCCTGCACGCGCTGGACGGCTACACGCAGCTCAAGACGACCTGGCTCGACCTGTCGGACGACTGAGGGGAACGATGGCGGAGACCGATCTCGACACGGCGGCGGGGCAGGCGATCGCTCGACGACGGGGCGGCGGTCGCGCAGGCCACGAGCGCTCGCGGCTGCCGCAGCAGCGGCCGTGGGCGCAGCCGCGGATGCGCTACCGGCCGGTCGAGGTCCTGTCCTCGGACGAGATCGAGGCAATCCACCAGGCGTCGCTCCGCGTCCTCGCGGAGATCGGGATGGACTTTCTCGACCCCGATGCGCGGGAGATCCTCCGGCGCGCGGGCGCGGAGGTCGAGGCCGGCTCGCAGCGGGTGCGGTTCGATCCCGCGATGGTGGAGGAGCGGATCCGGGCGGCGCCCGCGGAGTTCACGCTCCACGCGCGCAACCCAGCGCGCCACGTCCGCATCGGCGGGGAGTGGATCGCCTTCGGGACGGTGGGCTCACCGCCGAACGTCGTCGATCTCGACCGCGGCCGGCGGACGGGCAACCGCGAGGACTACCAGAACCTGCTGCGGCTCGCCCAGACGCTCAACGCGATCCACTTCCTGTCCGGGTACCCCGTCGAGCCGGTCGACGTGCACCCGTCGGTCCGCTACCTGCACGCGGCGCATGACGCGCTGACCCTGATGGACAAGGCGGTCCACGCGTACTCCCTCGGTCGGCGCCGGAACACCGACACGCTCGAGATGGTGCGGATCGCGCGGGGTGTGGACGACGCGACGATCGACCGCGAGCCGTCGGTGTTCACCGTCGTCAACTCGTCGTCGCCGCTGCGCCTCGACGTGCCGATGCTGCAAGGCATCGTCGCGTTCGCCGAGCGAAACCAGGTCGTGTGCATCACGCCGTTCACGCTCGCGGGCGCGATGGCGCCGGTCACGCTGGCGGGGGCGCTCGTCGAGCAGAACGCCGAGGCGCTGGCGGGCATCGTGCTGACGCAGGTGGTGCGGCCCGGTGCGCCGGTGATCTACGGCGGGTTCACGTCGAACGTCGACATGCAGTCGGGGGCGCCCGCGTTCGGCACCCCGGAGTACATGCGCACCGCGATGATCGGCGGCCAGCTGGCGCGGCGGTACGGGGTGCCATATCGGTCGTCGAACGTGTGCGCAGCGAACGCCCTCGACGCGCAGGCCGCCTACGAGAGCGTGTTCTCGCTGTGGGGCGCCGTGATGGGCGGCGTGAACCTGCTGATGCACGGTGCGGGCTGGATGGAGGGTGGCCTGCACGCGAGCTACGAGAAGATGATCCTCGACGCCGAGCTGCTCGGGATGGTCGAGGCGTTCCTCGAGCCGGTGCCGGTGGACCCGCCGTCGCTGGCGGTGGACGCGATCGCCGAGGTCGGGCCGGGCGGGCACTTCTTCGGGGTGGGGCACACGCAGGAGCGTTACCGGACGGCGTTCCACCGGCCGATGCTGTCCGACTGGCGGAACTGGGAGACGTGGGTCGAGGCGGGCTCGCCGGAGCTGCCGTCCAAGGCGAACCGGATCTGGAAGGAGATGCTCGCCGCGTACGAGCCGCCGCCGATGGATCCCGCGATCCGGGAGGAGCTCGACGCGTTCGTGGCGAAGCGGGTGGAGGAGGGGGGCGTCGCGACCGACTTCTGAGCGGGATCGGCTGGCTTCCGACGGTCCGTGATCGCCAGGTTGTCATCCCGGTGCCTGCGGTCGCGCGCGGTGGCCGGATCGGGCGCCGCGGACGCGCCGGCGTCCGCCGGCATGCGCCGGGAGCATGCGCGTGAGCTACGCATGGTCGCCACGGCCGCGGGCCCGACCGGCCGCTGCGCTCGTCGGCCCTCGATGACGTCGGAATGCTCACCTGATGGTCAGCGAGGGCGCGCACGCCCGGGTAGCCTTCCGGGGTCGCGAGGGATCGTGAGGGAGGGACCGTGAAGACATCCGCCCAGGTCGTCGTCATCGGTGGTGGCGTCGTCGGTGCCAGCGTGCTGTACCACCTGACGAAGGCGGGCTGGACCGACGTGCTCCTCCTCGAGCGGCGCGAGCTGACCGCGGGCTCCACGTGGCACGCCGCGGGCGGGATGCACACCCTGAACGGCGACCCGAACGTCGCGCGCCTCCAGCAGTACACGATCCAGCTGTACGAGGAGATCGAGCGGGTCTCCGGGCAGGACTGCTCGATCCACCTGCCGGGCGGCCTGATGCTCGCCGACACGGAGGTCCGCATGGACTTCCTCCGGATGGCCGTCGCCCGCGGGCGGTACCTCGGCATGCAGCTCGAGCTGATCTCCGCCAAGGACGCGGCCGACCTGTTCCCGCTCCTCGACCCGCAGTACTTCGTGGGCGCGCTGTACGACCACGTCGAGGGTCACGTCGACCCGACGGGTGTCACCCGCGCCTACGTGAAGTGCGCCCAGCAGGCCGGCGCGGAGGTCCGCCAGCACACGATGGTGATCGGGCTCTCGCAGCGCCCGGACGGGACGTGGGACGTCCACATCGAGAACGGCGACCCGATCCACGCCGAGCACGTCGTCAACGCCGGCGGCCTGTGGGCGCGCGAGGTCGGCCGGATGGTCGGGATCGAGCTGCCCGTGCTCGCGATGGAGCACCACTACCTGATCACCGACGACATGCCCGAGGTCGCGCGGTACGTCCGGGACAAGGGCCACGAGATGCCGATGGCGCTCGACTTCGGTGGCGAGATCTACATCCGCCAGGAAGGCGGCGCGATGCTGCTCGGGACGTACGAGCAGAACTGCAAGCCGTGGTCGGCGCGCGAGACGCCGTGGGATTTCGGCTCGCAGCTGCTCAAGCCGGAGCTCGACCGGATCACCCCCGAGCTGTCGGTCGCGTTCCGCCACTACCCGCCGATGGCGACGATTGGCATCCGCAAGGTCGTCAACGGCCCGTTCACGTTCGCGCCGGACGGCAATCCGCTGGTGGGGCCGATCCGGGGGCTGCGCGGCTACTGGGTGGCGTGCGGCGTGATGGCGGGGCTGTCGCAGGGCGGCGGCGTGGGTCTCGCGCTCGCGACGTGGATGACCGCGGGCGATCACGGCGACAGCGGCATGGATATCTGGGCGATGGATGTTGCCCGGTACGGCGACTACGCGAGGCTCGCGTACACGAACGCGAAGGTCCAGGAGAACTACCGCCGGCGCTTCCGGATCACGTTCCCGAACGAGGAGCTCCCCGCCGGGCGCCCGCTCCTCACGACGCCCATCCACGACCGCCTCACGGCCGCGAACGCCGTCTGGGGGGCGGTGATGGGGCTCGAGCACGCGCTGTGGTTCCAGAAGCCCGGGCTGCCGCCCGTCGAGGAGGTCACCTTCCACCGCTCGAACGCCTGGGAGTGCGTCGCCGAGGAGGTGCGCGCGGTCCGCGAGCAGGTCGGGATGACCGAGATCAGCAACTACGCGAAGTACCGCGTGGCCGGGGACGGTGCGACCGCCTGGCTCTCGTCGCTGCTCACGCAGCGGATGCCGGGCCCGGGGCGGATCACGCTCACGGCGATGCTCAACGACCAGGGTCGGATCGTCGGCGAGTTCACCGTGGCGCGGCCGTCGGAGGCGGAGGAGTACTACGTCTTCGGCTCGCTGCCCGCCGAGGTCCACCACTCGCGGTGGTTCCTCCACCACCTGCCGGCCGACGGGTCCGTCCGCTTCGAGGTCCTCGGCCTCGGGCTCGTCGGGCTGTCCGTGACCGGCCCGGCGTCGAGGGACGTGCTCGCCGCGGTAGCCCCGGACCTCGACCTGTCCACCGAGGCGTTCCCGTTCATGAGCTTCCGGCGCGTGGACCTCGGGATGACGCCCGCGATGCTTGCGCGGATCAACTACTCGGGCGACCTGGGCTACGAGATCTGGCTGCGCCCGGAGCACCAGCGCGCGCTGTTCGACCGGATCATGGAGGCGGGCGGTCCGCACGGCCTGCGCCTGTTCGGGATGCGGGCGCTGATGAGCCTGCGGCTGGAGAAGAGCTACGGCACCTGGTTCCGCGAGTACCGGCCGATCTACACGATCCCGGAGGCGGGCCTCCAGCGCTACGTGAAGCTCGATCACGAGTTCACCGGACGCGAGGCGTACGAGCGCCAGCTCGCCGAGGGACCGTCGCGCCGGCTCGTCACGCTCGTCGTCGAGCCGGATCCGGAGGCGCCGGCGGACGTCATCGGCGACGAGCCGATCTGGCATGACGGCAATGTCGTCGGCTGGGTGACCTCGGGCGGCTATGGCCACTCGGTCGGGCAGTCGATCGCCCTGGGCTACGTGCCGTCCGAGCTCGCCGCGGCTGACGGACCGGGCGGCCGAGGCTTCGAGGTCGAGATCATCGGCCGCCGCCGGCCCGCGCGGCTCCAGCCCGAGCCGCTGTTCGACCCGCAGGGCCTCCGGATGCGCCAGTGACCGACGCGGGTGCGGCCGCCGAGCCCGCCACGAGCACGACGGCCCGGATCGTCGTCGACGGGCGGCCGATCGAGGCGCACGACGGCGACACGATCGCGATCGCCGTGCTCCGCGCCGGCGAGGTGCCCGGGCGTGGCGGGACGCTCTGCCTGGCCGGGGACTGCGGCAACTGTCTGGCCGTCGTCGATGGGGTCGCGTACGTCCGGACGTGCCAGGTGCCCGCCCGGGCGGGCACGGTCGTCGTCCGCCATCCCGCGGACGGCAATCCGCCGCTGCCCCTGCTCGACGCCGCGAACCCCGTCGCCACGCCGGTCGGGCCGGAGATCGTCGTCGAGCGCCGTTCTGCCGCGGTCGCCGTGATCGGCGCAGGCGATGCGGGACGGGCCGCAGCCGCCCGGGAGGGGCACGAGGCGCTGCTGCTCGACGCGGCTGCCGGCGAGGAGGTCGTGGCCGTCTACCCCGGTCCGACGGTCGTCGCCCGGACGCCCCGCGGCATGCTGCACGTCGATGCCGAGCGCGTGGTCGTCGCCACGGGTGCGGCGGAGATCCAGCCGGTCTGTCCCGGCAACGACCTCCACGGGATCCTCACCCCGCGCGCCGCCGAGCGCCTGCGTGCCGCGGAAGTGGCCCTGCACGAACCCGTCGTCACGGTCGGACCGGAGCTCGTGCGGTTCGAGGGCGACGAGGACGGCCGCGTCCGGGCGGTCGTCACCCGCGACGCCGACGGCGCCCACCGCACGGCCGATGCTCGCACTGTCATCGCCGACCTGGGTCTCGCCTCGCGCGACATGCTCGCGCGGGTCGCCGGGCCGACCGTGCCGCGCACCATCGTCGGGGCGGCCGCGGAGGACCACCCGCTGCCGCCCGCGCCCACGGAGGCCGACGCCGTCGTCTGCCGCTGCATGGACGTGACGGTCGCGAACCTCGAGGAGGCGTGGTCCAAGGGCTTCACCGAGCTCGAGCTCCTGAAGCGGGCGACGCTCGCCGGGATCGGCACCTGCCAGGGCGGGGCGTGCCTGCCGCACGTCCGCTCCTGGATCGCCGCACGGACCGGGAGCGTTCCCGATCCCTTCACCGCACGGCCGGCATCGCGCCAGATCACGCTCGGCGAGGCGGCCGCCGACACGACCGTCGACGTGTTCCGTCGCACGCCGCTCCACGAGGAGCACATCGCGCTCGGCGGCCAGCTCGACCGGTTCGGCGGCTGGTGGCGGCCGTGGACGTACGGCGACCACCTCGCGGAGTACTGGGCGG
>DASSPX010000013.1:0-50355 GCA_035699445.1 Candidatus Limnocylindrales bacterium | reverse complement strand
ATCCCGAAGCACAGCCGCTCGCTCCGGTCGGGCAGCCGGAACGTCGTGTCGAAGCGGGTGATGATCAGGCGCCGGGCGCAGGCAGGGCACCGCTCGCGCAGTCGGGACATGGCCGGTTGGGACTCCGGGAGGCGGATCGGCGGTTCACCGATCTCTGCCGGCATTGTCGAAACGCACCACGGCCCGGGTGATGACCCAGCGGTACCGGCGACCCCCGTACCTGCACGCCCCTACCCGCCTACGTCGAGCCGGGGCCCGTTGCCCTCGCTACTGGACCCGCAGGATCGTCTTCGCCTGCGACCAGTGGCGCTCGAGCTGGTAGTAGTCGCGCTCGGGCGGGGTGAACACGTGCGCGATCACGGCGCCGAAGTCGAGCAGGATCCAGTGCGATTCCGCGGTCCCCTCCCGGCCCACGGGCCGGATCCCCTCGGCACGCATGCCCTCGAGGATCCCGTCCGCGATCGCGCCGAGCTGGCGCTCCGAGCCGCCCGAGCAGATGACGAAGTAGTCCGCGAGCGTCGTGAGGGCGGCCAGGTCGAGCAGGACGATGTCCGCCGCCTTCTTGTCCTCGGCCAGCTCCACGATCCGCCGTGCCACGTCGAGCGGCACCCGCTCCCCGGTCGGGACGCGCGCCTCGCGCGCGGGCAGGCCGTCGGGGCGGGGCGTGGAGGTCGGGGTGGCGTCGGTCACTGGGTCGGGTCCTCGAGCGGTGCGCTGCCGCCTGCCGTCGCCGGGGCGGCGGCGGTCCGTGCGGAACGATAGAGCCGATGGTCGTCGATGTACCGCGCGACGGGTTCCGGGACCAGGTAGCGCACGGAGCGACCCGCGGCCGCACGGGCCCGAACGACCGAGCCGCTCACCGGCAGGAGCGGCGCGTCAAGCCACGCGAACCGGGCGGCCTGGTCCGGAAATCGCTCGGCCGCCCAGCCGGGACCGAGCGCCGGCGCGCCGGCACGGGGCACGACCGCGAGCCGGGCCAGGCGAAGCACGCCCCGGGGATCGTGCCAGTCCGGGAGCCCGGACGCGGCCTCGGCGGAGAGGATGAACACCGGGTCGGGCCGACCCGCGCGCTCGGCAGCCAGCAGCGACAGCGTGTCCACGGTGTACGAGGGCCCGTCACGATCGAGCTCGATCCGCGACATCGAGAACGCCGGATTGCCCGCGATCGCGAGCTCGACCATGCGGGCGCGGTCCTCAGCGGTCGCCCCGGGTGGCGCCGCCCGGTGGGGCGGCACGGACGCCGGGACGAACAGGACGCGCTCCAGCCCGAGCACCTCGCGCACCTCTTCCGCGATCGCGAGGTGGCCGTGGTGGATGGGATCGAACGTGCCGCCAAGGATTCCCAGCGATCCGGGAATCACGGCGGCCGGCGGCTGCGCGGCGGTCAGCGGGTCGTCTCCTCGACCGGCTCCCACTCCAGCTCGGTGCTGCCGATCCGGACGTCATCCCCCGGTCGGACTCCCGCCCGCCGCAGGGCGTCCTCGATCCCGAGTCGACGCAGCTCGCGCTGGAACCGCTCCGCCGACTCCTCGTTCCCGAAGTCGGTCTGGGCCACGAGCCGCTCGATCCGCCGGCCGCGGACCCGGAACGCGCCGTCCTCGCGCTCCACGGCGAACGCATCGCCCGAGGACTCGATCCGATGGACGACGATCCCGGCCGGTTCCACGGGCGCCGCAAGCACGTCGGCCGAGGGCAGCAGCCGCGCGAGGGTGGCGCGGAGCGCATCGAGCCCCTCGCCCGTGTCCGCGGAGATCGCGACGACATCGAGGTCCTCCGATGCCCGCGCGGCGCGGAAGGCGTGCCACGCCTGCCGGGCCTCCGCCAGGTCGAGCTTGTTGAAGGCGACCAGCATCGGCTTGCCGAGCAGCGCGGGGTCGTGGGCGTGGAGCTCGTCCCGGATGACCTCGTGGTCCCGACCCGGGTCGCGACTCGCCCCGTCCACGACATGGACGAGCACCCGCGTCCGCTCCACGTGCCGCAGGAATGCGTGCCCCAGGCCGGCCCCGGCCGACGCCCCCTCGATCAGGCCCGGCACGTCGGCGATCGTCACCCGCCGCTCGTCGTCGGGCCCGAGGTCCATCACCCCGAGGTTCGGCTCGAGAGTCGTGAACGGATACGGCGCGATGCGCGGATCCGCCGCCGTGAGCGCGGCGAGCAGCGTCGACTTCCCGGCGTTGGGCAGCCCCACGAGACCTACGTCCGCGATCAGGCGCAGCTCGAGCCGCAGCTCGCGCTCCTCCCCGGGCTCCCCGCGCTGGGCGTGACGCGGCGCCTGGTGCGTGGCCGTCGCGAAGTGCGTGTTGCCCAGCCCGCCGCGCCCGCCGCGGGCGACGAGCGCCGTCTGCCCGGTGGCGACGAGATCGGCGATCAGCGCGCCAGTCGCGCCATCGAACACGGCCGTGCCGGGCGGCACGTTGATCGTCAGGTCGTCACCGGCCTTGCCGTGCCGGCGCGCCCGCTCGCCACGGCCGCCGGGGGTGGCACGGAAGTGGTGCCGGAATCGGAAGTCACGGAGCGTCGTCTGGCCGGGATCCACGCGCAGGTACACGGACCCGCCGCGGCCGCCGTCGCCGCCGTCAGGGCCGCCACGCGGCACGTGCGCCTCGCGGCGCATCGTCGCGGCGCCGTCCCCGCCCGCACCGGCTCGGACCGAGATCCGGACCTCGTCGAGGAACATCGCAGGGGATCGTCGCACAAACCTCGCGGCGGAACCCGCGAAGCCGGACGGGAAGCGCGCTGGCGCTACATCCAGGAGAGCGGGTTGACGCGCCGACCGCCGTTCCAGATCGGGCCCTTCCACACCTCGAAGTGGAGGTGGGGTCCCGTGCACCAGCCCGAGCAGCCGATCCGGCCGACCGTCTGGCCCTTGGCGACGACCTGCCCGCGCCCGACCGACACGCCCGACATGTGGTTGTACGTCGTGAACAGGTTCGAGCCGTGGGCGATCCAGACCTGGTAGCCGCCGCCGTTCGACTTCCAGCCCGCGAAGATCACCCGACCGCCAGCGGCGGCGCGGACCCGGCTGCCGTAGTCCGCCGCGATGTCGATCCCGTAGTGGCCGTAACGGAAGTACTGGCTGATGTAGTTGCCGCCGCCGAGGACCGGCCAGTAGAGACGACCGCCCGTATAACGCGTGGGCGGTCGCACCGACGAGGTGGTGCCGCCGCTCCGGCCGCCGCCGGACGTCGAGCGCGAGGCAGTCGCCGGACGCGGCGTGGGCTTCGGCGTGGGGATCCCCTTCCCGATCGCGCCGGGCATGAGGAGCGTCTGACCGACCACGAGGTTGGGATCGGTCAGGCCGTTGACCTCGAGCACGGCCTGGCGGTCCACGCCGTGCTTCGCGCTGAGGGATTCGAGCGTGTCGCCGGCCCCGACGGTGATCACCAGGCCCGATGCGGGCGGGATCGTGAGCCACTGCCCGATGTGCAAGTCGTCCTTCGCCTTGAGGTCGTTCGCCCACCACAGCGTCATCATCGAGACGTCGAACCGGCGGGCGATGCCGGTGAGCGTGTCGCCGTCCCGGACGCGGTAGCGGCGGAACTTCGCCTTGCCGTCCTCGACGGTGGTGTCCGGCGCGAAGCCCATGACGACGGTGCCGTCGGCGAGGTACGGACCGGACAGCGTCTCGACGTCCATGGCCGAGCTCTCGGCGAGCAGCTCCTCGGGAATGAAGTCGATCGGGCCGGGGGCAACGATCGGCCGCCCGCCGGTCCGCTCGACCTCGCCGCCGTCCTCCTCCACGAGGATCGGGCGGAACCCGAGCCGGCTGGCGTCGATCGCGCCAAGGGCCACGCCGCCTCCGCCACCGACGGCGATCCGGGGCGCCTCCCCGGCCCCGCTCGTGCCGCCCACGGCGGCGGGTTGTGCCGGCAGGGACACGACGGATGCCAGGAACACGATCGCCGCGACGCCGATCGGGAGCGCGCGCTCCATGGACAGCGTCGAGCGGCGCGCCCGCAGCGAGGGCACGACCGACGTCCTCGGCATCGACGCCCCGGCGAGGTGTGCCTGGACGACGCGCGCAGCGCGAACGCTACGGCGATGGAGTCTGGTCGCGGGGATCAGGCTCGTCGGGTCGGGTCGCAGGCGCGCGACGACGCGCTGGAAACCGACCGTCGCATTCAGCAATACGGTCTCCACCAAGGAGGACGCCGGCAGTGCCGGGGGCTGGGGCCGCCCGTCAGGGCTGGGGACGGGAGCCGACGTCCGGGTCGCGATATCGGAGCTGGGGGTCTCGCTACGCGGCCGAAGCCCGTTCACTGCACGGGCATCAACAAAGCCCATTCACCGTAACAGAATTGCGACGCGAGACGCAAATCGGGTGGGTCGTTCGTCGCACGAAGCGGTGCCCGGAGCGCGCCCGTCCGGCAGCCTCGCCGGCGTCCTCAGTCGAGCGGCTTCTGGAGGCTGGCCAGGAACTCCGCGTTCGTCTGCGTCTTCGCGAGCCGGTTGAGAAGCAGCTCGATGCCCTCGTTCGTCCCGACCGCCGACAGCATCCTGCGCATCGTCCACACCATCTTGAGCGTGCCCTCCTCGAGGAGCAGCTCCTCGCGGCGGGTCCCCGACCGCTGGACGTCGATGGCCGGGAAGATCCGCTTCTCGGCGAGTTTCCGGTCGAGGATGAGCTCCGAGTTGCCGGTGCCCTTGAACTCCTCGTAGATGACGTCGTCCATCCGCGACCCGGTGTCGACGAGGCAGGTGGCGATGATCGTGAGGCTGCCGCCCTCCTCGATGTTCCGCGCCGCGCCGAAGAAGCGCTTCGGCGGGTAGAGGGCGATCGGGTCGATGCCGCCCGAGAGCGTGCGGCCGGACGGCGGGAGCGCGAGGTTGTATGCGCGGGCGAGGCGGGTGATCGAGTCCAGGAGGATCACGACGTCGCGGCCCGTCTCCACCTGCCGCTTCGCGATCTCGAGCGCCATCTCGGCGACGTGCGTGTGGTTCTCGGTGGGCTCGTCGAACGTCGACGAGATCACCTCGCCCTTGACGCTCCGGCGCATGTCCGTCACCTCCTCCGGGCGCTCGCCGATGAGCGCGACCATGAGGAGGATCTCCGGGTAGTTGGCGCTGATGCCGTTGGCGATGTTCTTGAGGAGCATCGTCTTGCCGGCCTTCGGCGGGCTGACGATGAGCGCGCGCTGTCCCTTGCCCAGCGGGTTCACAAGGTTGACCAGCCGCTGGCTCAGGTTCTTGACGTCCGACTCGAGGTTGATCAGATCGTCCGGGTGAACGGGCGTGAGGTCGTTGAAGTGCGGCCGGCGCCGGGCGGTCTCGATGTCGACACCGTTCACGGAATCGACCCGGATCATCCCCCAGTACTTCTCGGCGTCCCGCGGCGCGCGGACGGCACCGGAGATCCGGTCGCCGATGCGCAATCCGAACCGGCGGACCTGGGAGGACGAGACGTACACGTCGTCCGGGCTCGGCAGCAGGCCATGCCGGCGCATGAAGCCGTACCCCTCGTCGACGACGTCCAGGATGCCCGTGGCGTAGGCAAGCCCAGCCCGCTCCGTCTGGCGCTGGAGGATGCGATCGACGAGGTCGTCCTTGCGGAGGTCGCCGGCGTCGACGTCGAGCTGGGCGCCCACGCGCCGAAGCTCGGTGTCGGACATCTCGCGGAGGTCGCGAATGTCGAGGTCGTTCCGCTCGCGGGCGGCCTCGGCTTCGGCGAGCTCGTCGTACTCGGTGACGGGGACGCGGGCGCCGCCCTGCGGGCGCCTTCGCGGACGCCGGTTCCGCGACGGGCGGTTGTCGTTGCCGTTCGGCATGGGGCTGGTGCGCACCTCGGGGGTGAAGGGCCTGGTCGCGAGCGCGACGGTGCGGGGGGGCCGGAACCCGAGGCTCTGCGCGCTGGCGCGTGGCGCGATGCGCGAATCCGCGCGCGGCGCGAGGCCTGTTCGGGGGTGGGCAGAGAATAGCACGTGCCCAACGCGCGTCAACGGAGCCCGTGGGGCGGGCCCGTGGCCGCCGGGTTCCTGCGCGAGAGGGATGCGGAGGGGGGTCGGCCATCGCGGAACGGCCGCGCTGCGGAGCCGCGTCCACGGCCGCCAAGCGCGTGGATGCGCCAGAGGTATGAGGAATGTGTTGGCGGTGGCGGGACGGCGGCCGGGACGTCATCCAGACCGATCCGCATGCCTGAGAGGAGTATCGAGGCGCGGAACGTCGGGTCGGGCCCGTCACCGGATCGCGAAACCGCGCCTCGTATGCATCCCGTGTATGCGGGGACCCGTGAACGGGCCGGAGACCGGCGACCCGAGCGCCATCCCGCCGGCGCAATCCTCCTGGGCATGCGGGCCGCGGTTCGCGGCAGAGAGCTGGCGGACGGACGTGGCGCGGCTCGCGGCGGCGATACCGACGCCGCCCGTTGCCCCGACACCGTCCGACTGCGCGACTACTCCCCGGGCTTGCGCACCTGGGCGGCGACCTGCGCCCGCTCGTCGCCGGGCTGCTGCTGCTCGAGCGCCTTGCGTGCCTTCTCCCAGTCCTCCCTGAACCGCACGATCCCCGAATCGGTGAGCGGGTGGCGGATCATCTGCTGGAAGACCTTGAACGGGAGGGTCGCGACGTGCGCGCCGGCAAGCGCGGAATCGGTCACGTGCCGCGGATGCCGGATCGACGCCGACAGCACGAGCGAGTCGAGGTCGTGGAGGTTGACGATCTCGGCGAGCTCGCGGATGACCGTCATGCCATCCTCGTTGATGTCGTCGAGGCGGCCCACGAACGGCGACAGCAGGTAGGCGCCCGCCTTCGCCGCGAGCAGACCCTGGTTCGCGGTGAAGATCAGCGTGCAGTTCGTCCGGATGCCCTCGGCCTTGAACCGGCTGATCGCCTCCAGCCCGTTCTCGGACATCGGGACCTTGACGACGATGTTGTCGGCGATCTTCGCGAAGTGGCGTCCCTCGCGGACCATGCCCTCCACGTCGTCGGCGACGACCTCCGCCGAGACCGGGCCCGGCACGAGCTTGCAGATCTCCTCGAGGACGGCGTCGTAGCTCGCGCCGCCGACCTTCGCGTAGAGCGTGGGGTTCGTGGTCACGCCGTCCAGGACGCCCCAGCGGTGGACGGTCCGGATCTCGTCGATGTCTGCAGTATCGAGGAAGAGCTTCATGGGGCAGGCTCCTGGACGGCCGAATCGCTCGTCCAGTCTACCGGCGAGTCGCTTCGGACCCCCGTGTGCCCGGAGCCTGCCCGGAGGCCCGCTCAGAAGCCGACGGCTTCGCGGACCAGGATCGCCGTGATCCTCGGCACCTCCTCGCCGTTGACGATCAGCAGCTGGTTGATCGCGCTCGGCTCGCCGTAGGCCTGCCACGAGCGGGCGTCCTCGCGCGGGAACGCGTAGCGCTCGATCCGGTCGAACGCCGCTGCGAGGTCCGGCACGATCTTCTGCGCTCCGATCACCCACACGACGCGGGCAGCTCCGGAGGCGTACGTCGCGAGCTGGCTTCCGGAGGCCGAGGCGGTGACGAACGATCCCGTCTCGGTCACCGCGTGCACGGAGCCGATCGACCAGTCGGGTGCCATCGCGAGCCGCCGGATCTCCCTGGCCTGTGTCGCGCGGTCCATCCGTCGCGTCCGGGGGCGGACGGCGTCGTACCGCCCCGAGTCCTCGATATCGGCCCGGATCCCGCTGTCCTCGAGGGTCACGGAGGGACCGACCTGGACTTCGGCGCCCGGGGGGATGAGGTCGCGCACGAGCGCACGTGCTTCGGCCAGGTCCGCTGCCACGCGGACGTCGAATCCGCGTGCGCGCAGGTTGCTGACCGTCCGGTCAAAGACATCCGCCGACGCGGGGGCCGCGAACGCGACGTCCGGCTCGCCCGGTCGGGCGGGCGGAGGAGAGATCGCCATCGCTCGTTCCTTTCGCTGAAGTAGTTGCGTGTGCAACTACTTTCCCGGTGCGGAGAGCCGGAGCGAATGGACGAATGTCAGGGTTGGGGTTCGGCGAATGCCGGACGGCCCGGGGCAGGCGGGCGCGGCGTCAGGAACGGGTGGGTGACGGGGCCTCGTGGGGGGCAGTATCGGTCGCCGTCCGGGTCGATCGCGCACCCTCGAGCACCGGCTCGCGCCCCTCTGCGACCGCGAGCGCGCTCGCGACGAAGCCGTGGAACAGCGGGTGCGGCCGCTCCGGACGGGACTTGAACTCGGGATGAAACTGGCTGGCGACGAACCACGGGTGGTCGCGCAGCTCGACGATCTCGACGAGACGCCCGTCCGGCGACAGCCCGCTGAGATCCATGCCCGCTGCCTCGAGCGTCTGCCGGTAACGGTTGTTCACCTCGAACCGGTGCCGATGCCGTTCGTAGATCACCTCGGTCCCGTACACCGCCCGAGCGCGGGAACCCTCGGCGAGGCGCGCCGGGTAGAGCCCGAGCCGCATCGTGCCGCCCTTGTCCTCGAGCTCGCGCTGGTCGGGCATGAAGTCGATCACGGGGTGCTCGGTGAACATGTCGAACTCGGTCGAGTTCACGTCGCGAGTGCCGATCACCTCGCGCGCGAACTCGATCACCGCGCACTGGAGCCCGAGGCACAGTCCGAGGTAGGGCACGCGGTGGTCGCGCGCGTAGTGGGCCGCGAGCACCTTGCCCTCGATCCCCCGATGCCCGAAGCCGCCCGGCACGAGGATCCCGACCGCCCCGTCGAGGCGTTCGTGGAGGTTGTCGTGGGTGAGCGCCTCCGAGTCGACCCAGCGGACCTTCGCGTCCACCCCGTGCGCCCAGGCGGCGTGGCGCAGCGCCTCCGTCACCGAGAGGTACGCATCCGGCAGCTCGATGTACTTGCCCACGAGCGCGATCTCGAGCCCGGGCTTGGGTGCCTTGATCCGGTCGACGAGGGCGCGCCAGCTGTCGAGGTCCGGGGTCACGTCCGGATCACCCAGGCCGAGGTCGCGGACGAGGAGCCGGCCGAGCCCCGCGGCCTCGAACTGGAGCGGGACCTCGTAGATCGTCTCCGCGGTGGGCGCCGGAATGACCGCGTCGACGTCGACGTCGGTGAACAGCGCGACCTTCTCGCGGATGTCGTCCGGCACGGGCCCGTCCGCGCGGAGGACGATGACATCCGGCTGGATGCCGATCCCGCGCAGCTCCTTGACGGAGTGCTGCGTGGGCTTCGTCTTCAGCTCGCCGGTCGCCGCGAGCGCGGGCAGGAGCGTCACGTGGACGTAGAGGACGTTCGCGCGCCCGACGTCCTTGCGCATCTGGCGGATCGCCTCGAGGAAGGGCAGGCTCTCGATGTCGCCGACCGTGCCGCCGACCTCGACGATCACGACGTCCGGCTCGCCGTCCCGGGCGACCCGGCTGATCCGCTCCTTGATCTCGTTCGTGATGTGCGGGATCACCTGGACGGTGCCGCCGAGGTAGTCGCCGCGCCGCTCCTTGGCGATCACGGCCTGGTAGATCCGCCCGGTCGTGACGTTGCTGAGCTGGGTCAGGTTCTCGTCGATGAACCGCTCGTAGTGCCCGAGGTCGAGGTCCGTCTCGGCGCCGTCGTCGGTGACGAACACCTCGCCGTGCTGGTACGGCGACATCGTCCCCGGATCGACGTTGATGTACGGGTCGAGCTTGAGGATCGAGACGCGCAGGCCGCGGGCCTTGAACAGGCGGCCGATGCTGGCGGCGGTGATGCCCTTGCCGAGTGAGGAGGTCACGCCTCCGGTCACAAAGACATACTTCGCCACAGGTCAGGTCCTCCGGGGGTTTTTCGAATGCTACCGAAAAGCCGGCCCGCAGGTCGAATCGCCGCCCCCGCACGGCTCCGCGGTCATCGCGGGACGGCGGCCCCCCCGGCGCGGGGGCGACTCGCTCCCGCCGCCCGCATCAGCACCACCCCGAGCACGATGACGAGCCCGCCGAGCACGTGCCCGGGCAGGATCTCCTCGCGCAGGAACACCGCCCCGAGCACGACCGCGAGCGGCGGCACGCCGTACTGGAGGACGGTCACCGTCGTGGGGCCGACGAGGCGCACGCCATGCGCGATGAGCACGTTCGCGAGACCGGCGGCGAGGATGCCCGAGTAGGCGATCGCGGCGAGGCTCGCCGGGCCGAGGGAGAAGGCCGGTCCCGTCGCTGCCTCCCAGGCGGCAAGGGGGACGACGACGAGGGTTCCGCCCACCACGGCCCAGGCGGTGAGCGGCACCGCGTCGATCCGGCGCATCGCCTTCGCGGTGAAGGCCGTGTACGCGGACCAGGCCACGGTGCCGCCGAGCGTCAGGAGCTCGCCCCCGAGCGAGGCGCCGAGGGCCAGGTCGCCGCCGGCCCCGATCACGAGCGCGACGCCGGCGAACGAGACCAGCACGCCGAGCGACCTGCCGACCGACAGCGACTCCACGCCGATCGCCGCGGCCACGAGCGCGACGATCACGGGCGAGGTGGCCACGAGGAGCGCGGATTCGCCGGCCGTGATCGTGCGCAGCCCGCTGATCCAGAGCACCTGGTAGACCCCGAAGCCGAGCGCCCCGAGCAGGAGGGCCACGCCGAGGTCGCGGCGCGGGATGAGCATCGACCCGGTGCGCAGCCGGAGGAGCAAGAGGAGCGATCCCGACGCGAGGACGTACCGGATCCCCGTGAACACGAGCGCGGGGACGTCGGCGATCGCGGCCTTGACGATCACGAAGTTCGCGGCCCAGCACAGGACCACGACGAGCACGCCGATTTCGGCGATCCGGCGCTCGCGGGGAGTGGACGGGTGCGTCACAGGCGCGGCCCGCCGGCCGGCGCGCCGCGCGGCCCGCAGCCGGGAGAATCACGAACGCCCGCCGGTCCGGCGGGCGTCGACGTGAGCGGTCGGGCGCCGGACACGGCGTCCGGCGCGTCCGGTGGGGTCAGACGGACTCGGTCTCGAGCTCGAGCGCCTCCTCGTCAGCCTCCTCGGTGAGCTTCAGCCAGACGAAGAGTCCGGCGAGCACGACGAGCGGGATGATGATCAGCGCGCCGAGCGTGACGCCGAGCGCCACGGCCACGGTTCGAAGTGCCTTCATGGTCGTCCTCCTTGATTGCTGCCTGTGGCGAGGGTAGTCCGACGCGGGCGACTCAGCCAGGCGTGGCCGGCTGGGCGGCGGCTCCCGGACGGATGTCGGCGGCGCGAAGCAGCGGGCCACGGGCGACGAGCTCGGTGATGTCCTCCTTCGTGAACTCCGCGAGGACGTGGTGGGCGCCCGCCTGCCCGCCCGCGAGCAGACGGACGACGAACGCGCCCTGCTGCTCGAAGAAGAACACGTCGCGCGGCTTCTGCTCGTCCATGTAGCGGCCGAGCACGCGGAACGCGCTCTCGTAGTACCCGGCGCTGCCTTCGGGCGGGGTCTCGCCGCGTCCGCGCCGGGCGACGGCCTCGTCCATGAACCGGGCGATGTCGTCGTCGAGGAACGTGAGTGTCTCCTTGACCTGGGTGCCGAGCGAATCCGACCACGCGCCGCCGCTGGATCCGGCCGTGACGAGGCCCTGGACGATGAAGCCGTCGGGCGCCTCGACGAGCAGGACCTCGCGCATGCCGCGCTGGTCGAGGAACGCGCCGATCGAGCGGAAGACCTCCTCGAAGTCCTGCCGCGGGCTCCCGTCGTAGATGCGCATCTCGCTCCTCGTCCGGCCGCACCGCCGGCGGGCGATCCGGACCCCTCAGGAACCCGGCGCGGCCCGGGAGACCGCGATCGCCGGCCCCGTGCGCTCCCTCGGAGCGGCACGGTCGCCCGAGTGTACCGACGGCCCCAGCGGCCAGCAAGGCGATCGATGCCCGCGGGCGAGGAGGACGGGCTGGTCCGGCGTCAGGCTCGAGCGAGGGCCGCCGCGAGCTCGCCGGCGACCCTCGCATCGTGCTCGATGAGCGCGATGTTGGCCGCGACGGATGCCCCGTCGGTGAGCGTGGCGATCCGCGCCAGCAGCCATGGCGTCAGCTCCGGGCCGTGGATCCCGGCACGCTCCGCGTCCTCGACGGCCCGCTCGACGGCCGACCGAGCGACATCGTCCGGGAGCGCGTCGTCCGCCGGGACCGGGACGCACACGAGCACGCCGGAGCTCAGCCCCAGCCCCCAGTGTGCCGTCACCAGCCGTGCGGCCGCCGGCACGTCCGGCACGGACAGCGGCGATCGGAGCCCGGATGAGCGGGCGTAGAACGCGGGCAGCTCCTCCGCGCCGATCGTGACGACCGGAACGCCGCGCGTCTCGAGGTACTCGAGCGTTGCCGGCACGTCGAGGATCGCCTTCGGGCCCGCGCAGACGACGGCGACGGGCGTCCGGGCGAGCTCATCGAGGTCGGCGGAGATGTCGAACGTGGGCCGCGCCCCGCCCAGCGCCCCGCGGTGGACGCCGCCGATGCCGCCCGTGGCGAACACGCGGATCCCGACCGCCGCCGCCGCGATCATCGTGGCCGACACCGTGGTCGCCGCCCAGCCGCCATCCGCGATCGCCGCGGCCAGGCTCGGCCGGGACGCCTTGCGCACGCTGCCCGTGGGTGCCGTCGCGAGCCGCTCCAGGTCGTCGGGCCCGAGCCCGACGCGGACCTCGCCCTCGCCGACCGCGACCGTCGCCGGCACGGCTCCCGAGGCGCGGACGGCGGCTTCGGACGCGCGGGCGACCTCAAGGTTCCGCGGGTAGGGCAGCCCGTGGCTGATGAGCGTGGACTCGAGCGCCACCACCGGCTGCCTCGCGGCGAGCGCGGCCGCGACCTCCGCGGTGACGCGGACCGGCCCGCGAGCGGCGAGCGGTCCGCTCATGCGAACGACAGCTCCCCGGGCGGCGACGCGAGCTGCCGGGCGGCTGCCCGGTGCCCGGCCATGGTCGCGCGCTGGACGGCGGCCGCCCGTGGCGTTCCGGCCTGACGCGCCGCCAGCCACGCGGCGAGGAAGCCCGCATCGAACGCGTCGCCCGCGCCTGTCGTGTCGGTCGCTCGCAGCGGCGTGGTCGCGACGTCGAAGCGGAGCACCGCGTCGCCGTCCCTGAGGAGCACGCTCGCACCCTCGGATCCACGCTTGACGACGGCGATGGGCGCGAGCGCAGCGAGGACGTCGATCCGCCGGCCGGCGACCAGCGCTCGCGCCTCCCCGGCGGTCGCGAACAGGATGTCGGGCGCCAGCTCATCGACGAGGGCACGCGCCGCGCCGCGGCCGGCCGCGAGCAGCGGCCCGCTCGAGGCAAGATCGACGCTCACGATGGCGCCACGATCCCGAGCCAGGCCGACGGCGCGCCGGGCCGCGTCGGCGAGAGGGCGGGTGAGCAGCGAGTAGGCGGGCAGGTGGAGCACGTCGGTCCGGTCGAACCAGGCCGGCCGGAGGTCCGACGGCGCGAGCCGGTCGGCGGCGCCCCGATCTGCCACGAACGTGCGCTCGCCGCTCGGATCCAGCACGACCGCGATCCGCCCGGTGGGCACCCCGGGCACGCGCACCGCGCGCAGCCGCACGCCGTCGGCGGATACCCGTGCGGCGAGCGCCCGCCCGGGCCCGTCGCGACCGATGGCGGTGACGAACGAGGTCCGGACCCCGAGCCGTGCCAGCCAGCGAGCCGTCGTCGCCGCGGAGCCGCCCTGGCGGAGCAGCACGCGACCGGGCACATCGGTGCCTCGCTCCGGCGGGAGCGCAGGCGCGACGACGACATCGAGCATGAGATCCCCGAGCACGACGGCGCGAACAGCGTCCCGCGACGAGCGGGGCGCGGATCCGCGTTGCACGGCGAGCGGTCGCACGGGAACCTCGCGGAGCAGTGTCGGCACCGCGCGAGGATAGCCACGTGCGATGCCGACACGGCCTGCGGGCGCGAGGATGGCGCGTGCACGGGGTACGATCGGCTGGCAGACCTGATCGAATCCCGGCTCCTGAGCGGAGACGCGTTCTCATGACCCTCGTCGCACGTGATGTCGACCGGCTGGCGATCGACACCATCCGCACCCTGTCCATCGACGCCGTCCAGCAGGCGAACTCCGGTCACCCCGGGGCGCCCATGGGCATGGCCCCGATGGCCTACGTCCTCTGGACCCGGCACCTGCGCCATGCGCCGACGCGTCCGGACTGGCCCGACCGGGACCGGTTCGTGCTCTCGGCGGGGCACGCATCGATGCTCCTCTACTCGCTGCTCCACCTCACGGGGTACGACGTCCCGCTCGAGGAGCTGAAGCGCTTCCGGCAGTGGGGCTCGATCACGCCCGGACACCCGGAGTACGGCCTCACGCCGGGCGTCGAGGCGACCACCGGACCGCTCGGCCAGGGGATCGCGAACGCGGTGGGCATGGCGATCGCCGAGCGACGGCTGGCGTTCGAGTTCAACCGGCCCGGCCACGCGCTCATCGACCACCGGACCTTCGTAATCTGCTCCGACGGCGACCTCCAGGAGGGCGTCGCGGCGGAGGCGTGCTCGCTCGCCGGGCACCTGCGCCTGGGCAAGCTGATCGCGCTCTACGACGACAACGGGATCCAGCTGGACGGGCCGACCGCGTGGGCCTTCGGCGAGGACGTCATCGGCCGCTTCGACGCGTACGGCTGGCACACCCAGCGGGTGCCGGACGGCAACGACATCGCCGCGATCGAGGCGGCGATCGAGGCGGCCAAGCGGGACGACCGCCCGTCGCTCATCGCGGTCCGCACGCACATCGGGTACGGCAGCCCGAACAAGCAGGACACGCAGAAGGCGCATGGCGCGCCGCTCGGCCCGGACGAGGTCCGGCTGACGAAGGAGGCGTACGGCTGGGATCCGGACCTCCAGTTCCACGTGCCCGAGGAGGCTCTTGCCGTCTTTCGCGAGGCGGTCGGCCGGGGCAAGGCGCTCGCGAGCGACTGGGACGAGCGGTTCGAGCGCTACGCCACCGCGTTCCCCGCCGAGGCAGCCGAGCTGCGGCGGCGCCTGGCAGGGCAGCTGCCGGACGGCTGGGACGGCGGCTTGAAGCGGTACGCGGTGGGCGAGGAGATCGCGACCCGGAACGCGAGCGCGGACGCGCTGAACGCGCTCGCCGCGCCGCTGCCGGAGCTGTTCGGCGGCTCCGCGGACCTGTCCGAGTCGAACCTCACCGACGTCAAGGCGAACGGCCACGACCACTTCGCCGCCGACCATCCGGGACGCAACCTCCGGTTCGGGGTGCGCGAGCACGGGATGGGCGGCATCGCGAACGGGATCGCCTGCCACGGCGGGTTCCTGCCCTACGCGGCCACGTTCCTCACGTTCTCCGACTACATGCGCGGCTCGGTCCGGCTCGCCGCGCTGTCGGGCCTGGACGTCGTGTACGTCTGGACCCACGACTCCGTGGGGCTGGGCGAGGACGGGCCGACCCATCAGCCGGTCGAGCACTACGCCGCGCTCCGGGCGATCCCCAACCTGTGGTTCGTCCGGCCGGGCGACCCGAACGAGGCGGTCGCCGCCTGGGCGCTCGCCGTCGAGCGA
The DNA here is from genome assembly GCA_035699445.1 of Candidatus Limnocylindrales bacterium. Classification (GTDB taxonomy): domain Bacteria; phylum Chloroflexota; class Limnocylindria; order Limnocylindrales; family CSP1-4; genus DASSPX01. The sequence goes on along the minus strand of DASSPX010000013.1, from coordinate 35,008 downwards.
AGGACGACGGGTGACCACGGTCCGGTCGCGCTGGCGTTCACGCGCCAGAAGCTGCCCGTGATCGAGGGGACCGCGGAGCGCGCCCGCGAGGGCGTGCGCCGTGGCGGGTACGTCGTCCGCGACGCCAGGGACGGGCAGGCGCCGGCCGTCATCCTCATCGGGACCGGGTCCGAGCTCCAGCTGTGCGTCGCCGCGGCCGACCGCCTCGCGGCCGACGGCATCCCCGCGCGCGTCGTCTCGCTCCCCTGCTGGGAGCGATTCGAGGCCCAGGACCAGGCGTATCGGGACAGCGTGCTGCCGCCGGCGGTCCGCAGGCGGGTGTCCGTCGAGGTCGGCGTCTCACTGGGCTGGGAGCGCTGGGTGGGCGACGAGGGAGCGATCGTCGGGCTCGACCATTTCGGCGCCTCGGCGCCTGCGGGCACGATCTTCCAGCGCTTCGGGTTCACCGACGAACGCGTCGCCGACGTCGCTCGACGGGTCGTCGAAGAGGGGCTCCGCGGCCGGGTGGGAACGCTGGAGCAGCCGCACGGGTGGGGTCCGCACGGGCACGTCGGCGGGGGCCTGCACGGCTCGCACCCGACGCTCGCCGAGGGCGACCCGGGCGTGGACCGGACGCCGTCGACCGATCCAGGCCACGGCTGATGCGCGTCGCGTTCGCCGCGGACCACGCCGGCGCGCCGCTCAAGCGCGAGGTGCTCGAGCGCCTCGGCCGCGAGCTCGGCGGCACACACGAGCTGCGCGACCTGGGCGGGGACGGCTCCGACCCCAACGACGACTACCCCGACTTCGCGCAGCGGCTCGGGCTGGCGATCCGGGAGGGCGAGGCGGATCGCGGGATCCTCATCTGCGGTTCGGGCGTGGGAGCCGCGATCGCGGCGTGCAAGATGCGCGGGATCCGCGCCTCGGTGTGCCACGACACGTACTCGGCCCGCCAGGGTGTCGAGCACGACGACATGAACGTCCTGGTCCTCGGCGCCCGGGTGATCGGCGCGGAGCCCGCGATCGAGGCCGCCAAGGCGTTCCTGGGAGCGTCGTTCAGCGGTGAGGAGCGTCACCGGCGCCGGCTGGGGAAAGTGCTCGCCATCGAGGCCGCCGAGCAGGGCTGACGCGAGCGGTCACGCTCGGGCTCCGGGCGGGAGAGCCATCGCCGCGTCGGCGCGATGACCATGCGTCGGCGCGATGACCACCAGGTTGGCATCCCCCGGACTTCGTGGGGCCACGGCGGGTCCGGGCCCGCGTTCCGTGACGTTCCCGGGTCGCCGAAGCCACCGTGCGGCGGCTCTGCCACGACGGGCGCGCACCCGTGCGAGGTCGACAGGTCCGTGACCGGCGGCCGTGAGGACCGCTGACCGCCGGATGCCAACCTCGCGGTCACGACCGATGTGCGGCCGGCGAGCGCCTTGACCCGCCGAGACCCCCACCCGGGCTGCGATCCTTGCCGCCGTGACGCCCGAGATGCTCGTCGTGGGCGTGATCCGCATCGCCGGCTCGCTGCCCGTCCTGCGCTGGCCGCTCGCCGGCGGGCTGCTCGCGATCGCCGTCGACCTGTCCGACCTGTTCCTGTTCGAGCTCCTCGACCTCGGCGGCGTCGACGACTACCAGCGCTTCGACAAGGTCGTCGACCAGGTCTACCTCGCCGCGTTCGTGATCGCGGCCGCACGCTGGACCGGCCTCGAACGGACGGTCGCGCTGAGCCTGTACGCCTTCCGGATGGTCGGCTTCATCGCCTACGAGCTGACCGGTGAGCGCCTGCTCCTGCTCGTGTTCCCGAACGTGTTCGAGGTCTGGTTCCTGCTCGTGGCCGCGCTCCATCACCGGTCCCGCCCGGTCACGTGGACGGCGCCACGTCTGGCCGCGGCGCTCCTCGCGTGCCTCGCCGTCAAGCTGCTCCACGAGTGGGCGCTCCACGGGGCACGCCTGTTCGACAGCATCGGCGCGTTCGAGGCGCTCGAGGTGATCCGGCGGGCGCTGCTCGGACCATGAGCCTGCCCGACCACAAGGCGGCTGCAACCACACGACGGGAAGGCGGACCTATCCTGTCGCCCTGACGCTGATCACCCTTGGCCGCTGCGGCGTGCCCTCGCCGCGCACGACAGCCCTTGGAGGCCTGGCATGCGGATTGGTTTCATCGGCCTCGGACGCATGGGCGCGAACATGGTCCGCCGCCTCCTCCGCGACGGGCACGAGGTCGTGGCCTACAACCGCACGCCCGAGAAGACGCGCGAGATCGCGGGCGAGGGCGCCGAGCCGGCATTCACGATCGAGGAGCTCGTCGGCAAGCTGGCGAAGCCGCGCGCGGTCTGGATCATGGTTCCCGCGGGCGACGCGACGGAGGCCCAGATCGAGGAGCTCCTCGAGCACCTCGAGCCGGGCGACACGATCATCGACGGCGGCAACACGAACTTCCACGACGACGTGCGCCGCCATCCGCAGCTCCGCGAGCGCGGCATCCACTACGTCGACGCCGGCACTTCCGGGGGCATCTGGGGTCTCCAGGTGGGCTACTGCATGATGGTCGGCGGCGACGCGGAGGCGGTGCAGCCGCTCGAGCCGATCTTCCGCAGCCTGGCGCCGGACGGCGGGTACCTCCATGTCGGCGGGCCCGGGGCGGGCCACTACGTGAAGATGGTCCACAACGGCATCGAGTACGGCCTGATGCAGGCGTACGCCGAGGGCTTCGAGATCATGCACGCCAGCGACTACCACCTCGATCTGGCGGCGATCGCCAGCCTGTGGAACCACGGCTCGGTCGTTCGCTCGTGGCTGCTCGAGCTGCTCGAGCGCGCGCTCCAGGACGACCAGGACCTGGCCTCGCTCAAGGGCTGGGTCGCGGACTCGGGCGAGGGCCGCTGGACGGTCCAGGAGGCGATCGACAAGGACGTCCCGGCGCCGGTCATCACGCTGTCGCTCCTCACGCGCTTCCGGTCACGCCAGGACGATTCGTACGGCGCGAAGGTGCTCGCAGCCCTGCGGAACGAGTTTGGTGGCCATGCGGTGAAGACCGGCTGAGCCACGCGAAGCGAGATGAGCGTCCCGTGACGGCCCCTTCGAAACCGGCGACGAAGCGCCCGGAGCGTTCGGCCCCCGAAGCCGAGCCCGGGACGGCGCCGGAGGGCCCCGGTCCGTCGGCCCCGGCCACGCCCGATCGCGGCGGCCGGCCAGCCCGCCAGCCGCGGACGATGCGCGAGCTCCGCCTGTCCCGGCAGGGTCGCCGGCGATCCACGGCCGGGCGCGCACCGGCGGAGAACCCGCTGCGCGAGGGCCTGCGACTGGAGCGCATCCCCGACCCGTGCGCGCTCGTCCTGTTCGGTGCCACCGGGGACCTCGCCCATCGGAAGGTCGTCCCCGCCCTGTACCAGCTGTGGCGCACGAACCTGCTGCCCCACGAGTTCTCGGTGGTCGCCGTCGGTCGCCGCGACTACGAGGACGACACGTTCCGGGCCGACCTCCGCGCGAGCCTCGAGAAGTTCAGCCGCGTCCATCCGGTCGATGCGGGCGCCTGGGACGACCTCGCCCAGCGGATCACGTACCACCGCGGCGACTTCGGCGATCCGGCGATGTACGAGTCGCTCGCCGCCCGGCTGGACGGGATCGACAAGGAGCAGGGAACCCGCGGCAACCGCCTCTACTACCTCGCGACCCAGCCGAGCGCGTTCGCCGAAGTGGTCGCGCAGCTCGGACGGGTGGGGCTCGACCACGAGCGGCACGACGGCGGCTGGCGCCGGGTGATCATCGAGAAGCCGTTCGGGTACGACCTCGACTCGGCGGTTCGCCTGAACCGGGAGGTGGGCAAGGTCTTCCGCGAGCGGCAGGTCTATCGCATCGACCACTACCTCGGGAAGGAGACGGTCCGGAACCTGCTCGTCTTCCGCTTCGGGAACGGGATCTTCGAGCCGATCTGGAACCGGCGGCACATCGATCACGTGCAGATCACCGTGGCGGAGTCGATCGGGGTCGAGAACCGCGGCTCCTTCTACGAGGAGACGGGCGCGTCCCGGGACTTCCTCCAGAACCACCTCCTGCAGCTCCTCTCGCTGGTGGCGATGGAGCCGCCCGCGACGTTCGAGGCCGACGCCCTCCGGGACGAGAAGGTCAAGGTGCTGCGGGCGATCGCCAGGCCCGGGCCGGACCAGGTCCGGCGCGATGTCGTCCGCGGCCAGTACGGACCCGGCTGGGTGGCCGGCAACCCGGTGCCCGGTTACCGCCAGGAGCCGGAGGTGGATCCCGAGTCGGAGACCGAGACGTTCGTCGCCGCGCGGCTGTTCGTCGAGGACTGGCGCTGGAGCGACATCCCGTTCTACCTGCGCGTCGGCAAGCGGCTCCCGAAGCGGTCGACGGAGATCGCGATCCAGTTCAAGGCGGTCCCCCACCGGCTGTTCGAGGACTCGACCGCGGATCCGGAGCCGAACCTGCTCGCGATCCGGATCCAGCCGGACGAGGGGATCATGCTCCGGTTCGGCGCGAAGGTGCCCGGCCTCGGCGTCGACATCCGGAACGTCACGATGGACTTCACGTACGGCTCGGCGTTCCAGACCGATTCCCCCGACGCGTACGAGACGCTCATCCTCGACGCGCTCCTGGGCGACGCGTCGCTGTTCACCCGCGCGGACGAGGTGGAGGAGGCGTGGTCGATCGTCGACCCCATCGTCGAGGCGTGGGCCGACGAGGCGCCGCCGGCGTTCCCGAACTACGACGCCGGCACGTGGGGGCCCGAGGCCGCCGACGACCTGCTCGCGCGCGACGGCCGCCGCTGGCGGCGGATCTGAGCCCGCGGACGGCACGGCGGGCAGCGGCGATGGTCGAGGGACCGAGCGGACGGAGTCCGGCGAACGGGGACGGCACGACCCCCGGCGGCGACGGCGCGCTGAGCGACCGGACCTACGGCGAGGTGATCGCGGTCGGCATCCGGCCGGCGGGCGGCGGCCGGATCGCGCTCGCCGACGCCCCGCGGCCGAACGAGCCGACGCTGCGGTTCCAGTCGCGCGTCCACACGATCGAGGACATCGAGAAGGAACTCGCCCGCATCTGGGCGTCCACCGACCTGACGGCGCCGATCGACGGCGCGCCGGGCCGGCACGTCGCGGCGCGCACGAGCGTGATGAACCTCGTGATCATCGCGCGCACCCCGGAGGTGGCCGAACGCTGCGCGGCGATCGTCAGCCGGCTCACCGGACGTCACCCCTCGCGCACGCTCGCCGTCCTGTCCGCCGATCCGGACGGCCCCTCCTGGATCGACGCCCGTGTCCAGGCCTTCTGCGTCCTCCCCCGCGAGGACGCGCCGGAGACGTGCGCCGAGCTGATCTTCCTGACCGCGGGCGGGGAGGCCGGCCGGCATCTGGCTGCGCTCGTCACCCCGCTCCTCATCCATGACCTTCCGGTCACGCTGTGGTGGCCCGGCGAGCCGAGCCTCGCGAGCCGTCCGGCGCAGGACCTCCTCGCCGCGGCCGACCGACTCGTGGTCGACGGCTCGGCATGGTCCGGCGACGGGCTCGACCGGATCCGAGACCTGGCCGCGCTGTACGACCGCTTCCCGCGGCTGTCGATCCGCGACTTCGCCCTCGTGCGTCAGTCGCGCTGGCGCGAGGCGATCGCGGCGGTGTTCGACATGCCGGAGTTCCTGCCCTACCTGACCTACCTGCGCCGGGTGAGCGTGACGTACGGGACGCACGACGAGACCGGGGCACCCGGCTCCACGAACGTCATCAAGCCGCTCTACCACGTCGCCTGGCTGGCGTCCCGGCTCGACCTGCGGGTCGCCCGGCCGCTCCAACCGGCGGAGAGCCGCGGAGCCGCCGGCCGCCGTCCGGGCGCGAGCGCCGCGCGGGGCGCCGCGACGGCGATGCACCGCGGCCTCACCGGCACGTTGCGGGGCCAGCACGGGGACATGGCGGTCGTCATCCGTCCGGTCGAATCGGCCATGCCCAGCGGGACGACGCTGCGCGTCGAGCTGCTCGCGGAGCGACGCGCCTCCGAGCTCCGGGCCGACGTGACCGCGGAGGCGGAGAACGTCCACGTGCGCGTCTGGCTCGACGGCGTCGAGGCGCTCGAGCGGACGTTCAAGGCCCCAAGGCGGAGCGACGTCGACCTGCTCGACGAGGCGATCGAGATCGGCGGGCGCGATCCGATCGCCGTCGAGACGATCCGGATGGCGGCGGCGCTCGCCGCCGCGACGAGCGGGACGGAGGCGGCATGACCCGACCGGAGCTGGTCATCGCCGAGACCCCGGCGACCGCCGCGGCCCTCGCGGCCGGCCGGATCGCCGACGCGCTCGCCGAAGCCATCGCCGCACGGGGGGTCGCGCACTGGGCCACCACCGGCGGGTCGTCCGCGCCGCCGTTGTACGAGGTGCTGTCGCGACCGCCGGTATCCACCCGGGTGGACTGGTCGCGCGTCCACGTCTGGTGGGGCGACGACCGCTACGTCCCGGTTGACCACCCGCTGTCGAACGCGCTCCCCTTCGAGCAGGTGATGCTCCGCGCCGGCCGCCGGGCCACGGGGACCGGCGGACAGCCCGGCGTCGACCCCGACGGTGTCGTGATCCCGAACCAGCAGGTTCACGTGATGCCGATGGCGGCCGCGATCGCCAGCGGCGGCGGCACGGCGGACGCGGCGCGCGCCTACGAGGCGGAGCTGCGCCGCGCGGGCCCGGAGCCGGACCCGGACGGCTGGCCCCGGTTCGATCTCCTCCTGCTCGGCATCGGGCCGGACGGGCACCTGCTGTCGGTGTTCCCGGGCTCGCCGGCGTGGGACGCGGTCGAGCTCGTGGTGGCGATTCCCGCCCCGACCCACGTGGAGCCGCACGTCGAGCGGGTCACGCTCCACCCGGCTGTGGTGGGCGCGGCGCGGCGGGTGCTCGTCGTCGCGACCGGTGGTGCCAAGGCGGACGTCCTGGCCCGGGCGCTGCGCGGCGACGCCTCGCCGCGCGAGCTGCCCGCCGCGGCGGCTGCACACGAGCGCGCGACGTGGGTCCTGGACCGGCCGGCGGCCGGGCGGATCGACACATGAGCAACGACTGCTGCGCTGCCGGGCCGGGCAACGACTGGGAGGCCCAGTTCGGCGCGAAACGCGCGGCGAACGACCTGCGCGAGTACCGCCGGCGGGGTCCGTCACAGCACACGGCACGGCTGATCGAGTTGATCGCGGCCGAGGGCATCGCCGGCGCGACGCTCGTGGACGTCGGCGGCGGCGTGGGGGCGATCGGCCATGCGCTGCTCGAGCGCGGTCTCGCGAGCGCCACCCACGTCGATGCCTCCGGTGCCTATCTCGACGCCGCCCGGGAGGAGGCGGCGCGCCGAGGATTCGCCGACCGGATCCGGTTCGTGCACGGTGACGTGGTCGCGGAGGCGCCATCGATCGAGCCCGCCGACATCGTGACGCTCGACCGCGTGATCTGCTGTGACCCGCGATTCGATGCCGTGGTCACGAGCACCGCAGCGCTCGCGACCCGGCTGTACGGCCTCGTCTACCCGCGCGACACCTGGTGGACCCGTGCGGCTGCCCGGGCGGAGCGCGCGTGGAACCGGCTCCGCCGCGGCAGCTTCACGGTCTGGGTACATCCCACGAACCGCCTCGTGGCCACGCTCTCGGCGATGGGCTTCAGCCCGGTCGCGACGGAGCGCATGGGCCTCGTGTGGGAGGCGGCCGTGTTTCGTCGCGCCTGACGGTGGCCGCGCCATTCCCCACCGAACCCTGGCGGCGGGTCGCCGGACCGGCGGGTGTCCCGATCGCGGTCTTCCGCCTTGGCGCCGGGGCGCCGGTCGTCCTCGTCCACGGCACGACCTCCGACCACACGACGTGGCGGGTGGTCGCGCCGATGCTCGCGACGCGCTTCGAGCTGTTCGCCGTGGACCGTCGCGGGCGGGGGGCATCCGGCGACGGTCCGGCCTCGATCGCCGACGGCTACCGGATCGAGGACGAGTACGACGACCTCGCTGCGGTCGTCGAGACCGTGGCGGACGAGACCGGCGCGCCGGTGGACGTCGTCGGCCACTCGTTCGGTGGCCGCTGCGGCCTGGGCGCCGCGGAGCGGACGACGGCCCTCCGGCGGCTCGTCGTCTACGAAGGCGCGCCGGCCCCGAGGGGCGAGCGATTCGAGCGGGCGGATCTCGTCGCGGAGCTCGAGCACCGCGTCCGCGACGGGGATCGCGAGGGCGCGCTCGAGCAGTTCATGCGCGTCGTGGTCGGGATGGACGACGCGGCGATCGCGGCCTTCCGCGCCGACGCCGTCTGGCCGGCACGCGTCTCGGCCGCGCACACGATCCCGCGCGAGCTCGCGGCGGCCGGCGTGGACGTCCCGGCACGCTTCGCCGGCGTGCGCCAGCCGACGCTGCTCCTCGTCGGCGGCGAGAGCCGGCCCGTCTTCCGTGCGGGCAGCGGCGAGCTGGCCTCCCGGCTCGCGCGCGGCCGCCTGGCGGTGATCGACGGCGCCCGCCACGGCGCCCACCACACGCATGCCGCGGCGTTCGTGGACGCGGTCGCCGACTTCCTGGCACCCCGCCCCGGCTGAGCGTGCGAGACTCCGGCCATGGACATGAACCTGATCGGATGGCTCGTCATCGGCTTCCTGGCCGGCTCGATCAGCGGCTGGTTCGTCAGCGACCGGAGCGCCCGTGGCTGCCTGCCCACCATCGTCGTCGGCGTCGTGGGTGGCGTCGTCGGCGGCTGGCTCAGCCGGGAGATGGGCCTCGGGCAGGTGCAGGGATTCATCGCCGCGCTCGCCGTTGCGACCGTCGGCGCCATCCTCGTGCGGCTCGTCCTGCGCGCCCTCGAAGGGACGCGCTGACTGCCGGGCGGACCCTCCCCGTCGCCCGAGGGCTACCATCGGGCGCATGACTGATCCTGCCTCGCCCGCGACGGCCACAGCTCCGCCCGTCGACGACCGTCCGTACTCGCCCGGGCTCGAGGGGGTCGTCGCGGCCGAGTCGTCCCTGGGGCTGGTCGACGGCGCGAACGGCCGGCTGCTCTACCGCGGCTATCGGATCGGCGACCTCGTCGAGCACGGCTCGTTTCCGGCCGTCGCCGAGCTTCTGTGGACCGGCGAGTGGCGACCCGATGCGGCGCTGCCCACGGCGCCGGTGCCGGAGCCCGTCGTGACCGCGCTGCGCGCGCTGCCCGCGAACGCCAGGCCGATGGACGCGCTGCGAACGGCCGTCTCCGTGTGGGGCGCGACCCGGGATCTCACGTGGCCGCCGACCGTCGAGCAGGCGCGGGCGATCACCGCCTTCTCCCCCTCGGCGCTGGCGGCCTTCGCCCGCATCCGCCGCGGCGAGGCGATCGTCGAGCCCGACCCGTCCCTGCCGCTCGTGTCGGGCTTCCTCTACCAGCTCAACGGACGGCTGCCGGACGACGCCACGGCCCGCGCGCTCGACGCGTACTTCATCGTCGGCGCGGAGCACGGGCTCAACGCGTCGACGTTCGCCTGCCGGGTGATCACGGCCACCCGGTCGGATCTCGCGTCGGCGGTCGTGGGTGCGATCGGCGCGCTGAAGGGACCGCTCCACGGCGGAGCGCCGTCCGAGGTCGTGGAGCAGATCCACGAGGTCGGTTCGCCCGAGCATGCCGAGGCCTGGGTTCGCGATGCCCTTGCGCGCGGCGAGCGGCTGATGGGCTTCGGGCACCGGGTCTACCGCGCGTACGACCCGCGGGCGGCCGCGCTCCGCAAGGTCGCGGAGTCGATGTCCAGCAAGCCGGACTGGTTGGACCTCGCGATCCGGGTCGAGGACGTGGCGCTGCGCGTGCTCGCCGAGAAGCACCCCGAGCGGCCGCTGAAGACGAACGTCGAGTTCTTCGCCGCGCCGGTGCTCATGGGCGTGGGCCTGACGCCGGACCTGTTCCCGGCGACGTTCGCGCTCGCGCGTCACGCGGGCTGGACCGCGCACGCGATCGAGCAGGCGGCGGCGAACCGGCTCATCCGGCCGGACATGCGCTACACGGGCGAGGCCGAGCGGGACCTGCCCGCGTAGGCCCGCACCGGCCGCGCACCCACTGGCCTTCCGTCGCCCGGGCTGTCATCCTGCGCGCACCGATCGTGGCCCCCGCGTGGGCGGGAAGGCGCGTCGCGGACGGCCTGGGGAGGGCGGCATGTCGGATCGGGTTCCGGGTGCGCCGGCAGCGAGGGCGGCGCTGGATGACGCGGAGTTCGAGCGCCTGGCCGGCTGGTCGGCGATCGCGGCCGGGGTGGCCGGCGCGATCTACGCGCTCGCGTTTGTCGTGCTCAGGCAGGACCTGCTCGCCGGTCTCGCGCTGCTGCTGGCGCCGCTCCTGACGACGCCGGCGCTCATCGCCGTGTACCTGCGGGTGCGGGTCGCGGGTCCGGGCCTGGCGCTGTGGGCGCTCGCGCTCGCGATCGGCGGCAGCCTGGGCGCGGTCGCCCACGGCGGCTTCAACCTGGCCAAGGCGGTCAACCCACCGCCGGTGGCGATCGACCTGCCGTTCCCGGCGGACCCTCGTGGCCTGTTCACGTTCGGCCTGACCGGTCTCGCGCTGCTCGGCTTCGCGTGGCTCGCGCGTCGGACGGCAGGGTTCCCGAGGTGGGTCGCGCCGCTGGGCTCCGTGCTGGCGCTCGTGCTCGTGCTCACGTACCTCGGGCGGCTGATCGTGCTCGACGCGGCGAGCCCGTTCGTGCTCGGGCCGGCACTCGTGGCGGGCGTGCTGAGCCCGGCGTTCTACCTCGGGCTCGGGTGGTGGTTCCTGCGCGCCCCGGAGTCGGCGTCGGCGGCGGGCTTGAGGTAGGCCCGGCGGCGGGCTAGAGGTAGCCGCGGCGGCGGAAGAACGCGAGCACGCCGGTCAGGATGACCGCCATCAGCCCGATGACCAGCCAGAACTCGAGCGGGCTGTTCGTGTCCCCGGGCAGCGTGACGTTCATGCCGAAGATGCTCGCCACGAGCGTGAGCGGGAGCATCGCGACGCTGAACGCGGTAAGGACCCGCAGGCTCTCGTTCAGGCGATGCGACAGCACGGACTCGTTCGAGTCCTCGAGCGCCTCGACGACCTCCTTGTAGTTCTCGAGGACGTCCCACACCCGCTCCGCGGCATCAGTGATGTCGTCGAAGTAGATGTCGAGCTCCTCGGCGAGATAGCGCTGCTTCGTGCGCTCGAGATCGCGCAGCACCGCGCGCATCGGGCGCACGATCCGCCGGAAGTTGATGATCTCCTGCTTCGCCTCCGACAGGTCGCGCACGATCTCCGCCGAGCGGCCCTCGAAGATGTCGTCCTCGAGCCGGTCGAGCTTGTCGCCCATCCGGCGGAGCATCGGGAACGAGCTGTCGACGCCCGTGTCCACGATCTTGTACAGCAGGTACCCGGTGCCCTTCGAGAACACCGACTCGCGGACCTCGTCGTTCTGGCCGTAGCGGTCGAACAGCGACTCGATCGCCGGCAGCGGCTGATCGGGCAGGGTGATCAGGTAGTCGGGCCCGACGAAGATGTCCAGCTCCGCGGTGAGCAGGCGCTTCGTCGCCTTGTCGAACACCGGGAAGTGGAGGACGATGAACAGGTAGTCGTCGTACGCGTCCAGCTTCGGGCGCTGGTTGCGCGACGCCACGTCCTCGATCGCGAGGGGGTGGAACCCGAACTCCCGCTGGAGCCACTCCCGCTCCGCCTCGCGAGGTCGCTCGATGTTCAGCCAGCGGATGCCGCCGGCGGAGATGATCTCCGGGGGCTGGACCTCAGCCGTCGAGGCCGTCGGGACGCCGGGCAGCGCCTGACCCGCCCGCAGCGGCCGCAGGCGCGGGCGCAGAGCGATGTTCGGCACTTGGGGGCACTCCCGTTCGCATGCCCGGATCGTACTCCACGCTCGGAGCCCCGTGCGAGGCGCCGGAGGTCCTGCGTCGGACCGCGACCCCGAGGGCACCCAGGGCGAACACGATGCCGCCGGCCACGAACGGTCCTGCGGATCCGGTGGCGGCCGCCACGACCCCGCCCGTCGCCGGACCGATGACGCCGGCCACGTACAGCGGCAGGTAGACGAGGTTGAGCGTGGCGCTGCGTCGCTCCGGTGGCACCTCGGTCGCGAGCAGCGCCAGGACCATCGCACCCACCGTCGCCGCGGCGGCGCCCAGGACGACGGCGAGGGCCGCCAGCATCGGCAGCTCCGGCGCGAACGGCATGAGCGGGCTCACGACCGCCCCCGCCGCGAGCGCCACGATGAGCACCGGGCGGAAGCCGATGCGATCCCCGATCCAGCCCGACCCGGGCGACGTGAGTGCGCCGACCAGGCTGGCCGTCCCCATCACGAGACCGATCGCGCTCGCGAGGCCCGCGCCCGTCCCCACGAGATCCTCGACGATCACCGGGGTGTACGGCCGGCTCATCTGCGTGGCGAGGAACACGACCCCGTAGATGAGGAACAGGCGGCGCACCACGGGGTCTGCCAACGCGCCGCGGATGGCACCGAACGCGAGCCGCAGGATCGGCCCCGCGGGGATGACCTCCGGGCGCACCTCGCGGGTCCCGAACGCGACGAGCGCGGCGGTGCCGAGCGAGAGCAGCATCGAGACGAGGAACACCTCACCCACCGACCGACCCAGGCCGTCGATGAGCGCGCCTGCGACGATCGGCCCGAGGGCGAATCCGACCGGCCCGGACGCGCCGAACAGCCCGATCACCGTGCCCAGGCGGCGTGGCGGCGTGACGTCGCGCAGGCCGGCGAGCATCACGCCCGTGTTGCCGAGCTGGAAGCCGATGAGCATGAGCGTCAGCGCGAGCTGCCACGGCTCGCGCGACAGGGCGGCGCACAGGAACACGAGCGCCTCGACGAGCGCGCTCCGGACGATCACCGCCTTCCGGCTGTAGCGGTCCGCCCAGGCCCCCCAGAGGGGCACGAGGGGCGCGCCGACGACGAAGATCAGCGCCGAGAACAGCCCGATGAACGCCAGCCGGTCCGCCACCGGCACGCCCATCTCGCGCAGCGCCGTCGGCAGGAGGGCGAACACCTGGGACACCCCGATCCCCTCGACGAGGCTGGTGACCCAGAACACGACGAGGAGCCGACGCCAGTCCTCCGCGGGGCGCGCGTGCACGAGGGCGGCATCCGATTGCATGCTGGAACCGTACCCGAGGGTGGGTACGGCTTCCGCGGAGGAGGACGATGATCGGTCGGTACCTGGCACGGCTCATCGATGCGCAGGCGGTCTGGGCGCGCCCGCTGGGCGATGCGGTCCACGGCGTCGTGCACGCGCTGTTCCACGCGATCACGCCCGTTCGCGACCTGCTGAACGGCCGCTGGCTCAGCCATCCGCTGCATGGGGCGATCACCGACATCCCGATCGGCGCGCTGCTCGTCGCGGTGGTGCTGGACCTCGTCGGGCAGCCGGCCGCCGCGGACGTCGTCATCGTGGTCACGATCCTGGCCATGGGCGCGTCGATCGTCACCGGCCTCGCGGACTACGCCGACACGGACGGCACGGCGCGGGTCCGGGCGACCGTGCACGCGACGCTCATGCTCTCGACCCAGGTGCTCCTCGTCCTGTCCGCGATCCTCCGCGGTGGCGGAGGCGACCGCGGGCTGCCGGTGGCGCTCGCGGTGGTCGCCCTGGGGATCGTGACCGCCGGGGCGTACGTCGGCGGCGACGTGGCCTACGCGCTCGGGAACATGGTGAATCGGCACGCCTGGCGCGGGTCGGGCGGAAAGTGGATCCGCCTCGAGCTCGACGGCGCCACGCTGCCGGCCGACCTGCCCGAGGGCGTGCCGACGAAGGCCAAGCTGGGAATCAACACGCTCGCGCTCGTGCGGGTGGGCGACCGTGTCCACGCGCTCCACGACACGTGCGCCCACGCCGGGGGCCCGCTGTCCGGCGGTCGGGTGGTGGACGGTTGCCTCGAATGCCCGTGGCACGGCTCGCGGTTCCGGCTCGAGGACGGGCACGTCGTCCACGGGCCGGCCGTGTACGACCAGCCCGTGTACGAGGTCCGGTCCGGGGACGGCGGCTGGGAGGGGCGCCGCATCCGGTAGGGTCCGGTCGCGCCCCGGGAGGGTTCCGGTGGGGTCCGGGGTGGTCCTGTGACCTTCGGCCGATTGCCGACCGGGCCCTGAGGCTGCATCCTTCGCGACCTCATGGCGGGTTCCGTCACACCCGGTGCTTCGGCGCGCCTGCTTCTCTACGCCGCCCTCGTCCCCGGACTGGGGCACATCCGGCTCGGCCGGCGACTGCAGGGAGCGGTGTTCGCGCTGCCGCTCGTCGTCGGCGTCGGCGCGGTCGCCGGGATCGCGTTCCTCCTGGGTCCCACGAGCCTTGCGGCGCGGCTGATCGATCCCGCCGTCCTGGCCGGGCTGATCGTCGTCCAGCTCGGGCTGCTCGTCTGGCGGGCGGGCGCGGTGGCCTCGACGGCGGCCGCGGCCCGACCGCCGCTGACCGGGGCCACCGTCCTGTGGACGCTCGTCGCGCTTGCGGCGCTCGTCGTCCCGCAGGCGTACGCGGCGTACCTCACCATGGTCGCGCGCGAGGCTGCGCTCGAGATCTTCGCCCCGGCGAGCGGCGGGGCGTGGGTGCCGGCAGCCTCTTCCCCGCCCGTGGCACCGGATGACGGCACGTTCGCCACGGCGCCACCGAGCCCGAGCGCCACCGCGTCCGCGGCTCCGTCGCCGTCGCCGACCGTGGAGCGCGTGAACGTCCTCCTCATCGGGATGGACAGCGGCGTCGGCCGCCAGACCGCGCTGACCGACACGTTGATCGTCGCGTCGCTCGACCCGCTCGGGGAGACCGTGTCGCTGCTGTCGATCCCGCGCGACCTCGTGGACGTCCCGCTCCCGGACGGTCGTGTGTTCCGGCCGAAGATCAACTCCCTCGTTTCGTATGTCCGGTGGCATCCGGCGGACTTCCCGGACGCGCCGACCGGGCAGGCGGTCCTCGCGGCCGCGCTCGGCGAGCTGCTCGGCCTGCGGATTGATCACTGGGCGCAGGTGGACATGAGCGGGTTCATCGGCCTCGTGGATTCGGTCGGCGGGATCGACCTCACCGTCCGCGACGGCTTCTGCGACCCGACGTACGACGAGTACGGCATGCGCGGCTTCTCGATCACGCCGGGCAGGTATCACTTCGACGGGGCCCGGGCGCTCGCGTACGCGCGGATCCGGAAGGCGGCCGGCGAATCCGACTTCACCCGCGCGGCGCGCCAGCAGGAGGTGCTCGGCGCGATCCGCGACCGGATCGTCGCGGGCGGCATGCTCCGGGACCCGGCCGGCTTCCTGCGCAGTCTGGCGCGCACCGTGAAGACGAACGTCAGCCCGGCGCTCGTCGCGGAGTACGTCGACATCGCCACCCGCATCGAACGGGGCAGCGTCTACCGGGCCGTCCTCCGGGAGCCGCTCGTGCGCACCGGGTTCGATGCCCGCGGGTCAATCCAGATGCCGGATCCCGAGGGCATCCGGGAGCTGGCCGCCGGGCTGTTCCCCGCCGCGGGATCCGTGCCCGACGGGTTCGAGACGATGCCCGCCGAGACGGACGGCGCGACGAAGCCCGCGCCCCGGTCGTCGAGCTGTCGCCTTGCCCCACGCCCGTCGCCCACGCCGACGCTGTCCGCCAGCCCGTCGGCGTCCCCGGACGTCTCGCCCTCCTCGCCGTCCGGGTCCCTCGATCCCGGCGCCTCACCTGGTGCAACGGACGCGCCCATCCCCACTGACCCGGCGACCCCGGCGCCGACGCCCACGACGGAGCCGACGCCCTCGCCGAGCCCGCCGGGGACATCGAGCCCTCCGCCGGCAATCGGCGGCTGATCCCGGGCGAACGTCCCGGTTGCCGCGAGGGCCAACCCACCGCCCGCCCCTCGCCCGGCATCATGCGCCGATGGCGGCGACCATCGAGATCCCCATCGTCGCGCCCGGGCTGGTCGTGCTCGTGGGCGCGGCCGGCTCCGGGAAGTCGACGTTCGCGGCGCGTCACTTCCGGCCCGACGAGATCCTGTCGTCGGACGCCCTCCGCGAGCGGCTCACCGGCGACCCTGGCGACCAGACGGCGACCCGCCTCGCGTTCGCGATCCTCCACCGCGAGCTGGTGAACCGGCTCCGGGCCGGCCGGCTCGTCGTCGTGGACGCCACGAGCGTCCGGCCGTTCGCGCGGCGGGCGCTCGTCCGACGGGCGGCCACGCTCGGGGCCGAGGCAACGGCGGTCATCCTCGACCTGCCGGCCGACGTGGTCCACACCCGGAACCTCGCCCGGCCCCGACCGGTTCCCGTGGCAGCGGTCGATGCCCAGCTCGCCGAGCTTGCGCGCGGCCTGACCGGCATCGCGGGCGAAGGGTTCCAGCGGGTCGTCCGGCTGGCGACGCCGGACGAGGTCGACGCGGTGCGGCTCGTGCGGACCGCCGGCGGGCCGTGAGCAGGCCCGCAGCCCGTCGCAGCGCCCTCAGCCTCCGGCGATGAGCGCGATCGCGAGCCCGGCGATGCCGATCCCGGCCGCCTGGAGCGGCGACACGCGCTCGCGCAGCACGAGCGCTGCCAGCGCCACGGTGGCGATCGGGTAGAGCGACGAGAGCACCGACGCGACGTCCAGCCTCCCCGCCAGGGCACCGAGCCGGAAGAACGCGTTGCCCGCCAGGTCGAGCACGCCGACCACGACAAGGGCTGGCGCCACGCCCCCGAGCGAGCGGACGGGCACGCGGATGGTCGCGACCACGGCGATCATGAGCGACACGGATGCCATCCGGGCGACCACGAGCGGCCAGAACACGGCGTCGCCCTCGACACGGTCGAGCAGCACGTAGAACAGCCCGAAGCCGCAGCCCGCCGCCGTCGCGAGCAGCACGCTCCGCCGCTGCGGGCCGGCATCCACCGCGCGCCCCGAGGTCCACGACACGAGGAAGATCGCCACGACCGCGGCAATCATCCCCACGAACGGACCGGTCGCCGGGAGGCCCTCGAGCAGCATCCCGGCCGCGACCGGCACGGCCGCGGCGATCACCCCCGCGATCGGGGCGACGACGCCCATCCGGCCCGTGGCGAGCCCGTGGTAGAAGGCCGCGAGCGCGACCGCACCCACGGCGCCCGCGCCCGCCGCCCACGCGACGTCGCCCCCGTCCAGCAGGGCCTCCCCGCGCGCGACCGCGATCCCCGCGGCGATGAGCCCGGCGATCAGCTGGCTGCCGAGTACGACCGCGAGTGCCGGCGCCCGGCGGCTCGTCAGGCCACCGCCGAAGTCGGCCGCACCCCAGGTGAGTGCGGCAAGCAGGCCCGCCACGAGGGTCGTCCCGCTGCCGAGGTCGGTCTCAGGCGTGGGCGGCCTCCTCCACCGGCTCGGCCGCTCCCTCGTCGACCAGCTCCGGCCCGGGCAGCGGCACGACCGCGTCGGCGTGGGCGTCGTAGCGATCCGAGGTCGTGAGGTAGATGACCTGGAAGTCGGCGGCAAGGGACGCCAGCAGCTCGAAGGCCCGCCCCGCGCGCTGGTCGTCGAGCGTGACGAACGGGTCGTCGAGGATGAGCGGCGGCCGACGGTCACCGGTCACGAGCCGGACGAGGCCGATCCGGGCGGCGAGGTAGATCGTGTCCAGCGTGCCGCGGGAGAGCTCCGTGATCGACACCCAGTCCTGCTTCTCGGGCGCCCAGACGATGATCCCGAGGTCGGTGTCGTCCACGCGCACCCGGCGGTAGCGCGCGGCGGTGATCCGCTCGACCATCGGGCCCATGCGCCGCTCGAGGTACCGCGTCGCCTTCTGCATCGTCGCCTGCTCGGCCTGCTCGATCGCGGCGAGCGTGGCCCGGTAGACGCGCTCCCGACGCTGGAGCACGGCGAGCTCGTCCTGCCAGCCGGCCAGCCGCTCCGCGAGCGCTGCCACCTCCTCGGCGTCCACCGGGTTCTGCTCGACCCGCGCACGCGCGCCGGCCTCCTCGTCGCGCGCCCGTTCGAGCGCCCGCTCCTGGTCGGCGACCTCCGCCTCCAGCCGCTCGCGCGCCCGGGGCTCCTTCGCGATCGGTCCGAGCGCCTCGAGCGCGGATGTCTTCTGCTCGATCTCCAGCGCGGCGGCGTCGCGGGTGCCGGCGAGCGAATCCGGAGCCTCCCCGCCCACCAGCCCGTCGAGGCGCGCGCGCTGCTCGCCGATCGCGGCCGTGTGAGCCTCCTCGCGGGCGAGCAGCTCCTCGGCAACCTCGAGGCCGTCCAGCCCGATGCCCTCGAGCTGCTGGCCGAAGTCCGCCTCCGCCACGCGCAGCTCGTGCTCGAGCTCGGAGCGACCGCGCAGCCGGCGCGAGATCTCCTCCGTACGCAGCCCGAGCGCTCTCGCCCGGTGCTGGTCCGCCTGCCGCAGCGCGACGGCGATGATGCCCAGCATGACGCCGATCGCCGCGACCGCACCGCCCACGTAGATCGGGAGCTGACCGAACGGGATGCCCACGAGCTGCAGGCCCACGGCCCCGGCGATGATCGCGAGCCCGATGAGGATGCCCACCGCGGACCAGCGGCGGTACGGGCGCCAGGTGACCTCCGGCGGGACGTCGAACTGAACGGCGACCTCGCCCTCGAGGAGCGCGCGGAGCTCGCGCATCCGACGGTCGAGCTCGCGCAGGCGGCCGATCGCCTGGCGCAGGACCGGCAGCGGGTGCCGTGCGGGATGCGACGCCTCGAGCCGCTGGATCTCCTCGTGGACCTCGACGGCCTGGCGGTACCGCTGGTAGCGCTCCTGCGCCGCGTCGCGCTCGGCGACGAGCCGCTCCGCGGTGCGGGCCTTCTCCAGCAGCGCCCGCCGCTCCACGAGGGCCGCCTCGACCTCGGTGCGCCGCTCGAACGCGAGGGCCAGCGCCTCGCGGTCATGCTCGAGCCGCGCCAGGTCCGCTTCGCCTGCCTCGAGCTTCAGGCGGGTCTCGGCCACGGCGTCCTGCGCCACCTTGAGGCGGCCGGGGTTCTTCTGGCCCTGCGTCACGAGCTGGTGGATCGCCCGCTCGAGCAGCTTGCGAGCCCGGCTCGTCCCGCGGTCGGCGCCGCTGATCGAGGCCTGGAGCCGATCGCGGAGTGCCGCGTCGTCGCGCTGGACCTCGGCGAGCTCGTGGTGGCGGACCGACGCGGTGGACCGGAAGAACGCCTCGCTCGGGATGCCCGAGATCCCGGCAAGGCGCTCGTCCGCGGCGGCCGGGTCCGTGATCAGCTCGCCGTCCAGATCGAGCACGACGGTGCCCTTCGCGCCTCTGAAGGCCTTGTCGAGCCGGCCGCGACGGGTGACGCCGTCCTCGTCCTCCCAGGTGAATTCGAGCGCGACGGTCGAGCGTGTTCCCGGGGGGGCATCCCACGGCACGAGCGCGTCAAGGTCCGCGGCGGCGCTCGTGCAGCGGCGGGTGAGGGCGAGCTCGAGCGCCCGCTGGATCGTGGACTTCCCGGCCTCGTTGGGCCCCCGGATGACGGTCAGTGCCGGCGACAGCTCGACGGCGAGGTCGCGATAGCGGCGGAAATCCGTGACCGCGAGGCTCGTGATCCTCACAACGTGACCTCGTGGCCCGCGAGCAGCAGCCGGCCCAGCTGCAGGACGTCCCGCAGCTCGGCGGCTTCGACTGCCCCCGTCTCGCCGCCCGTGGCCTCGAGCTCCGCGATCCGGGCCTCCACGTCGCGGATGAACGCCCCGGCGATCGTGTCGGGGGGTGGCAGCAGGCCCTCGGTGAGCGACGGCCGCGAGCGGTCCCGCACGCGGACCCGCAGGAACCGCGGTCGCAGGGCCGCCTCCACCTCCTCGGCAACGAGGTCGAGCTCGTCGGGGCGGATGCCGATGAGGCGGACGTCGAGGACGAGGTCCGGGTCCGCCTTCGCCTCCAGCCGTGCCACGAGCGCGGGCTGCGAGCCGACGCCGGCGGCGTCGATGTCGACGCGCTCGTAGCGCGTCCGACCGACCACGCGCTCCTCGACGTTCACCCGTCGCCCGGCAGGGGTCTCCTCGAGCGTCACGAGGAGCGCCTTGCCGGCACCGTCCTGGTCGACCGCGACCGGCTCCGGCGCGCCACTGTACGCCCACGTCACCGTGCCGGCGCGGGCGACCTGGGTGGAGTGCCAGTGTCCGAGCGCGAGGTAGTCGAGGCCGCTGGCCGCGATCTCGTCGGGGGTGATCACGACGTCGTCGCCATCGGTCCGTCCGGGGATGGCAACCGCGGCATGGAGCACCCCCACCCGCCACGTGGCCCGCGTGTCGGATCCGGCCGAGAATCCCTGGAGCGGACTGTGAGGCGCCCGCTTCGTGGGGAACACGGTGCCGAACACGACGACGTCGCAGCTCGCGAGGTGGATTTCCGGCCGCTCGGGCGTGAAGACCGTGACCAGCCCGTCGTCCGCCCCCGCTCCCGCGAGCGCTCCGAGATCGTAGGTCCGGTACACGGAGGCCCGGTCGTAGCAGTCGTGCGTGCCCGGAACGATGACCGTCCGGATCCGCGCATCGACGAGGCGGCGGAGCTCCGCGGCCACGCGCTCCACCGACCGGCGCGGCTGCGTGTTCGAGTCGAACAGGTCGCCCGCGATGAGGAGGAGGTCGACGCGCTCGGCGATCGCAAGGTCCACCGTCCGGACGAAGGCCGCGAACTGGCGCTCGCGCTGCGCGACGGCAGCGTCGCCGAGGTCCGCATGGCGGGCGCCGAGGTGGACGTCGGCGGTGTGCACCAGTCGGAGCATCCGGTCGCGCTCGCCCTCCCCAGCCGTCGCTCTCGGACCCGTCGCAGCACGCCGTTGAATCGGCGTCCGTCGGCGACCCGACCGGGGACACCGGCGCGGGCGGGATGGGGCCGGGCCCCGCGGGCAGCCGTCCGACCATGCCGCCTCGCGGGACGTCGGGCGTCTCGCGCAACTCGGCCAGTCGGGTGGCGGTCGCCCCCGGGACCCGGTGCGATCGAGGCGCCCCCATCGCTCCTCGATTCGCGATCCCGAGTCTCGGCCCGCATTGTGACACCTAGCCTGTCACGCCTGCCAGCCCGGATCGTCGCGGCGCTCCCGGACGGTGCGATTCGCGCGCGAGTCGTGCTCGCGGGAAGGCGACTTCCCTGCAAGGCCCGGTCCGGGGGACCCGGTGTATAGTCCCGCGCCAACCAGCGGTGCGCCCGACAGGGACTCCGAGAACGGCACCTGGGTCTGGCGGCCCCCGGCTTACTCCCCGCCGCGTCCGTCACCCTGCCGGTCCCGGTCCGGCGCACCTCGACAGCGCGCCCGGGAGGAGCATGGTGACCTACGTCGATCGGACCCTCATCTGCGTCGACTGCGGGGTGGAGTTCATCCATTCCGCGGCGGACCAGGAGTACTACGCGCAGAAGGGGTTCGTGTCGGATCCCAAGCGTTGCGCCAGCTGTCGCGCCTACCGTCGCGCGATGAAGGACGGCGGCAGCGCCGGAACCTACGACAGCCTCTCGTTCGGGGGGCCCCGTGGCTACAACGGTGGCGATCGCCCGGCGCGCGAGTACTTCGCGGCGGTGTGCACCTCGTGCGGCAACCAGGCACAGGTGCCGTTCAAGCCGCGCATGGACAAGCCGGTGTACTGCTCGGACTGCTACCGCCAGGTGAAGCCGGACTGAGGCCGCCTCGCCCTCGCCGTGGCCGGACGCGTGCCGGCCGGGGTCGGGTCACGCAGCATCAGATGCGGAACGACTCGCCCCGGCCGTAGCGCTCGCGGTGACGGCCCCGCCACACCGTCACCCGTCCGCGGCCCCGGACCTCGAACACGCCGTCCCGGCCGACCGCCGCGGTGTCCTCGTCGATCCCGAGCACGACGCCCGAGCGGGACCCCTGGAGCGCGATCGCCGCCGCCAGCGGCTCCGGCCACGCGTTGTAGTGGGGCAGCACCGCGGCGCCAGCCACGAGCCCGAGTCCGCGCCGCCAGCGGACGGGGAACGGCAGCATCCGCTTCCGGACGTCGGCCTGGCGCCCCGCAAGCACCATCGCCCCGGCGGAGCAGCCGGCGATCACCGCTCCCCGCTCGTGGGCGTGCCGCAGCGCCTGCCCCGCCGGGGTCCCGTCGAGGGCGTCCAGCAGGTGGCGCGGCTTGCCGCCCGAGAGGTACACGAGGTCGGCCTCGCCGATCGCCTGAGCGTGCGCCGGATCTGACGCGTCGTTCCGTCCGCGGAGCAGCACGGGCTCCACCTCGGCACCCAGCGCACGGAAATGCGCGACGCCCATCTCGACCCAGCGCTGGAACACGTCGGAGCCGTCGGGCCACGAGGCGGTCGGGATGATCGCCACCCGGGGGCGCGTCCGGCCGGTCGCCTCGAGGAGGTCGCGGTCGAGGTCGGCCATGACAGGGAGGAATTCGCCAGCGCCGACGAGCGCCACGGGTCCGGGCACGGCGGGAGTGTAGCCGTCCGTCCGCGTGCGAAACTCGGCCCCGAGGAGGGAACAAGCACGACCCGCAGCCGCCCGCCGTCCCCGCGCGCGACACCGTCCCGGCCCGCGATGAGCGCCGCGCAGCGCTGGACCATGGTCGCCGCGATCCTGGGCTCCGCGATCGTGTTCCTCGACGGGACGATCGTCAACGTCGCCCTCAAGCGGATCGGGGAGGAGCTGCCGGGCACGTACGTGGCGACGCTCGAGGGCCAGACGTACGTCACGAGCGGCTATCTCGCGACGCTCGCGGCCCTGCTCGTCCTCGCCGGGGCCCTCGCCGACTACTACGGCCGCCGGCGGGTGTTCGCCCTGGGCCTCGCCGCCTTCGGAGCCACCTCCGTCCTGTGCGGGCTCGCGCCCACCCTCGACGTGCTCGTCCTGGCCCGGGTGCTCCAGGGCGCCGCCGGCGCGCTGCTCGTGCCCGGCTCGATGGCCGTGATCACGGCGCTGTTCGAGGGGCCGGCACGGGCTCGGGCGTTCGGGATCTGGGCATCCGCGACGTCGGCCGCGGTGCTGCTGGGGCCGGTCCTGAGCGGGACGCTGGTCGACACGATCGGCTGGCGCGTCGCGTTCCTCGTCAACGTGCCGCTCGTTGTCCTGGGCCTGTGGGCAACCCTCCGCCACATGCCGGAGACGCGCGACGAGAGCGCCACCGGCCGCTTCGACTGGCTCGGATCGCTCGTCGCGGCGCTCGCCGTCGGCGGTCTCGCGCTGGGCGCGATCCGGACCGAGGCCTACCTCGGGCGCGATCCCGTCGCCTGGGTCGCGCTCGCGGTCGGCGCCGTGGCGCTCGTCGCGTTCCCCGTGCTCATGGCCCGCCGCCCTGATCCGCTCGTCCCGCTCGGGCTGTTCCGACGGCGCCGATTCGCGGTCATCAACCTGTCGACGTTCCTGATCTACGCCGGGCTCTACACGATGCTCACCTTCCAGGTGCTCCTGCTCCAGGGAACGCTCGGCTACACGGCGCTCGGCGCAGCGATCCTGGGCATGCCGTCGAGCATCCTCCTCATTCTGCTGTCCGCCCGGATCGGCGAGCTCGCGGGCCGGCGCGGCGCGCGCGCGTTTCTCACGATCGGCCCCCTCCTGATGGCGGTCGCCCAGGCGTGGTGGGCCAGGCTGCCCCCCGATTCGCAACCCTGGCTGCTGCGGCTGTCCGACCCCGCGACGTTCGTGCCGCCGGCGGATGCGTTCGTCGACGTCCTGCCGGCGGCGCTCCTGTGGGGCCTGGGGATCTCGATGGTCGTCGCACCGCTCACTGGGACGCTCATGTCGTCGGTGCCCACGCAGAACGCGGGCATCGCCTCCGCGATCAACAACGCGATCAGCCGGGTGGGGCAGCCCCTGCTCGCCGCCACCCTGTTTGTGGTCATCTCCGGGACGTTCTACGCCACTCTCGGGCGGACGGTCGGGCTGTCCGCCGCCGATCCGACGCTCCGGCGGCTCGAGCCGCTCAACCCGGTGCCGCCGGGGACGGATCCGATGCTCGCCGACGCGGCCCGCGTGGCCTCGGTCGATGCGTTCCGGCTGGCGGCGCTCGTCGCCGCGGTGCTCCTGGTCGCGGGTGCGACCGCGAACTGGTTCGGGCTGCGGCGGCCCGACGAGGCCACCGAACGCGCGGATGCGGCGGGGCCCGCGCCCGCGACGAGCCCGGAGCCGGCCGCCACCGGGACCGACGCCGGCGTCGGCCCCGCCTGACTGCCCCATGCCGCGCGACTGGGACGCCGCAACGTACGACCGGATCGCCGACCCGATGGCGCGCTGGGGGGTCGCCGTCCTCGACCGCCTCCCGCTCGCGGGCGACGAGACGGTGCTCGATGCCGGGTGCGGCTCCGGCCGTGTGACCGAGCCGCTCACGGAGCGCCTGCCCCGTGGACGGGTGATCGCCCTCGACGGCTCGCCGTCGATGGTCGAGCAGGCACGGGCGCGGCTCCGCCGGTTCGGCGACCGGGTCGAGTTCGTGGTCGCGGATCTCATGGATCCGCTCCCGGTCCGGACGGTGGACGCGATCCTTTCGACCGCGACGTTCCACTGGGTCCCGGACCATGCCCGGCTGTTCCGGAACCTTGCCGCGGTCCTCCGGCCCGGTGGCCGCCTGGTGGCGCAATGCGGCGGCGAGGGCAACATCGCCTCGGTGCGGTCAGTCGTCGCGGAGCTGCTCGGGCCGGTCGACACGAACGTCTACGCCGCGCCGGACGCCACCCGCGAGCGCCTCGAGGCGGCCGGCTTCACCGACGTCGAGTGCTGGCTGACTCCCGAGCCAACCGAGCTGGAGCCGGGCGAGCCGTTCGAGCGCTACCTGCGGACCGTGTGCCTGGGGGCGCACCTGGAGCGCCTGCCGTCGGGCGAACGCGACGCGTTCGTGCACGAGGTCGCGCGGCGCCTCGGGCGGCCGCACCTGGACTACGTCCGGCTGAACATCCGCGCGACGCGCGCCTGAGCCGGGGGACCGGCCGGGCCGCCCCGTTCGCGACCTCCCGCGTGTCCCGGATCACGGGCGAGCCCGACAGCGCGCGCACCTGCCGGGTGAGGATGGCGGCCAGCCCCTGCCCCACGGGAGGAACCATGGCCGCTGTCACCGCCCCGCGACCGCACCCCGCAGCCGATCCCGTCGCCGCCGCCACGCGCGCCGGGCAACGGGCTGCCGCGGTGGCCGACCCACGCCCGGCGGACCTCGTCCTGACCGGCGGGGCCGTATACACGGTCGATGCCGCGCGGACCATGGCCGAGGCGATCGCGGTGCGCGGCGACCGGATCGTCGCGCTCGGCCCGGCGGCGGTCGTCCGGTCCCGGATCGGGCCCCGCACCCGGGTCGTCGAGCTGCGCGGGCGATCCGTCCTCCCGGGCTTCGGCGACGCCCATGTCCACCCGACACACGGCGGACTCGCCATGGCCCGGTGCGAGCTCCACGGGCTGCGCGGCGTGGATGCGTACCTCGAGGCCGTCCGCGCGTACGCGACCGCGCATCCGGAGCAGGCCTGGATCCGCGGCGGCGGCTGGCACATGGACGACTTCCCGGGCGGCAACCCCACCCGCGACCTCCTCGACCGGGTGGTGCCCGACCGGCCCGTCTACCTGCCCAGCCGGGACGGGCACAGCGTGTGGGTGAACAGCCGCGCGCTCGAGCTGGCGGGCGTCTCGGCCGACACCCCCGACCCGCGCGACGGCGTGATCGTCCGCGAGCCGGATGGCCGGCCTGCGGGGACGCTCCACGAGGGGGCCGCGGGGCTGGTGAGACGCCTCGTCCCGGTGGACACCGCCGAGGAGCTCGAGGAGGCCATCCGCGTCGGCCAGCGGTACCTGCACTCGCTCGGGATCACGCAGTGGCAGGACGCGATCGTCGAGCCACGCGACGAGGCGGCGTACCGCGCGCTGGACGGCCGTGGGGAGCTGACCGCGCGCGTCGTCGGCGCGCTGTGGTGGGAGCGGGGCCAGGGCGCGGAGCAGATCGAGGCTCTCGTGGAGCGGCGGGCGACCGGGCCGTGGGACGCCCGGTTCGCCGCGACGAGCGTGAAGATCATGCAGGACGGCGTGCTCGAGAACTTCACGGGCGCGACGCTCGAGCCGTACCTCGGGGTGGACGGTCGTCCGACGACGAACCGCGGCATCAGCATGGTCGAGCCCCAGGCTCTCCGGCGACACGTCACCACGCTCGATGCGCTCGGCTTCCAGGTTCACGTCCACGCGATCGGCGACCGTGCCGTCCGCGAGGCGCTCGACGCCTTCGAGGCCGCCCGCGACGCGAACGGGGCAGGCGCCGGTCGGCACCACATCAGCCACATCCAGGTCGTCCATCCCGGCGACGTCCCCCGGTTCCGGGCGCTCGGCGTGGCCGCCAACATGCAGCCGCTGTGGGCGTGCCACGAGGGCCAGATGGACAATCTCACGATCCCGTTCCTGGGGCCGGAGCGGGCCGCCCACCAGTACCCGTTCGGGGCGCTGCACCGGGCGGGCGCGACGCTCGTCGCGGGCTCGGACTGGCCGGTCTCGACCCCGAACCCGCTCGAGGAGATCGAGGTCGCCGTGGAGCGCGTGTACCCGGCCTCGCGCGGCGTCCAGCCGCCGTTCCTGCCCGACGAGCGCCTCGCCCTGCCGGACGCGATCGCCGCATTCACCGCAGGCACCGCGTGGATCAACCACCTTGAGGATGAGACGGGGACGCTCGAGCCGGGCAGGCTGGCCGACCTCACGGTGCTCGACCGCGACCTGTTCGATCGCGGCGCGGGGGCGATCGCGGACGCTCGCGTCGTGGCCACGTTCGTGGACGGCCGCGCGGTGTTCGAGGACGGCCTCGAGGCCTGACGCCCCGCGCGCACGGGCCGTGACGTGACGCCTGTCGGCGGGCTATGTGGACGGATGACGTAGCGAGATCGAGCACCGGGGTCCATCGAGCGCGGACGCCCATCGCGCGAGACTGCCTTCAGCGACACCGAGGACGACCATCCCGGAACAACGGTCGCGGAAAGGAGGACACGCGATGCACGCCTTCGCCATCTTCGCGGTCAACGAGCACATTGCCGAGCTCCAGGCCGAGGCCGCGCGCGAGCGCCTCCTCCGGTCGAGGAACGCCGTACGGGCGGGGCGGGTCGCCCTCGCCCTGGCTCGGCTGTCGGCCGCCTTTCGGGCCCCGGAAGCCTCGCCGACCACGACCCTCGCCTTCTTCAGCTCGGTGAAGTAGCCGACCCGCTTCCATCGGCGGTCCGCCTCCACCCCGGATCGCTGCCAACCCCCGGGCCCGCCCTCCTCCGGGCCCGACCCTGACCCTCGAACGAGCCCGCCCCACCTCCCAGGGGCGGGCTCGTTCGCGTCTCCCTCAGCGACCTCGGGCGAGGCGATCCAGGTCCGCCGGCCGGTCGACATCGGCGAGGGTCGAGGCCGCGGGGTCGAGCGGGCGCCACGCCGCCTCCTCCAGCAGGCGGACGGGCATCCGGGCAAGCACGCCGGTGAGGCTCGTGTCGCCGCTCGCGACGGCCGCCTGCGCCGCGATCGTCCCGGCGCCCACACGGAGCGCCGCGGGGAGCGGCTGGAGCCGCCCCCGGTAGGCAAGGGCGACGGCGTCGACGATGCCGGGCTCGGCGGCGGCCAGGGTGCGGACCAGCAGCTCGAGCACGGCGGGAGCCAGCCTCGGCATGTCCCCGGCGACGACGAGGACGATCGGCTCCCGGGCGACCTCGAGCGCGGTCCGCAGGCCGGCGGCCGGGCCGCCAGCTGGCACCCGGTCCGCGACAGCACGGATCCGCCGGTCCGGCCGGGCACGCAGCTCCGCCCCGGGCGGCGGCCACGCCTCGCGGCCGACGACGAGCACCTCGTCGGCGAGTGTGGCGACCGCCGCGACGGCGTGCTCGAGAAGCGAGCGGCCCTCGAGCCGCGCCCGGAGCTTGTCGCCACCGAAGCGCTGCGATCGACCGCCCGCGAGGACCGCCCCGGTCACCGCCGGAAGCCCGCTCACGGATTGGCTGCCTTCGCGACAGCGCGGGGCCCCAGCCGATGGCCGTCGGGCGTTCGCGCAAGCAGCTCCCGCCGATCGAGGTCCTCGAGGATCGCGAGCGCGAAGCGCCGCGAGGAGCCCGTCGCGTCGCGAAATGCGGCCGGCGTGAGCGGTCCGCGAGCGGCCATGCCCAGCGCGAGCCGGGCAAGCTCGCGATACGTGGACGCAGCCCAGGCGAGGTCGTCCTCGAGCCGCACGATCCGGCGCTCTGCCTCGAGCGCCCGGACGCCGTCGGGCGGGCAACCGGCCGCGCGGGCGGCCGCCGAGAGCGCGGGCGGCGTCGGGGTGGCGAGCGCTGCCTCGAGCCGATCCATCGCCGCGCGCACGGCGGGTGCGAGGGCCTCGCGGCCGGGCTCGCGAAGCCGGTCGCCGTCACGCGCGATCGCCCCGGCGCGCACGGCGCGGGCGATCGCCGCATCCGCGGCGGCCGAGGCAGCTGCGCGGGAGAGCGTCACCCGCCGGCGCAGCCCCGCCGAGAGCGCCGCGCGCAGCTCGGTCACGGCGAGCCCGGTGCTGTCCGGGTCGCGCGCGTGGTGCCCGGCCACTGCCCGGCGGACGTCGCGGTCGAGCTCCTCCTCCGCATCCGGGGCGAGGCGCACGGCAGGCCCCTCCCCGACCGCGCCGTGGAGGGCGAGACGGGCGGCCGCGTGGCTGGACCGGTCCGCCCCCCAGCGTGCGGCCGCCGTCGCCAGCGCCTCGAGCCGCTCCGGCGTCGTGCGCCGCCGCGAGATCCCGCGGGGCGGCCGGACGTCGAGGACCAGGCCGCCGGCGAGCACCGCGCCGGCCTCGGGACCCCGCAGGACGAAGGTGTCGCCCGGGGCGGCAGCGACCGGTCGCTCGAGCCGGAGCACGGCCGTGATCCCCGCGTCGAGCGCCGCCGACTCGCGCGGCGGCCGGATGACGAGTGCGTCGACCGCCTCGGTGCCGATGTGGAGTCGGCCTCGCGTGCGATCGTCCGGCAGCCGGGTGCCGAGCGCGGGTCGCAGCGCGACGAGCAGGCGCGACGAGGGCTCGACGGCGTCGTCGGCCGTCAGCTCCATCCCTCGCGCGAGCCGGTCCGGCTCGACGCCCGCCACCAGCAGCGCGGTTCGGCCGTGGCCGGCGGTCTCGACGGTCGCGCCGTGCACCTGCACCTCGCGAACGCGGACGGTCCCCTCGCCGGGCACGAGCCGCAGTTGCGCCCCGGCCCGGACGCTGCCGCCCCGCAGCGTGCCCGTCACCACCGTGCCCCGGCCGCGGACGTGGAACATGCGGTCGATCGCGATGCGTGCCGCTGCGGGCACGGCCGCCGCGTGCCGCTCCTCCACGCGTCGCGCCAGCAGCCGGAGCCGATCCCGCAGCTCGTCGAGTCCCGCACCGGTCGTGGACGAGACGAGCACGATCGGGCTGCCGGCGAGCCGAGTCGGCGAGAGCGTTGCCTCGATCCCGGCCGTGACGGCCGAGGCGCGCGCCGGGTCGACCAGGTCCGCCTTCGTGACCGCCACGACGCCGTCGCCCAGCCCGAGCGCGTCGACGAGCGCAAGGTGCTCGTGCGTCTGGGGTCGAGGCCCGTCGTCCGCCGCGACGACGAGCAACACCGCGTCGACTTCCCCGGCACCGACCAGCATGTTGCCCACGAGGCGCTCGTGGCCGGGCACGTCGACGAAGTCGAGGACGAGGCCGTCGTCCAGCGCCAGGTGCGCATAGCCGACGTCGATCGTCATGCCGCGACGCCGCTCCTCGGGGAGTCGGTCCGCGTCGATCCCGGTCAGCGCACGGAGCAGCGTCGTCTTGCCGTGGTCGATGTGGCCGGCGGTCCCGATGACGACGGTGGGCATCGCTCAGCGCCCCAGCGCACGCACCACGGCATCGGCGAGGGCGCGATCGTCCGACGGATCGATCGCGCGCAGGTCCAGGAGCAGGGCGCCGGCCTCGATCCGTCCCACGACGGCGGGGCTCCCCAGACGCAGCCGCTCGGCCAGCCTCGCGGCCGAGGGGACTGACAGCGCGACCGCCGCGGACGGCAGCGTCTCGCCCGGCAGGGCGCCGCCCCCGATCGTCGCTTCCGTGTCGACGGCGGCCGCTCCCTCGCCGATGACGGCGGCGAGCGCGGCCGCCCGGGCGCGCAGGGCATCCAGCGGCGTCGACGCCTGGCGCCAGAGCGGGATCGCCGTAGCGGCCGTGCCCGCCCGGTACAGCGCGAGCGTGGCGGCGACGGCGGCGAGCGTCGCCTTGTCCGGGCGCACCGCGCGGGCGAGCGGGTCCCGGCGCAGCCGCGCGATCACGGCGCCGGCACCCACGAGGTAGCCCGCCTGCGGCCCGCCGACGAGCTTGTCGCCCGAGAACGTCACCACGTCCGCCCCGTCCGCCAGCCGCTCGGCGGGCGTGGGCTCGTGGGGCAGGCCGAACGCGGCCGTATCGAGCAGCGCCCCGGAGCCGAGATCGTCCACGACGATCGCGCCGTGCGCGTGCGCGATGCGGGCGAGCTCCCGCGGATCGGGCGCCTCGACGAAGCCGGCCTGGCGGAAGTTCGACGGATGGACCCGCAGGACGAGCCGCGCGCGCCCCGCCGCCAGCACCTCCTCGAAGTCGGCGACCCGGGTGCGGTTCGTCGTGCCCACCTCGACCAGCCGGGCACCGGCGCGCCGGACGATCTCCGGGATCCGCACGCCACCACCGATCTCGACGAGCTCGCCGCGGCTCACCGCGACGCCGCCACGGCCGGCGAGCCCGACGGCGAGGGCCACCGCGGCGGCGTTGTTGTTCAGGATGAGCGCGTCCTCGGCGCCGGTGAGCGCCACGAGGTGCTCTTCGGCCTCGCGGTAGCGGCGGCCGCGTCGGCCGGTCCGGCGGTCGAGCTCGAGGAACAGCGGCTGGCGGGCCGCGGCGCGAGCGGCCTCGATCGCCGCCTCGGGCCAGGCCGCCCGCCCGAGGTTCGTGTGCACCAGGACACCGGTCGCGTTGAGCACGGGCGCGGGCCCGCCCGCATCCTCCAGCGCCCGGAGGCGCGCGAGGGCGCGATCGGCGAGCTCGGCCGGCGAGGCGCTCCCGGACCCGGCATCGGCGGAAACCAGGCGCTGCCGCTCCTCGTCGACGACCTCGCGCACGACCTCGACGACCGCCTCGTGGGCGCGGCCGTCGAGGTGCGGTCGGAGCTGCGCCAGGACCCGCTCGACGCTGGGCGGTCGGGCCGCCATGGAACCTCCCGGGCGGTAGCGACGGTAGACCCACGTCTGCCGCTCAGGCAGGGATGGTAGGCGTCCCCGAGGCCGCCCTGGCGAATCACGACGGTGCCAGTCGCGAGACCTCCAGCACGCGCTCGATGAGCGGCACGACGTCGTCGAAGGTCGCGGATGCGAACGTGCCGTAGCTGACCATGACGACCTCGCCGTCGACGATGGTCGTGACGAACCGCGTCGTCGAGCCCCGCGCCAGGAGCCATACCACCCGGTCGTGCTCCGTGGAGCGCATGCCGGTCACGAATGCGTTCTCGACGTCAGCATTCGCGGTGACATCGAGACGGACGGCAGGCAAGCCCCACAGGGTCGTCGCCTCGGCATCGCCCAGGTCCAGATCCGCGAACTCGCGCAGCCGCGCCTCCACTCCTTCGATGTCACGCAGCGGCGGCTGGTCGCCGGCCAGGCGCGGCCCACGCTGGATCGTGAGGTTACCTCGCGCACCGGGCAGCTGGAAGTCCAGCACATCCGGAGCGTGGAATCGCAGCGCCCAGCCATCGTCGAGCGCGATCAACAGCCTGGGGGTGAACCGCGACGAGGTGTAGCTGCCCGCCTCCAGCTCGCAGGTGTCGAATTCGAACGGACAGGGCTCGACGAGGTCCACGAGGTCGGCCGACAGCGTCAGGTCCGGCAGGCTGGGTGTCGGGACCACCGGCGATTCCTCCGACGCCGGTGACTGCGGCGCGGGCGGCGCCGATGCCGAACCGATCGGCTGCGATGGCAGGGTGGCGGCCGGCTGACAGCCCGCAACGACGAGGGCGAACGAGCTGGCCAGCCAGATGATCCGTGTCCGCGACAACGCTGCCATGCGCGCCCCCCTCCCATGCGGCCCAGCGGCTTCCTGAGGCGTAACAGGGTGGCACGCCGAGCGGCGACCGGACAAGAGGCGACCACGCTCGGTCGCGCCGCGGACGCCGAGGCGCTGGCGGGAGCGCATGGGAGTCGAACCCACCGCGCGACGCCGGGCGCCGCGCCACCGGTTTTGAAGACCGGGGGGCCCACCGGGACCCCTCCGCCCCCAGCGGCCCGATGGTACGCGAGGTCGCCCCGCCCTCGTTCCATGACCACACCCGGCTATCCTCGCCCGCGCCATGACCGCGATCGACGCTCCTGGCCCGCGCCTCACCGAGCTGACGGACTGCGGCGGGTGCGCCGCGAAGCTCGGCGCCGACCTGCTCGCCGATGCCCTCAGCGGCCTCGGCGCGGGTGCCGGCGCGCCGGAGCTGCTCGTCGGCCTGACACCGCCCGACGACGCGGCCGCGTACCAGGTCTCGGACGACCTCGCGATCCTCGGCACGCTCGACTTCTTCCCGCCGCTCGTCGACGACCCGCACATGTATGGCGAGATCGCGGCGGCGAACGCGCTGAGCGACGTGTTCGCGATGGGCGGGCGCGTCCTGTTCGCGCTCTCGATCGCCGCGTTTCCGGAGGATCTGCCGCGGGACACGCTGGGGGCGATCCTCGCCGGGGCGGCGGCGAAGGTGCGGGAGGCCGGCGGGATCCTCGCCGGCGGCCACACGATCCGCGACGCCGAGCCGAAGTTCGGGCTGGCCGTCATCGGGGCGGCGCACCCGCAGCGGCTGCTGCGCAAGGCGGGCGCACGGCCGGGCGATCGCCTGCTGCTCACGAAGCCCCTCGGCACCGGCCTGCTCGTCAGCGGCCGCCGCCAGGGCCGGACGTCCGACGCGGAGCTGGCGGCCGCGGTCGACCAGATGCGCGTCCTGAACCGGGTGGCATCGGACGTCCTCGTGCGCAACGGGATCGCCGCGGCCACCGACGTGACCGGCTTCGGGCTCCTTGGCCACGCGCTCGAGATGGCCCGCGCATCGGCTGCGGCGCTCGCGTTCGACGCCCGGTCGCTGCCGGTGCTGCCCGGCGCGCTCGAGCTCGCGCGCACGGGCGTCGAGACGGGCGGCGCGGCGCACAACCGCCGGTTCACCGCCCCGGCGCTCACGGTCGGCACGATCGCTCCCGAGGCGCTCGTCATCGCCCACGACCCGCAGACGAGCGGCGGGCTTCTCGCGGCGATCCCGCCCGACCGGGTCCACGCGGTGGACTCGGAGCTCGCGGACGCCGGCGTGGACCGCTGGTGGGTCGGGCGCGTGGAGGCAGGTGAGGGCGTCCGCCTGGCGTAACAGGTGCAACGAACCGCGTCCAACGGCGTCATCTGAGCGGTGCGGCCCCAGAGGGGCACCGACAGGCGCCGGAGCCGCCCAGGAGGGGACGTCATGTCCACCATCCGCGGTGGGCTCGGCCGCGCGTTCGCTGCGCTGCTGAGCTCTGTCATGCTCCTCGGCCTGCTCGGCACGACCGGTGCCGCGGCGGCGACCACCACGGACGCCTGGCAGGCCCGAGTCGGCCGCTCCGGCGTCAACGGAACCGCCCGGATCAACCGGTACGTGGATGGAACGGGCGCCACGGTCTACAAGCTGAAGGGCATGCGGGCGTCCACGACGCTCCCGGTCACCGTGCATCGCGGTACCTGCTCCTCCGTTGGCGCCGTCGTCGCGCGCCTGGCGTCCGTTCGCAGCTCGAGCAGCGGCGCCGTGAGCCGGACCGTTGCGATCACCGCTGCACAGATGAAGCCGATCGCCGCCGCCGGCGCCGGCGCCGGCAAGCTCGCCATCCGGGTCGGCAGCGGCAGCTCGATCCGCTGCGGCGCGTTTGCGCGCCAGGGCGTCGCCCCGTACGTCGCGGCACGGGTCACGGTCGGCGGACTGCCGCAGGGAGTCGCCGTCGACGGCGACAACGTCTACGTGTCGAACTGGTACGACAACAGCGTCTCCAGAATCTCGGCTTCCACCAATGCCGTGACGGCCACGATTCCGGTCGTGCTGACCGGGAACGCCGGCCCGCAGGTGATCGCCGTTGCCGCCGGCTCCCTCTGGGTCGCGACGACCGAGTGGGACGCATCGAACAATCCGCTGCCGGGCTCGCTGGTCAGGATCGATCCGGCCACGGGCGCGGCGCTGGCGACCCTTCCCATCGGGGAAGACGCTGCCTCGATCGCCGTGAGCCCCGGCTACGTCTGGGTGCGAGGGGTTGGCGGCAGCATCCTGAAGATCGACGTGGCGACGAATCAGGTCGTGGCCACGATCAGCACCAGCGGGAGGCCCTACGGCCTCGCCTATGGAGAGGGTGCGATCTGGGTCTCGAGCCCGAACGAGAGCAAGGTGCATCGCATCGACCCGGCCACGAATCAGGTCGTCGCGTCGGTGACCACGCAGCTTCCGGCAGCCGGCCTGGCGGCCGGAGGTGGAGCCATCTGGGCAATGCACCCTGCACTTCCCGACACCCCGACCGGCCTCGTCTCGCGGATCGACCCGCTGGCGAACTCCGTGGCCACGACCATCGCCGCCGGCATCGAGCCCTATTACGGCACGTTCGCCGGCGGATCCCTGTGGGTGTCGCTGAACGGCGAACCGACGGTGCTGCGCATCTCGCCAGCAACGAACGCGATCACCGCCCGGATCGCCGTGAGCGGACCATCATGGGAGATCGCGAGCAGCGCCACGAGCGTGTGGGTGGTGCAGCCGAACCTGCCGCCGGCGGGAACGCTCGTCATCCCATTGCCGGCGGGCACGGTCACGCGCATCGGGTTCTGACGCCCCCTCCCAGTGCGGGGCCCGCGCCGAACGGCCGGGTCCCGCACGACTGCCCACGTCGACACGCCACGCCCGCGTGGTGGCCGCGCGCGGGTCCCGCCTACAATCGGCCCGTCGGACCCAGCGCATCGGGAGCCACCCGTGCCGAAGGACTACGTCCGCCTCACCACGCCGTTCGTTCGCGACGGCGACCGCGCCACCGGCGTCCTCCGCCCCGCATCCTGGGACGAGGCGCTCGAGCG
The DNA here is from genome assembly GCA_035699445.1 of Candidatus Limnocylindrales bacterium. GTDB lineage: Bacteria > Chloroflexota > Limnocylindria > Limnocylindrales > CSP1-4 > DASSPX01. Next base: position 196 of record DASSPX010000013.1, on the reverse strand, counting down.
GACGGCCGCCGGGCTTCGGGCAGCCGGTGCGGCGCACGGCCCGACGACGTTCGGTGTCTTCAGCTGCTCCAAGGCGACCAACGAGGTCAACTACGCAGCCCAGAAGTTCAGCCGCGTCGTCCTGGGCAGCAACAACATCGACAGCTGCAACCGCACCTGACACGCCCCCTCTGTCGCCGGTCTGGCGACCGTGTTC
>DASSPX010000012.1:0-9525 GCA_035699445.1 Candidatus Limnocylindrales bacterium | reverse complement strand
ACCATCGGCGGCTTCTTCGAGAGTCCGGTCGTCCAGTTCGCCCTCCAGGCGATCGCGGTGTACGTGGTGATCCTCTGGCTGGCGGCCGCGTACTGGGCGTTCCGCGACATGCAGTCGCGCAGCGAGAACCCGATCCTCCCGTACCTCGCGGCGAGCCTCGTCGTCCTGTTCACCCCGGTGTTCTTCGTGTTCGGGGTGATCGTGTACCGGATCATCCGCCCCCAGGAGCGGATCGGCGAGGTGTACGAGCGGAACCTGGCCGAGGAGGCGCTGCTGGCCGAGGTCGAGGCGATCCAGACCTGTCCCGCCTGCAGCCGGCGGATCCACGAGGAGTGGATCATCTGTCCCTCCTGCCGGACCCGGCTCAATCGCGTGTGCCCGAACTGCAGCCGCCTGGTCGGGCTCGACTGGTCGCTGTGCGCGTGGTGCGGCAAGGACTTCGAGCGCCGCGACCTGGCGCCGGTTGAGCGCATCGCCGCACCCGCGGAGGACACCGAGCGCCTCGGCGCGCCCGGCCGCCCTGCGGCGACGGGCTCCGGCCGCACGGCGGCGTCGGGGGGCAGCGCACGGGTCGGCGGCCAGGCGCCGCGACCCGCACCGGGGCCCCTGCCCGACCGTTGACGCCACAGGATCCGGGAGGCCCCGAACCGCCTTCGGCCGCGCCCGTCGACCCAGGCGCCCCCGACGATGGGGCGGCGCCGGCCGGGCCCGTCGGGACCTTCAGCCTCGAGGGCCGCCGCGCGCCCGCCCTGTACCTCGTCGGCTGGCTGTTCACCCTCCTCGGGCTCGGCATCACGGTCATCACGTTCCTCGGCGAGCGGACGCCCGCGACCGCGTGGATCCTGACCGGCGGTGTCGTCCTCCTGGCGGGCGGACTGGTTGCCGCGGCCGGGGCGCAGGCGGTCGAGCGGGTGGGGCGCACCGACCTCGCCTACCGCGGCCCGTCGCCGTGGCTCGTGTTCGCCGCGGTCGTCGCGCTCACGCTGCTCGTCGTGGTGATCGTCCTTGGGCCGCTGACCGCGCTCGGGCTCGACCCCGCCGGGCCGGTCGCGACGTCGCTTGCGCTCGCGCTCACGACGCTCGTGTATGTCGGCGTCGTGCGGCTGGTCGTGGTCGGCCCGGGGGCGCTCACGTGGCGCGAGATGGGCGTGCCCCGGGTCTCGTTCCGGGCGCTGGGCGACGCCCTCTACGGCGCGGCGTTCGCGGTGCCCGTGCTGCTCGTGACCGGCGTCGTGGCGCTCGTGCTCCAGGGGGTGCTGCCGCCGCCGCCCAGCCCCTTGCCCGAGGCGGCAGACCTGCCCGGGATCCTGGCGAACGTCGTGTCCGCGGTGATCCTCGCGCCGATCGGCGAGGAGATCTTCTTCCGCGGCTTCGCGACGACCGCCTGGGCACGTACGTCGCCGCGCGCGGCCGCGATCGTCCGGGGCGCCGTCCTGTTCTCGCTCGCGCACGTGATCACGATCTTCGCCTTCGAGCAGGCGCTGTTCGGGTTCCTCGTGCGGCTGCCGGTGGGTCTCGCGCTCGGCTGGCTGTTCCTCGCGCGGCGTTCCCTGGCCGCGCCGATCGGGCTGCACGCGGCCTTCAACGGGATCCAGCTGCTCGCGCTCGCGACCGCGCCGGGCTGAGCGGGGGGCGCCCGAACCGCGCCCAACCGGGGATGAAGGCGCCGGTGAGTGCCGGGTGAGGGGCCGCGCCTAGTCTCCCTCCTGTCCCCGGGGTCCGGATGGCGGGAGGAATCGGCGGGCTTCCGTCGTCCGGGTTCCCGGGGGCTCCCATCCCAGACGAGGGCCGAGATGACCGACCTGGCGCCCACGGATCGCGCGCTGCCCACCCCGCTTCCGCGCTCCACGCGCGCGATCCGCGAGATCCCGGCGGCCGAGCGGCCGCGCGAGCGGCTCGCGCTCCGCGGTCCCGCCGGCCTGTCCGCCGCGGAGCTGATCGCGATCGTGTGGGGCAGCGGCGGCGCGGGCCGGAGCGCGCTCGACCTCGCGACCGATGCGCTCGTCCGCCACGAGGGCCTCACGGGGCTCGCCCGGGCGACGGCCCTCGAGCTGGAGGGCATCGGCGGCGTCGGCGCGGCGCGCGCGGCCCAGCTCGCGGCGGCGTTCGAGCTCGGGCGGCGGGCCGTGGCGGACTGGCCGACCGGGCGCTGGGTCGTCCGTTCGCCGCGCGACGTGGCGGACCGGCTCCAGCTGCAGATGGCGCGGCTGGAGCGCGAGGAGCTGCGCGTCGTCCTCCTCAACACGAAGAACGTCGTCCTCCGCGTGGCGACCGTGTACGTGGGCAACGTGTCCAGCTCCCTCGTGCGCGTCGGCGAGGTATTCCGTGACGCCGTCCGCCTCGACGCCGCGGGAATCGTCGTCGCGCACAACCACCCGTCGGGCGACCCGACGCCCAGTCCCGAGGACCTCCACCTCACCGCCGAGGTCATCGCGGCCGGTCGCCTGCTCGACGTGGATGTCCTCGACCACGTCGTGATCGGTCACGATGCCTGGGTCAGCCTCCGCGACCGGGGGGTCACGTTCGACCGGCCCGGCGGCGGCCGCCACGGGACCGGCGGCGCCTGAGGGGTTTGCCGGCACCGCTGATCGGGGGTGGGGCGGGACACGGCTATACTGCCGTGGCTCGAACGCCCCGACGCCTCATAGCTGGTGCGGTGCCCGACCCGCTGCCGCTCCCGTCCCGGCGTCGGCCTCCCGCAGCGAAGGATCCCCTCACCGCATGCTCGACCGCCTGCTCGGCCTCTTCTCGCGCGACATCGGCATCGACCTCGGCACCGCGAACACGCTTGTGCACGTACGCGACCGGGGGATCGTCATCAGCGAACCATCGGTGGTCGCGATCGACGCGAAGACGAAGCGCGTGCTCGCGATCGGCGCCGAGGCGAAGCGGATGGTCGGCCGGACGCCGGCCTCGATCGTCGCCGTCCGGCCCCTCCGGGACGGCGTGATCTCGGACTTCGATGTCACCGAGCAGATGATCAAGTACTTCGTGAACAAGGTGCACGACCGGGTGGGGCTCATCCCGCGGCCGCGCATGCTGCTCGGCATCCCGTCCGGCGTGACCGAGGTCGAGAAGCGCGCGGTCCGCGACGCGGCGCTCAACTCCGGGGCGCGCTGGGCGCGGCTGATCGAGGAGCCGATGGCGGCCGCGATCGGCGCCGGGCTGCCGGTGTCGGAGGCGTCCGGGTCGCTGATCGTCGACATCGGCGGTGGCACGACGGAGGTCGCCGTGATCTCGCTCGGCGGGATCGTCGTCTCGCGCTCGATCCGCATCGGCGGCGACGAGATGGATCAGGACATCGTCGCGTTCGCCCGCCGCGAGTACAACCTGTTCCTCGGCGAGCGGACGGCGGAGGACATCAAGATCGCGATCGGCTCGGCGTATCCGGGCGAGTGGGACGGCCAGCGCGTGACGCTCCGCGGCCGGGACCTGCTCACGGGGCTTCCGCGGGCCGTCGAGGTGGGCGCGGACCAGATCCGCGACGCGATCGAGACGTCCGTCGCGCAGATCGTCGACACGATCAAGGACACGATCGAGGAGACGCCGCCGGAGCTCGTGGCGGACATCATGGACCAGGGCATCGTCCTCGCGGGCGGCGGGGCACTGCTCGCCGGGCTGGACCGCCGCGTTGCCGAGGCCACGCAGATGCCGGTCCACGTCGCCGACGACCCGCTCACGTGCGTTGCCCGCGGCACGGGGGTGGTCCTCCAGGAGCTGGCCGACCCGACGATGGAGCGGGTGCTCGTGGCCGACACGTACAGCCGTCCGCCGCGCTGACGTCGGCGCGAGCGTCAGCCGCTGCCGTGAGCTGGTATCCGAGCCGCTGCCCGGGTTGCCTCGCCGGCCGCGTCCATGGCCGCTTCACTGGCCGCTTCCCTGGTTGCCGATGACTACAGTCGTCATCAATCACCAGTCGTTCCCCGAGCCGATCCGCCGATGACCACGATCCTCGCCACCCGCCACGCCCGCCGCCGCGGCATCGCCTTCACGGTGCTGCTCGCCGTCACCCTGCTGCTCATGGCCTTCTCGTCGAACCCCCTCGTCCTCGAGCTGCAGCGCGGGCTGTCGTTTGCGCTCCGTCCGTTCCAGGGCGTGCTCGCCGGTGCTGTCGACGGCGTTGCCGGGACGCTCGGCGCGCTCACCGAGATCGACCGCCTCTACGACGACAACGCGGCGCTTCGACAGGAGAACGAGCGGCTCGAGAACGAGAACGCCCGCCTGCGGGAGATCCGGCGCGAGAACGAGACCCTGACCGCGCTCCTCCAGTTGCGCAACGGCCTGGACCACGAGACCGTGGCGACGCGCGTGATCGGCCGGGAGACCGCGGAGGTTCGACGGCTCGTCGTGCTCGACAAGGGCAGCGACGACGGGATCGAGGTGGGCGATTCGGTCATCGGCGAGGGCGGCGCCCTCGCCGGCCGCGTGACGGACGTCGGCCCGAACTTCGCCAAGGTCACGCTCATCACGGACGGCTCGTCCACCGTCATCGGCCAGCTGCTCTCGAGCGCCGCGACCGGCGAGGTCGTCGGGCAGCTGGGCGGCGTCCTCGTCATGCAGAACATCGATGCCACTGTGCGCATCGCGCTCGACGAGGAGGTCTTCACGGCCGGCCTCGAGCTGGCCGGCGGCATCCGGTCGCCGTTCCCGAAAGGGCTCGTCATCGGGCGCGTGGTCGACGTCCGGCGCGACGCGAACGACGTCGTCCAGACCGCGTTCCTCGCGCCGGCGGCAAATCTCGACTCGCTGGAGTACGCGCTCGTGATCACCGATTACGAGGGCGGGCTGCCGCCGCTTGGCCAGGAGCCGATCCCGTGCGGCGAGGTGCCGGAGGGCGAGCCCGGGGCGTCGGTGGGGACGCTGCCCGAGGGCGAGGCGCCGTGCTACACGCCCACCCCGGAGCCGTCGGCGGGCGGGTAACGCGGGGCGCGGGCGGATAGGCGCGGCTCTGGCGGGTCCGCCATTTCCCACGCCGTTGGCACGGCCAGCGGCGCACCTGATGACGGGGCTTCCCCCGCAGCCCCGTCGTGGGCCGGAGCGTGGACGCTCCGTCACCGTTTGGCACGCCACCCGCGCGAATCGGCGGGCCAGTCATCAGGTGGAACGCCCGGCGGCTCATCCGCGATGCCGGCGGCCAGCAACTGGCGCACGGCCCCTGCCGCCTACAGGAACACGATTCCACCCGCCGACGGCGCCCTGCCCTTGCCCAGCGCACTCAGGATCGCCCGGGTGTCGAGCGGCAGATCGACCCGGAGCAGCTCACGCACGCTGGCGATCGCCTCGCGGTTGCGCCGCGACTCGGCTACGAGCAGTACCACCACGGAGATCGACAGGTCGTCGCGCAGCTTGGCCGTGATCCGGCGCCAGGTGGCCTGGCCGTCCCGGATCCGCGTCTCGGCCTCGATCGCGACCCGAGTGCCCTCGACCAGGACCACCGCGTCCCACGCCCGAAGATCCCCCGGGATCGGAATGGGCACCTCGGTTCGCATCGGAACCAGCGCGTGCAGACGGTGCTCGAACCGCCCGAGCAGCCTCACCTGAGGGGTGTCACGGAGCGGGTCGCCCTCCGGGTAGATCCGGCAGCTCAGGCGACCGCCGACGGCCGTCGCGGCGCGCGCGAGCTGTTCCACACTCAGGTTCCGGACCTCGGCCCGCTCGATTCGGCCGTACTGACTCCCCGACATCCCCACGGCACCGCCGGCCGCCCGCTGGCTGATCCCGGCCGCCTCACGCAGCTGGAGCACATCACGCCCGGACTCGACGAGGATCTCGCGAGCCCGGCGACGCGCTCGATCGAGGCGCCTGTCCGATCCACCCATCGCCGGAGTGTCCGGATTTCTTCGTATCGGCGACTTAGTCAGCGACGTCCGTTGCGCCGCCTGGCGTTCCACCCAGCCAAGGGCGCCGGAACCGCCAGGGTGGGTGCCCGTCCCTCGCCGGCCCGCCGGCGCCACGCGTTTGAGCCGCCGGGCGTTCCACCTGATGATTGACCCGCCGTTTGGCGCGTGTGGCGTGCCAAACGGTGACGGAACGGCGGCAAACCGAGCCTCCGCTGGCCCCGGGCGAGGCTCCGTCATCAGGTGCGCCGCTGGCCGTGCCAACGGCGCCGGAGCCGCCGGCGCCGTAGCCGCCGGAGCTGCCAGAACCGCCGGAGCCGCCGGACGCGAGCGAAGCGTCCGGCTCACCCGCACCCCGCCCGCTGCCGAGCACATCGGGACCCTCCCCCCGCGCTGCTACGCTCCCCCGCGATGAAGGGCCTGATCCTCGCCGGCGGCACGGCCACGCGCCTGTTCCCCCTCACGATCGTGACGAACAAGCATCTGCTGCCGATCTACGACCGCCCGATGATCTATTACCCGATCGACACGCTCGCGGGCATGGGCATCCGCGAGGTGATGGTGATCGTGGGCGGCAAGAGCGTCGGCGACATCGTCGAGCTGCTCGCGGACGGTGCCCACTTCGGCCTCGAGCTCACGTACCGCTATCAGCGCGGGGCGCTCGGCATCGCACATGCGATCGGGCTCGCACGGGACTTCATCGGCGACGACGCGTTCTGCGTCGTCCTGGGCGACAACGTCCTCCGCGGCCCGAGCCTGGCCGACATCGCGCGCGAGTTCGAGGACGGTCCCTGGGGCGCCGGCACCCTCCTCTACAAGGTCCCGGACCCGGAGCGATTCGGCGTGGCGGAGCTCGACGAGGCGGGCAATGTCACTGCCTTCGAGGAGAAGCCGGCGCAGCCGAAGAGCCACCTCATCCCGATCGGCGTGTACTTCCTCCGGCCTGATGCCTTTGCCGTCATCGACCGGCTCGCCCCGTCCGGCCGCGGGGAGTTCGAGATCACGGACGTGCTGAACCACTACATCCCCGGTGGTCGCCTGTTCACCCGGATCTACGACGGCCACTGGACGGACGCGGGCACCGTCCCGAGCCTCCTCCGCGCGGCGGAGCTCGCCGCCGCCGACGACCGCGACGGGCTCCTTCAGCCGCCGGTCGAGCGCCCGCGCGGATGACACCGGACGCTCCGCCCGCCTACCGCTCACTCCTTGTCACCGGGGGCGCCGGGTTCATCGGTTCCGAGTACGTCCGGCAGGTGCTCGCGCGCCGCGACGGCACGACGATCACGGTTCTCGACAAGCTCACCTACGCGGGCAACCGCGCCAATCTCGCCCCAGTCGAGCAGGATCCCGAGCAGGCGGCCCGCCTCCGCTTCGTCGAGGGGGACATCGCCGACGCGCCGGTCGTCGCCCCGCTCGTCGAGGCCGCCGACGCGGTCGTGAACTTCGCCGCCGAGTCCCACGTGGACCGCAGCATCCTCGACCCGGAGGCCTTCCTCCGCACCGGCGTGATCGGCGTCCATGTCCTGCTCGAAGCGGTGCGGAGCGCCGCCGCGGCCGGCCGCCCGATCCGCTTCCTCCAGGTCTCCACGGACGAGGTGTACGGGACGCTCGGTTCGGGCGATCCGCCCTGGACGGAAGCGTCGCCACTCGCACCCCGCTCGCCCTACGCCGCCGCCAAGGCCGCCGGCGAGCTGCTCGTCCGCGCCTCCCTGCACACCCACGGGATCGATGCGGTCATCACCCGCGGCTCGAACACGTACGGTCCGCGGCAGCACCCCGAGAAGCTCATCCCGCTCATGACGACGAACGCGCTCCGCGACGAGCCGCTGCCGATGTATGGCGACGGCCTCCAGGTGCGCGACTGGCTTCACGTGAGCGACCACGCCGCGGGGGTCGACCACGTCCTGCGACACGGCGCGACCGGCGAGGCGTACAACCTGCCGGGCGGCACGGAGCTGCCGAACCGCACCGTGATCGAGCGGATCCTCGCCCGCCTCGGCAAGCCGTGGTCGCTCGTCCGCTCCGTCCCGGACCGGCCGGGGCACGACCGGCGATACGCGATGGACGGCGCCAGGGCCGCCCGGATCGGCTGGCTCCCCCGGACGAGCTTCGAGGACGGCCTGGCCGCCACCGTCGACTGGTATGCCGCGAACGAGACCTGGTGGAGCGCCGCCAGGTCCGGCGACTGGGACGCCTACTACGCCCGCCAGTACGGGGAGCGGCTGGCGGCGTCCACCGAGGCCTAGGGGCGTGCGCGTCGCCGTGACGGGGGCCGGCGGGCGCCTGGGACGGGCCCTGATGGAGGCGCTCCTGGACGCACCGTTCACTGGCCCGCGCGGCCCGATCGGCTGGTCGCGACCCGCGTTCGACCTCGACACGCTCGACGAACCCGCCGCCAGCGCCCTCCTCGACCGCGACCGACCCGACGTCGTCATCCATGCCGCCGCCTGGACGGACGTCGACGGCTGCGCCCGCGACCCGGAGCTCGCCCTGCGCCGGAACGGCCGCGCGACGGCCATCATCGCCGCGGCGTGTGCGGCCCGGGGTGTCGAGCTCGCCGTCGTCTCGACGAACGAGGTGTTCGACGGCCGGCGCGACGACGGCCTCGGCTACCGCCCCGACGACCCACCCGCGCCCGCCAGCCCGTATGGCGCCTCGAAGCTCGCCGCCGAGCAGGGCGCCGCCGCCGCCTTCGCCGGTGCCCGCGGGCGGGGCCTCGCGATCGTGCGGACGTCCTGGCTGTTCGGCGCCGGGACGCCCGATTTCCCGCGCAAGATCGCCGCCGCTGCCCGGGCGGCGCATGACGCCGGCGATCCGCTGCGGGTCGTCGCCGACGAGTGGGGCAGCCCGACGTACGTCGCGGATCTTGCCGAGGCGATCGTGGAGCTGATCGGCGCGGACGCCCTCGCGCACCACCCCGGCACGCCCGCCGCGCCCACCGCGCCGGGCACGCCGGCGATCCACCACCTCGTGAACGGCGGAATTGCCAGTCGTGCCGAGTGGGCGCGCGAGGTGCTCCGCCTCGCCCGGATCGATGCCGACGTCCTCGACGTGCCGGCGAGCACGTGGCAGCGGGCCTCGACCCCGCCGCGCTGGGGCGTGCTCGAGCCGACCCCGCTGCCGTCGGGCGAGCCGATGCCGTCCTGGCAGGACGCGCTTGCCCGCTACGCCCCGCTGCTGGCCGGATCCACGCGCTGACCGACGCCGGCCACCGGGGCGCGGATATCGGTTCCGTGACGCACCGGCTGGCACCACCAAGGGGCTAGTCCCGCCCGGACCATGGCGCGATTGGCCTCGCGCGCAGGCGCGGGCACGCTGGCGACGTCCTCAGTGCCCGGAGGGTTCGCGCATCGCGCCCGACGGGACCAGCGTCCGCCGGAGTCGATCATTGCGTCATCTCGCGACCGCGCTCGTCGCGCTCCTTCTCGCGTCGCTCGGCACCATCGCCCCGAGTGCCGGCGCCGGCCCTGCGCGCGCCGCCACGAGCCCGAAGATCGCGATCATCGTCGGCGCCACGCACAGCGCGACGGATCGCTACCGGCAGCATGCCGAGGAGCTCTACGCCGAGGCGATCCAGCTGACGCCGAACGTCGTGCGCGTCTACAGCCCGAACGCGACCTGGTCGGCCGTCCGGTCGGCGGTGAACGGCGCCTCGATCATCGTCTACCTCGGTCACGGCAACGGCTGG
>DASSPX010000011.1:0-4414 GCA_035699445.1 Candidatus Limnocylindrales bacterium | reverse complement strand
CGAGGCGGGCAAGGAGCTCGACGCGATCCTCGTCGATCCGTCGCGCACCGATCCCGTGCCCGGGCTGGAGCCGGTCGCCGACGCGGACGCGCTCATGTCCCGGCTGATCTTTCGGGCCCACCCCGACATGGTCCGCGCTGCCTGGGTGCGGGGCCGGCGGCTGCCGACGTCGTGACGGGCTTCCTCCGGGGTGTGTCGGCGTCGTGATCCGCATCCGGGGCGGCACCCTCGTCGACGGCACCGGCGCTCCCGGGCGCCGGGCGGACGTCCTCCTGCACGGCGACCGGGTCGCGATCCTCGAGCCGGATGCCGATCCGGACCGCAGCCTCGACGGCGCGGGCCCGGACGTCGAGATCGTCGACGCCGCGGGCAAGGTGGTCGCCCCGGGCTTCATCGACCTCCACAGCCACTCGGGCCTGGTCCTCCTCGCCGACGGGCGCCACGAGCCGAAGCTGCGCCAGGGCGTGACCACGGAGGTGATCGGGGTCGACGGGCTGAGCTACGCGCCGCTCAGCCGCCCCGCCGACCTCGAGGACCTGATCGTGATGAACGCCGGGCTCGACGGGCGGCCGGACGGGCTCGAGGCGACGTGGGACACGACCGCCAGCTACCTCGAGCGCTTCGACGGGCGCGTCTCGCTCAACGTCGCGTTCCTCGTCGGCAACTCCGCGCTGCGGATCGACGCGCTCGGCTGGGGCGACGTCCCCGCCGACGACGCCGCCATCGCCCGGATGCGCGGCCGGCTCGCGGAGGCGATGCGAGACGGCGCGTTCGGCGTCTCGTCGGGCCTCGACTACCCGCCCGGCGCGTACGCCCCGACCGACGAGCTCGTCGAGCTCGCGAGCGAGGCGGGCCGCCACGGCGGCATCTACCACACGCACGTGCGCTACCCGCTCGGCGACCGCTTCCTCGATCCGTTCCGGGAGGCGATCGAGATCGGGCGGCGTGCCGGGGCACCCGCCCACATCACCCACTTCTACCACCGCGAGTCGTTCCCCGGCGGGCCTGACGAGATGCTCGCGCTCGTGGACGACGCGCGTGCCGAGGGCCTGGACGTCACGTTCGACGCCTACCCGTACGAGTGGGCGAGCACGCGGCTCCTCATCCTCATCCCGATCTGGGCGCAGGACGGCGGCCCGGCGGCGACGAAGGCGCGGCTCGCCGAACGGTCGGTCCGCGACCGGATCCGGGCCGAGCTGCAGGAGCGGGGCGTCCTGTTCGCCGGTCGCGGCGGGCTCGCGGACGTCCGGCTGGGGGCGTTCACCCGGCCGGAGCACCGCGCGTGGGAGGGCGAGACGCTGGGGCGCTACTGCGCGGCGACCGGCACCGATCCCGTGGACGCGATCTGCGACCTGCTCCTGCGCGAGGACCTGCGCGTCAACGAGGTCACGCCGGGTCCGCACACCGACGGCATCCGGCGCTTCTATCGCCACCAGGCCGCGATGATCGGGACGGACTCCACGTTCGTGGGCGCGAAGCCGAGCCCGCGCACGTACGGCTCGTACCCGCGGGTGCTCGGACAGTTCGTCCGGGACGAGGCCGTGCTCACGCTCGAGGACGCGGTCCACCGGATGGCCGGGGCACCGGCCGCCCGCCTGGGGCTGCGCGACCGGGGCGTGCTGCGCGACGGGGCAGCCGCCGACGTCGTCGTGTTCGACCCGGCGCGGGTGCGCGCGAATGCGACGTACGACGAGCCGACGCGGTACCCCGACGGGATCGAGCACGTGTTCGTGGCCGGGGTGGGGGTCGTGCGCGGCGGGCGGCACACCGGCGCGACGCCGGGTGGCGCGCTCCGCCGGGGCCGGGACTAGCGCGACCGGCTCAGGGCGCGACGAGCAGCCACTTCTTGTACCAGCCGCGGTAGCCATCGCGCTGGAGGTAGCGGCCCCACTTCCGGGCGAACGTCGCGGCGTCGAGCTCGCCGTTGCGCGGATCGGTCCCGGCGAGCGGCCCTGTGACCCACACGCTCGTGACGGTGAAGGCGTCGGTCACCGCGGGATCGGCGTCGGCCGTGTAGCCGTGCATGATCCAGGCGTGGCCGCCGTGCCAGGCGAGGATGCCCACCGGCTTGCCGGTCGCGCGGATGCGCTCGGCTGCGTAGCGGACCGCCGCGTCGTACGAGGTGAACGCGCGCTCCCGATATGTCGCCCCGCCGCCGTAGCGCCGAAGGGCCGCTGCCCAGCCCCGCGGATCGGACCCGTCGCTGCTGCGCAGCGTGTCCTGGCTCTTCGCGTACGAGATGATCCTGCGCTGCCGGACGTACGTGCGATCCACCCAGCTCGTCGCGTCGCGGATGACGCGCAGCGTGTTCGCCATCGTCATCGTCGCCGCGGCGACGCACCAGCTCCGGGTGTACTGGCGGACGAAGGCTCGCGACCGGTACAGGTTGACGCTGAACGGCGGCAGCGGCGCGGCCGCCGGGTCGGCGGACGGCGCCGGCGCCGACACCTCGGCCGGCGCGGGTGGCAGCGGCGGCTCCAGCGTGGGCGCGGGCGACGGCGCGGGCGACGGAGGCAGCGTGGGGGCCGGTGAAGGAGTTGATGTCGGGTCGGGTGACGGCGGCAGCGTCGGGGTGGGGGCGGGGTCGGATGCAGCGGCGCTCGGGAGCGGCTCGCCGGCGGCGGCGACCGGGCCGATCGAGAGCAGCGTCGCGAGGAGCGCGAGGAGCGCGACGGTGGCCGCCCGGCGGGTCGATGGCGTGCGCGCTGACGGGAACGGCCGCGGACGGCCCGGCTCGATCGGCATCGTGCCCTCGAGGCTAGGGAGGCGGCATGGCTCCGGGGACCCGCCGATGGTCCGCGGGGCGCCTGATCCCACCGCCCCATGCGCGGACGCACCACCCCGGGGCCGTCGTCGGCGGGCGGTACCGGGAATGCCGGGCACGCATCATCGTTCCGTCTGCGGTCATCGCGGGCGCGTTTGCCGGAACGCCGACGCGGTTGCGCGGACGTTGCGCTTGACAGGGTGGACCGCCCGGCCCGATCGTCGGCGGCCATGACAGGGGAGCGGACCCGGACGCCGGTCGCGCCGACGACCGCAACACCGACGACAACTGCGCCAACGACCAGTGTGCCGATGACCAGTGCACCAACGCCGGTGACCTCGACGCCGGGCGTACCGACGCGCGGCCGCGCCGTCGCCGCGGCGCCGCTCCGGCGCGAGGGACCGGAGAAGCTGACCGGCGAGGCCCTGTACACCGACGACCTCGTCGTGCCCGGCGCCTGGTACGGCGCGACGATCCGCTCGGGCGACGCCCACGCCCGGCTCCTCGGCTTCGAGCGCGAGGACGACTTCGACTGGACCCGGATCGTGTTCGTCACCGCGGACGACATCCCGGGCGACAACATCGTCAGCTCGATCCACGACGACCAGCCGATCCTCGTGCCGGTCGGCGGCGAGATCCAGCACCACGCGGAGCCGCTGGCGCTCCTCGCCGCCCCGGACCGGGCCACGCTCCACGCCGCGCGCCATCGGGTCCGCGCGGTCACCGAGCCGCTGCCGGCGGTGTTCGACCCGGAGGCCTCCGGGCACGCGTTCGCCCACTACGAGATCGCGCGCGGCGACGTCGAGGCCGCCCTCGCCGAGGCGGACCTCGTCCTCGAGGGCGAGTACCGCGTCGGCCACCAGGAGCAGCTGTACATCGAGAACAACGCGATGATCGCCGTGCCCGACGAGGACGGCGGGGTGACCGTCACGGGCTCCCTCCAGTGCCCGTACTACGTCCATGGCGCGCTCAAGCGCGGCCTGGCGCTCGACGACCGCCGCGCGCGGGTCGTCCAGGCGGAGACGGGCGGCGGTTTCGGCGGCAAGGAGGAGTACCCGTCGATGATCGCCCTGCACGCGGCGCTCCTCGCGCGCAAGGCGAACCGGCCGGTGCGGATGATCTACGACCGCCACGAGGACATCGCCGCGACGACGAAGCGCCACCCGGCGATCGTCCGCCACCGCACCGGCGTCCGGCGTGACGGGACGCTCGTCGCCCAGGACATCGAGATCGTCATGGACGGTGGCGCGTACACGACGCTCACCCCGGTCGTCCTGTCCCGGGGCGCGCTCCACAGCGGCGGCCCGTACCGCTGCCCGAACGTCCGGATCCGCGCCCGCGGGATGCGCACGAACACGCCGCCCAACGGCGCGTTCCGGGGCTTCGGCGCGCCCCAGGTGCAGTTCGCGGCCGAGACGCACCTCAACCGGATCGCGGAGGCGCTCGGGATCTCGCCGCTCGAGATCCGGCGGCGGAACGTGTACCGGCTGAACGACACGACGCCCACCGGCCAGGTGCTCCGCGAATCGGTTGCCGGCGAGGAGGTCCTCGAGCGGGCGGCCGAGGCCGCCGAGTTCGAGCGCGAGCGCCTCCGGACGCGGGCGGCCCGCGAGGCGCGCGAGGCCGCCGAGGCCCGCGGCGGCGGTCGGC
>DASSPX010000010.1:0-38346 GCA_035699445.1 Candidatus Limnocylindrales bacterium | reverse complement strand
GACCCACAGCCCAACCAGGCTGGAGCCCGCGGCGATGAACGCCACGAACCCAATCGCGCCGCCGAGATAGGCACCCAGGATGATCGGGCGGCGGCCGTAGCGGTCGGACAGCCAGCCGGCGATCAGGGGCATCGGCACGGACAGCACGATCAGGCCGGCGTACATGAGGTTCGTCAGGTCGTCCGGCAGGTGGAGCACCTCGGTCACGTACAGCAGGGCGTACAGGTTCGCGATCCCGAGGCCGCGCCCGCCACCGCCGAACACCGAGGCGAGGTACGTGCGCCGAACCGTGGGGTCCGCCCAGGCGGTGCGCGCGGCATCGCGCACGGAGCCGTGGCGGATCGCCGCGATCCGGTCGGCACCGGACTCGCGCACCCAGCGCCAGATGGCGAGCCCGACCAGGGCCGCCGGGATCCCGAACAGCACGGAGGCGCCGCGCCACCCGGCCCACGCCAGGACCACGGGTCCGGCGATCGCGGCGACGACCGTCCCGACGTTGCCACCCGAGATGTGTGCGCTGATCGCGAAGCCGCGGCGCTCCGGCGGGAACTGCTCCGCGAGCAGCGCGTTGCCGACGGGGTGCTGCGGCGAGCCACCGATCCGGGACACGACGTTCGCCACCCCGAACGCCAGGAACGAGTTCGCGAGCGCCTGCCCGGCGAACCCCAGCCCGAACAGGAGGCCGCCGGCGGTGAGGATCGGGCGCCGCGCGATGCGGCGCGTCACGAACCCGTAGGTGGACTGGATCAGCCCGGAGCTGGCCGCACCGACGGCCGCCAGGAACGGGATCGCCTCCACGCCGACACCGAACTCCGCCACGACGAGCAGGAACATCGGCGGCAGCAGGACCGCCTGGGCGTGATTGACCGCGTGCGCGATGGACAGCAGCCAGAGGGTGCGCTGGGGATGGATCGCCGGCGGCGAACCAGGGGTCACTCGGCCGTCGGACACCGGCCGAAGGATAGCGACGCGGCCGGCACGGTCGTCTGGCGCCGAATCAATCGAGCGGCCGGACGAATCCGGCCGCTCGATCGGGTTGCGTGCGAGCCGGGGAGGAGCTCCGGCTCGCGGGACGCGTGGGCTGGCTAGAACATCTCGAGGTAGCGGTCGACCTCCCAGTCGGAGACCTGGGTCCGGTACTCGTCCCACTCGGCGCGCTTGGCCTCGACGAAGTGGCTGAACACGTGGTCGCCGAGGGCCTCTCGGATGACCTCGTCCTTCTCCAGCTCGTCCAGGGCCTCGCCGAGCGTGCCCGGCAGCTCGCGGATGGACTTGGCCGCGATCTGCGCGGCGTCCATCTCGAACAGCGACTCCTCGACCGGGTCACCGAGCTCCAGGCCCTGCTCCACGCCGTCCAGGCCGGCCGCGATCATCGCCGCGAAGGCCAGGTAGGTGTTGGAGGCCGGATCCGGGCAGCGGACCTCGAGGCGCGTGCCCTCGATGGACTTGCCGGGCGAGACCATCGGCACCCGGATGAGCGCCGATCGGTTCGTGCGGCCCCAGGTGAGGTAGGTCGGCGCCTCGTAGCCCGGGACCAGCCGCTTGTAGCTGTTCACGAGCGGGGCGAGGACCGCGATCATCCCGCGGGCGTGCTTGAGGATGCCCGCCGCGTAGGACTTGGCGAGCGGCGACAGGCCGTACGGGGACTCGGCGTCCGCGAACGCGTTCCGCGACTCGCTGATCGAGTACAGGCTCTGGTGGGTGTGCATCCCCGAGCCGTTGATCCCGTGGATCGGCTTGGGCATGAACGTCGCGTACAGCCCGTGCTGCTGGGCGATCGCCTTGAGCGCGAACTTGAACGTCACCGCGTTGTCCGCGGTCCGCAGCGCGTCCGCATACTCGAAGTCGATCTCGTGCTGGCCCTGGGCGACCTCGTGGTGCGCGGCCTCCACCCGGATGCCGAACGCCTCGAGCGCGTCCACCATGTCCTGGCGGATCTCCTGGGCGAGGTCGGTCGAGAAGTCGAAGTAGCCCGCTTCGTCGTGCGGCAGCGGCGCGATCGCACCGTCCGCGTCGCGGCGGAACAGGAAGAACTCCAGCTCGGGGCCGGTGTGGACGACGTAGCCGAGCTGTCGCGCCCGTTCGACCTGGCGGCGCAGGACGTGGCGCGGGTCGCCCACGAACGGCTCGCCGTTGGGCGTGAACACGTCGCAGATCACCCGGGCGGTCCCGCGCGGACCCGAACCCCGCTGCCACGGGATCTCGGCGAACGTCGACATGTCGGGCACGAGGTACTGGTCCGATTCGGCGATCCGGGTGAACCCCTCGATCGAGCTGCCGTCGAACCACGTGCCGTGCTCCACGGAGCCGGCGAGCTGGTGGATGGGGATGGTGACGGCCTTCACCAGCCCGATGATGTCGGTGAACTGGAGCTGGATGAACCGGACCCCGGAAGCGCGCGCCTCCTCGATCCGCGCGAGCGCTTCGTCCGTCAAGGAGCGATCCACGACCTCCGCGGTATGTGCGGCCAGCACAAATCGAGCTGGCAATCAGGCAGTCACCCCGCAGCATACGGGCGCGGGATCGTGGTTCGGTTGCGCCGGGGTTGTGATTCGGGTTGCTACGCTTGTGCAGATTGCACTAGGCGCAACGCAACAGCGAGCGCGAGGCGGAGGTCCGCGTCCGCGAGGTCCCAGCCGGTAGCCGCCTCGATCCGGCGCACCCGGTACGCGAGCGTGTTGCGATGGATGCCCAGCGCCGCCGCCGCGTCGCCGGTCGCACCGTGCGCGACGACCGCCCGCAACGTTGCCAGCCGCTCGGCCACGGTCGCCGGCCGTCCGCCGAGGATCGGCTCCAGGAGGGCGCGAGCCTGTCCCGGGCCATCGGGCACGTTGTGCAGGTTGCCCAGCAGCCGGTACGCCGCCAGCCGGTCGGCGCGTACGATCCGATCGGGCGTTCCCAGCGCCTCCGCCGCCTCGAGCGCCGCGCGCGCCGAGGCCTCCGCCGCGGGTCGATCGCCGGGCTCGACGAACGGTCGCGAGACGGCCACGGGCCGCCCGAGAAACGTCGCCACGCGGTCCGCGATCACCACCCCGCGCGGGTCGTCGGGCTCGGGCGCGGCGACCAGCCGGAGCTCCAGGCTCTCGCTCGAGCCCCGCAGGCTGAGCCGCCGGCGCGGGAAGCGCAGGGCGAGCTCGCGGCGCGTCTCCTCGCGGCTCGCCGCATCACGGTCGCCGGCCACGACCTGGCGGGCGAGCAGCACGACCCACGGCGGGCCCTCCGAGGGCAGCGGCTCGGACCGGAGGGCCGCGTCCCGCGCCCGTCGCACGTCCGCGTCGCGCGTCAGCTCGAGTGCGAGGAGCGGCGCGATCCGCTCCGCCACGACCCGATCGGCCTCCGCGACTGGCCGCTCGCCGAGGAGGACGAGGCGGCCCGCGTTCCCGGTCTCGCCCGGTGCCGCCGGCAGCGCAACGTGGTCGGTCGCCGACGACGGCCGGCGCAGGTAGGCCGCGAGCGCCGCCGCTCCCTCCGCAGCGTCGGGGACGTCCGACGGCGCATGGGCGGCGAGCGGGTCTCCGCGCCTCCCCTCGAGCGCGACCGGTCGACGGAGGAAGCCGGCGATCGCGGCGACGAGCTCGTCGAGGCCGCGCCCGTCGAGTGCGAGGCGGGCCAGTCGGGCGTCGAGCATGGCGGCCTGTCGCTCCAGCTCACCACGACGGTCCACGAGGTAGCCGATGAGGCTGCGCTCGAGGGTGCCCGGCTCGGTCGGTGCGAGCCGGTACGCGGGAAGGCCCGCGTCCCGAGCGAGCGCCCCCAGCTCGGCCAGCGCGGGATCCGCGCCGTCGTCCGGTGCCTCGACGAGCAGGAGCGCGGCGACGCGGGTCGCGGCGGCGGTGGTGACCAGGTCCCGGCGCTGGTGCGACGTGGGCGCGACGACGCCGAGCGCGGCGGCCGGGACGACGACGAGATCGGCGGGCTCGAGTACGTCAAGCGCGGGCACCCGCGCGCGCACGACACGCACCCACGCGACGTCGGTCGTCCGCTGCGCCTCGGACGCATCGGACACGGCAACGGCGTCCGGAAACAGGGCCGCCCGGATGGCCTCGAGCGTGGCCACGTCAGGCGGGTTGGACGGTTTCGGGAGGACGCTGCGGGGCGGCCACCGCGCGCGCGGCTGCGAGGTCGTCGATCAGGCGGCCGAACTCGCGCACGAAGTCCACGTACCGGTCGGACCGCCCGACGAGCGCCAGCCGGCCGTCGGCATCGAGCCGCGCCCAGACCCGCCGGCGCGGCAGCCAGAACGTCACGAGCAGGCCCAGGATCAGGAGACCGAACGCCAGCCACACGAGCCCCTGGCCGGGGTCGTGCTTCGCGATCAGCAGCGTGAAGTCCGAGAAGGCGGCGAGCTCGATCGTCGTCCCGACGCCCGCCACCTCGCCCACCTCGCCCCGTGCGAGCGCCATCGGCGGCAGCGCCTCGATCCGGGGGCTGCCGTCGGGGTTCTCGCCCAGGGCCTGGAACGGCAGGATGAGGACGATGCCCGCGCCGTCGGCTCGCCGCTGGAGGAGCAGCTGCAGCGACAGGTCCCCGCCGGGCACGCTCACCTCGGCGAACGGGAAGCCCGCCGCCTGGTCGGTCATCGCGATCGGGCCCGACCACAGCGGGCGCCCGTCGGCGTCGCGGATCACGAGGTCCGGCGCGGGCCCGAATCCGTTCTGGTGGAAGGTGTAGCCGGCGACCGACAGCGGGTCGTTCACCCGGATCTGCTTGCGGGCGATCTCCCGGCCTTCGCGGTACACCGCGAGATCGGTGACGAAGTCGGTGGGATTGCCGGTCTCGAAGCCCGGCGCCTCGAACCCGAGGTTCTTCACCAGCAGCAGCCCCGGCGTGCCGATCGGCTGCACGGTGAGCGAATCGCCCTCGGTCACGACCAGGCCCTGCTCGTCGCCCAGCCGGGCGGTCACCGCGGCGGCGACGAGGAACAGCACGAGGCCGGCGTGGGTGGACAGCGTGAACAGCTTCGTCCAGCGGTTCCGGTCGCCGTAGAAGTAGCGCGACGAGCCGGCCTCCGCCTCCCGGACGCGGAAGCCGTGCCGCCGGAGGATCGGGGTGACGGCCACCGCCGGCACGCCCGCCATGACCGCCCGATCCGGCAGGCGGGGATCGAAGAACGGCGCCGGCTGGACAACGCGGATCGATGCGCTCTGACGCCACAGGCGCGGCGTGCGGTCGAGGGTGCAGGCGACGATCGAGACGACGAGCACGGCCAGCCCGAGGCTGAACCAGGTCGAGCTGAACACCTGGAACATCCCCAGCCGTTCGAGGACGTCCACGACGCGCGCCCCGAGCACGGGGTCGTACCGCTCGTGGAGGCGAGCCATCTCGTTCGCGTAGTCGGTCGCCGAGCGGAACGCGAACCCCGGCAGCTGCTGGATGGTCATGCCGACGACGGCGAGCAGCGACAGGTAGACGATCTGGACGACCGCGAAGTCGACCGACGTCAGCAGGTCCCAGATCCCGGATCCGATCCGGATCGCCAGCCCCGGCGACGGCCGGGCGGTGCCGGCGCGCGAGCCGGCGGCGAGTGTCGCTTGGCTCACCCGGCCGATGCTACACCGCAGCCCGCGGATGCCCGCCCGGGCGAGCCGGGCAGGTCAGCCCCGCCGGCGGACGGCGTCGTGCTCCCGGGCTCCATCCTCCTGCGGCACGCCCATCACCCGGTCCTTCCCGGCGCGCTTCGATGCGTACATCGCCGCGTCCGCCTGGATCATCAGCGCGTCCGGCGTGTCGCCGTCGTCGGGGTGGCTGACGACGCCGACCGACAGGGACGTCCGCAGCCGCTCGCCCTCGGCGAGGAGCGCGATGTCGGCGACACCGAGCCGGATCTTCTCCGCGAGCACCCACGCGCCCGTCGGATCGGTTTCGGGCAGCAGGACCACGAACTCGTCGCCGCCGTAGCGCGCCGCGGTGTCGATGCGCCGGACGCTCTGGCGGATCACCTCGCCGACGGAGCGCAGCACCCGGTCGCCGTGGAAGTGGCCGAAGCGGTCGTTGATCTCCTTCAGCCCGTCGAGATCCATCATCAGCAGGCAGAATCGGCGACCCGTCCGTGCGCTGCGGTTGATCTCCCGGTCGAGCGCGGCGAAGAAGTACGCCCGGGTGTGGAGCCCCGTGAGCGGGTCGATCATCGACAGCCGGAACGCCTCGGAACGGGCCCGTCGATGCTCGCGGGCGATGACCATACCCACATAGGCGAGCAGCAGCAGCGCGGTCAGGTTGATGCCCACGACCGCCACTGCCCGGGGCGGGAACGGATCCGGCTGGTTGAGGCTGATCGCCATCAGGTACGCGATGCTCGCAGCGGCAGCCACCGCGACGGTCGCCCTCGGGGTGACGACGAGCGCCGCACCGCCGACGATCAGCGGAAACGTGAAGAAGAACGGGCTCTCGACCTGTCCGGTGAGCAGCACGAGGACGGCGGCGAACGTGATCGCGACCGAGCCCTCGACGACGAACTTCGCGGCACCCAGGGTCTGCGGCGGCAGCAGGTCGTGGACGACGAGCACGAACAGGCCCGCGAGCGCGCACAGGACGAGGATCGCCGACTGGTCCTCGCGCCACAGGCCGCTGACCGCGACCACCACCGTCGTGGACAGCAGGAAGATCCATGCCACGACCCGGATGACGCGGTCGAAGGCGCCCGGGGTGGCGGCTCCGAGCGGCGACCCCTCGAACGCGGCAGCCGCGGCCGCTCGCGCCCTGGCGGACGCGCCGACGCCGGCAAGCCGCTCGCCGATCCCCGGCCGAGGGCCGGTGACCTCGCGCGCGGCGCCCTCCGGTGCGGTCGCGGCAGGTGCGGTCGCCGGGCTCGCATCATCCTCGGCGCGCTCATCTCCCGCCCACCGGCGGAGGACAGGCGACAGCGCGGCGCCCATCAGGACGATGTTCGCCAGGACCGCGATCGCGATCAGCGTGAGGATGGCCTCGAAGGGCACCGGGACAGGCCGCTCCAGTCACGGGCCCCCGATCCCGCGCTCCACACCGACCGTTTCGGGGCCCGCGCGCTCATGGTACTCAGCCTCCAGGGCCGGACGTTGCCGGAGGACACCGGCATTCACGTTGCAGCCCTAGCGCGTGCCCCACTGGTAGGTCTGCTTGACCATCCGCAGGTACACGAACGTCTCGGTCTCGCGCACGCCGGGGATTCGCCGCAGACGCTCGGCAAGGAAGCGGAGAAGCGCGTCGTTGTCCTCGCACACGGTCTCGATCAGCAGGTCGTACGAGCCGGCCGTCACGACGACGTAGTCCACCTCCGGGAAGGCGGCAACCGCCTCTGCGACCTCCATCAGCCGGTCCGCCTCGCACTTGACCCCGATCATCGCCATCTGGTGGAAGCCGAGCTTGAGCGGATCGGTGACACCCACGACCTGGAGGATCCCGCGCTCGACGAGCCGGTTCGTGCGCGCACGCACGGCCGCCTCGGAGACCCCGAGGTCGGCGGCGATCTGCGTGAACGGCCGCCGGCCGTCCTGCTGGAGGTGCTCGATGATGCCCTTGTCGAGGGCCGAGACGTCCTCGGGGGTGCGCGACGAGCCCTGGCGGGGACGCGACGCCGTCACGGCGCGGCGCTGGGGCTCGGGTCGGGGGACGCCGGCGACGCGGCCGGGGCGAGCAGGCCGGCGTGCTCGAGCGGGCCGAGGAGCGGCTCGAGCGCCTGGGCGAGCGCGAGGGCGGAATCCATGAACCCGGGGTCGGGCGAGGGTGCGTCCGGGCGGTCAGGCGGGCCGTAGAGCACGAGGATGTTCAGCCCGGCGAGCAGCATCCGGGTGCCCTCGACCGTGCTCCCATCGAGGGGATGGAGCTCCCGACGCTTGGCGGTGCTCGAGTACTCGGCGATGGACAGCGGCCAGCCGGCGAACGTCGCGTTCACGATCTTCACCGGCTCGCCATCCCGGCCGCGGCTCGCGTTGTTCGTGATCACGGTCATGCCCATCGCCGCGAGGCTGGCGATGACCTGGTCGACCGAGGCGGGCTCGGCGAGGTGCGGATCCGGGGTGGGTGTGACCCGGGGTGTGGGCGCTGTCGTCGCGCTGGGCGCCGCGCCGCCGCACCCGGCCACGAGGACCAGGGCGGACAGGACGGTGACGGACGCCCGATGGCGCACAGGCCGGAACATCGGCGCGGGATGCTACCACCGGCCTGCAGCGCCTCCATCCCCCACAAAGTACCGATCGCGGCGGTCGCGGTCACGCCTCGAGCGCCTCCAGCACCGGCGCGAGGGCCACGATCGACACCTCGGTGATCGGGTCGACGACGAGCTGGACGTGGCCGATGCCCTCGGCGGCGTAGCGGCGCAGTGCCTCGGCGATCTCCGGCGGATTGCCTCGGAGGGGACGAACCGGATCCTCGGCGTAGCCGCCCTGCGTTCGCCCGGTGCCGGTCGGGAGCTGCACATGGACCGCGACGGTCCGCTCGATGCCGGCGGGATCGCGCCCGACCTCGGTGGCGATCCGGTCGACGAGCGTGCGGAGCGGCGGGATGCCCTCCGGCCGATTGTCCGTGTCGGTGAACCAGACGTTCCAGGCGTCCACGTGGGGCAGGGTGATCCGGAGCATCCGCTCGCCCTTCGAGCCGACGAGCAGCGGCGGGCCGCCCGGCCGAGCCGGCCGGGGCAGCAGCTCGCAGTCGCGCGCCTGGAAGAAGCGCCCGTCGAAGTCGATCGAGCCGTCGCGCAGGAGCGTGCGGACGATCGTGAACGCCTCCTCGAACCGGCTCACCCGGTCGCCGAAGGGGAAGCCGAACGCGCGGAACTCCGTCTCGTTCCAGCCCGCGCCCACCCCGAGGACGAGGCGGCCACCGGAGATCTCGTCGACGGTCGCCGCGAGCTTCGCCAGCATCGGCGGCGCGTGGAACGCAGTGGCGGCAACGAGCGGCCCGATCGTGATCCGCCGGGTCGCCTCGGCCAGTCCCGCGAGCGTGGTCCACGCCTCCCACGGGCCGCGCGCGGAGCCGTCCGTGAAGCGGTACAGCAGGTGGTCGCCGACCCACAGCGAGTCGAAGCCCACCTCCTCGGCCAGCTGCGCCATCGCGCGGTACTCGGGCCAGCGGACCTCGCGCTCGACCTCGGGCAGCTGGATGCCGACGCCGAGCGGCCGGCCTGCACGTCGCGGAAGCATCCGGCGGACGCTACCCGATGTTCGCGGGCTGTCGTCCCTCGGGCCCGGCCCTCGAGCCAGTCGTCTCCGCCTCCCGGCGCACGAGCGGCGCCTTGCCCACGGCGGTGCGGGGAATCTCGTCGACCGTTTCGATCGTCACGGGCACCCCGGGAGCCCCGACGCGTGCCAGCTCGGCCGTGATCCGCGCGCCGACATCGGGCAGCATGCCGGTCGGTCGCACCAGGAGGACGCGAAGCGCACCCGACCGCTCGATCACCTGCCAGCCGACGACGGGCAGGTCTTCCAGGGCCGCGTGGAACACGTTGGGGTGGACCGACACCCCGTCGAGCACGAGCACGTCCTCGGATCGCCCGTCGATCTCGCCCAGCAGCGCGAACGGCAGGTCGGGCGCCAGGCCGTCGAGTCGCTGGACGCGGTCCGACAGCTCGTACCGGATGAGCGGCTGTGTCCGGCTGTACAGCACGGTGACGAGCAGCCGCGCACCGAACGCACCCCGCGGCGCAGGCCTGCCGTCCCCATCGACGATCTCGGCGATCACGAGGTCCTCGTACCGGTGGAGGTGCCCGTCCCGGCACTCCGACGCGATGCCGGCTGCCTCGGTCGCGACGTAGACGTTGGTCGGGGCGACCCCGAAGGCACGGCGGATTCGCTCCCGAGTGTCGGCCGTGAGGACCTCGCTCGCGCTGACGATGCCCACGGGCGCGATGCCGAGGCGGCCGGCAGAGTGCTCCTCCGCGAGCAGGCGCAGGATCGAGGCGTATCCGACGAGCGCGTCGGGACGGAACGCGTTCAACGCCGCGACGAGCTCCGGCAGCGGCGTTCGGGCGTCGAGTCGGAGCGTGGGCAGCAGGCGCGACGCGACGGAGGCACCCACGATCGAGCTCTGGTGGACCGGGCTGGTGGAGGAGACCACCGCCATCCGGAGTCGCCGCGTGATGCCCGCCGACACGCCCGCCCAGTCATATGCCCGTGAGTACGAGGCCAGGATCGTTCGCCACTCCGCGGGATCGGCAAGGAAGACGCCGCGGCGCCCCGTCGTGCCGCCCGTGACGGAGACGCGATATCGACCCTGGAATCGGTCGTTGGCTGTGGCACCGGCGAGGTACGCCTCGACATCGGCCAGACGGATGGATCGATCCGTCACGACGTCGTCGAACCGCTCCATGAGGTCGGCCTTCGTGACGATCGGCAGCGCCTCGAGCGGTGCACCCGCCAGACCGCGATGCAGCTCGCGGTAGAGCGGCGACCGCTCCGTGGCAAAGGCGCGCAGCGCGGCCAGTGCGCGCGCCTGGTGGGCGAGCAGGCGGTCGCGCGACCAGTGGACCCGCGCCCGAAGCTCGGCGCGCGTCCGGAGGACGCCCAGCAGGGTCGGCACGTTCGACCGCATCAATACTCCCGGGGAGTATTGTCTCACCGGTGTCCAGCCCCGCGCAAGTTGGCGGATTCCCCTGCCGGGCGCCATACAGCGTCAGGCTTTGCGATCGGTCAAGCGATCGGCAGATTCGATGACGGCGCGACCGTCGCAAGTCGGTGTCGTGCCGGATGTGGTCGGGGCGGTGGGGTTCGAACCCACAAACCTCGTGCTCCCAAAGCACGTGCGCTACCGATTGCGCCACGCCCCGCCGGACGTCGAGGAGGATAGCGCGCCGGTTCGCCGGCGCCGGACCGCGGTGCTACGCGGCGCGGTACTCCGTGTTGGCGTCGTCGACCCGGGCGATGTCGAGATCGCCGCGGACGTCGAGCACGGTGTGGCGCGTCGTCCCGCCGGCATCGCGCTCGAATCGCAGGTCGACGCTCGCCGCACCCACACGCAGGCGGCGCAGCGTGAGCATCGGGAGCCAGCTCGGAAGCCTCGGGCGGACGACGCGCAGGCAGCGGTCAGGGGCCGATGGCTCGAGCCCGAGCACGCTCGTCATGAGCAGGCCGATCGCGGATGCGGTCCATGCCTGCGGAATATTCGAGTCGGGATACACGGTCGGGAACGGGAGCTCATCCGGGCCATGGCCACCGAACAGCTCCGGGAGCCGAACCGCCTCGAAGTGTCCGGCAGCGCGGATCAGGGCCGTGGTCAGCTGCTCGGCCTCGTCGTCGAAGCCGTAGCGTCGAAGGCCGGCCACGAACATCGCGTTCTCGAACGGCCACACGCTGCCCAGGTGGTAGGCGAACGGGTTGTAGGAGGGATGGGCGCTCGAGAGCGTGCGGATGCCCCAGCCGGAGAACATGTCGGGCGCCATCATTCGCTCGACCACCGCTCGGGCATGCCCGCGCGGAACCACCCCCATCGCCAGGCCGTGGCCGGGATTCGAAGTGATCGTCGCCACCCGCCGCTTGTCCGGATCGAGCGCCAGGGCGTACGTCCCGATCTCGGGCTCCCAGTACGCCTCGTGCCAGCGCGCCCGGAGGTCGCGGGCGCGCGCAGCCAGCCGCGACGCCTGGGCATGGTCGCCCACGACCTCGAGGAGGTCGGTCGTCGCCTCGAGCGCCGCGATGTGGAAGGCCTGCTCCTCGACGGTCGCGACCGGGTTGCGCACCAGCTGGCCGTCCGGGTATCGGATCGCCTCGCGCGAGTCCTTCCAGGCCTCGTTCTTCAGTCCTTGGGGGGACCGCTGCCGGTACTCGAGGAACCCGTCGCCGTCGAGGTCGCCGAGGTTCGCCGCCCAATCGAGCGCACGAAGGACCACGGGCAGGTGTCGCCGGACGGTCTCCAGGTCGCCGACCCAGCGCCAGTGCGCTGCGAGCGCGATCGGGAACAGCGTGCTGGTCGTGTGCGCGCCGTAGAAGCGGTGCTGCGGAACGATCCGCAGGTCCGACAGGGCACCCCGCCGGATCTCATGAATCATGCGCCCGGGCTGCTCCTCCGTCCACGGATCATCCCGCTGGCCCTGCGTGGCGGCGACCACCCGCAGCGCACCGTCGAGCGGCTCGGGGCCGAACAGGAGCGCCTGGATCCCGGCCAGCAGCGAATCGCGCCCGAATACGCCCGTGTACATCGGCACGCCGGCGTTCATGAGCCATGAGTCGTCCGCATCACCGTCGAGGTCCCAGTTCCGCAGGTCCCACAGGTCCTCGGCGGCCACGTCGACCAGCGGGTCGACCACGGGGTGGCCGCTCTCGATCGCGGCCCGCCGCGCCTGCCACGAGGCATGGGCCTCGTCTCGGCGGCTGCGTTCGTCCACCCGGGTCCGCGGTCGGCGCCACATCCCGTCCACGAGCGACTCGTACCGCACGTGGATGGTGGTCGAGCCGTGCGGCTCCAGACGGACCGTGAGCGAGAGGCGGCTGACCCGCTCCCCGGTCCAGGGCGCGCGGGGTCGGCGCCCGCGCGGCCAGCTGACGGTTCGGCGGATCGGGCCGTCCACGCCTTCCACGGTCACGCGCACTCCCCGCTCGAGACGATGCCCGCCGACGGTCGCGACGTACTGGGTCGTCAACGTTCGCAGGTCGGGCTCCCATCGGGTGCGGATGTCGCCCGCCTGCCGCCGCTCCTGCTGTTTGACCTCCTGGATGTCGGCGAAGTCCGCGCCCAGCTCGAGCTCCACCTCGAGGCGCGCTGCCGCCATCGAGTGGTTGTGGAGCCGGATCTGCTCCACCATGCCGCAGCCCGGGCGACGCCGGATGTCGATGCCGATCGCGTCCTGCGGCAGCCTCGGACCCGCAGCGGTGCCGCCGCCCCGGACGACCCGCAGCAGGCCGCCCCAGTTCCGCTTGTCGGTTCGGGTGCTCGAGACGAGCTCCGGCTCGCAACCGTCGATCCGGAGACGCCACCAGGACAGGATGCGCGTGTCGAAGTCGAACACGCCCTCAAGCGGATCGAGCCCGATCCTGCCGTCCATCCGGGTCACGAGCACGGTGTACCCCTCGTGGTTCACGTCGACGTCGGGCAGCCGGACCGCGATGTCCGCCTGGCTTCGGGTGGGGAAGCTGGAACGGGAGTCGGCCATTGGCGGAGCGTCAGGCTGACAGTCCGCGCTCGGCGTTACGCCGCGAGGGCAGGATCGTGCAGGAGTGTTGTGACGGGGGTCGCCCGCGACCCGCTACCAGACGTCGCCGGGGCGCCAGTCGCAGCTGATCGGCGCGGACAGGTCGAGGTCGTGAGGGGTCGTCGGCGTGCGCAGCACGAGGACGTAGCCGTCCTCGTCGGGCGTGCGCTGCTCGCCACCGTCCGGGAGCCGGATGGACGTCGGGCCGCGCCAGGTCTCCCAGCCCAGCCGCTCGTAGAAGCCGTGCTCGCCGGTCCCGAGCGCCCCCAGCTCGAACCCGTCGCGCACGATTCGCCCGACCGCCTCCATCAACCGCGTGCCCAGGCCGCGCCGCTGGCGGTCCGGATCGACCGCGACCGCCTCCACGTAGCCCGTGCGGAGCGGTCGCCCGGCGACGTGCAGCTCCCGTTCCACGACGGCCGCGTGCGCGACGACCCGTCCGTCGTCATCCGCGACGACGTGGACGCCGCCGAGAGCGTGGGCCCAGTCGTCCTCGGTGAACGCCTCCTCGGGGGCGTCGCCGAACGCGCGCCACAGGACGGCCCGGATCGCCTCGATCTCGGCCGCGCCGAGCGCGGGGGTCGGCAGGACGCGGATGCGGACCCCGACCACGCTGCCCGTCAGAACCCCAGCGCGCGGAGGATCGGCGCCATCCGCCGGGCCGCCTTCGCGCGGTGGCTGCGGGCGTGCTTCTCGGCCGGGGTCATCTGCCCCACGGTCCGGCCGCCCGGCGGCTCGTCGCCGGGCTCGAACAGCGGGTCGTAGCCGAAGCCACCGCTGCCCCGGATTGAGGTGGCAATCCGCCCGCGGAACGTGCCGCGCACGGTCCGGACGGGCAGGCCGCCTCGCGGACGCGCGTTTCCCAGGTCCGCGAACGCGAGCACGCACACGTACCGGGCGCCTCGCCGCTCGGCTGGAATGCCGTCCATCTCGGCGAGGAGCTTCGCGTTGTTCTCGGCGTCGGTCGCGTCCGGCCCCGCGTACCGCCGGGTCCAGACGCCCGGGCGTCCGCCGAGCGCGTCGACCTCCAGCCCGGAGTCGTCAGCGAGCGTCGGGAGACCCGACCGGCGCGCATAGAAGCGTGCCTTGAGCGCGGCGTTCGCCTCGAACGTGCGGCCGGTCTCGTCCGGCTCGTCCGGGATCCCGACGTCGTCGGGCGAGAGGAGCTCGCTGTTCGGCAGCTCGAGCAGCTCCTGGAGCTCGCGGAGCTTGTGCCGGGAGCGCGTCGCGACGAGCAGCCGGCGGCGGGCCACGTGCCTCAGCGCCGCACCGTGGCGAGCGCCGCGGCCTGGACCTCGAACAGCGCCCGCAGGCCTTCGTCGGCGAGCGTCAGGAGCGAATCGAGGGCGGCCCGGTCGAACGGCTTGCCCTCCGCCGTCCCCTGGACCTCGACGTACGTCCCGGCGTCGGTGCCGACGACGTTGAAGTCGACCTCCGCGCGCGAGTCTTCCGGGTAGTCCAGGTCGAGCACCCGCACCCCGTCCACGATCCCCACGCTGACGGCGGCCACCTTGCCGATGATCAGGCGCTCCATGCCGTACGTGAGAAGCGCCGCCGCGAGCGCGATGTAGCCGCCGGTGATCGATGCCGTGCGGGTGCCGCCATCTGCCACGAGCACGTCGCAGTCGACGGTCACGGTCCGCTCGCCGAGCCGGGCGAGGTCCACCACGCCGCGGAGCGAGCGGCCGATCAGGCGCTGGATCTCGTGTGTCCGGCCGCCCACCTTGCCGCGAGCCGATTCGCGTTCGGACCGCTCGGCGGTGGCCCGCGGCAGCATCTCGTACGTCGCGGTCACCCAGCCGGTGCCCTTGCCGCGCAGGTGCGGCGGGACCCGGTCCTCGATCGTCGCGGCGCACAGCACCTGGGTATCGCCGAAGCTGACGAGGCACGAGCCCTCGGCCCACTTCTGGACGCCCAGCTTCCAGGTCACCGGCCGAAGCTCGCCCGGCGCGCGCCCATCCGCACGGGCGAGCGGTCGATTGCCGATCCCGGTGCTCGTCGCGGCCGCTGCCGGGGGTCGGTTGCCGATGCTCATCCGCGTGCCTCCTGTGCCGCCCGCTCCGCGGCCTTCGCCTCGGCCCAGAGCGCATCGAGCTCCTCGAACGACAGCTCCCGGAGCGCGACACCGCGCGCCGCGGCCGCCTGCTCGACGTGCGCGAACCGTCGCCGGAACTTGTCGTTCGCCGCCCGGAGCGCGGCCTCCGTCTCGATCCCCTGCTTCCGCCCCACGTTCACGAGTACGAACAGCAGGTCCCCGAGCTCCTCCGCTCGTTGCGCCGGCGAATCGGCGCCGGCGAGCTCGTCGAGCTCTTCGCGGACCTTGTCCAGCACGCCGTCGATCGAGGGCCAGTCGTAGCCGAGGTTCGCCGCCCGCTCCTGCATCTCCTGGCTCGCCGCGAGCGCGGGCAGCGAGCGGCTGATGCCGTCGAGCGCGCTGCGCGGCGATCCGCCGTGGGCGTCCCCCCGCTCGTCCGCCTCGGCGGCGCGCTCCGCGGCCTTGATCCGCTCCCACTGCCGGTTGACGTCGGATGCGGTGCGCGCCTCGGCGTCGCCGAACACGTGCGGGTGCCGGCGTACGATCTTCGCGGCCAGCCCGGACCAGACGTCGGTCAGGTCGAACACCTGCTGCTCGGCCGCCAGTTGCGCATGGAGGACGATCTGCAGGAGCAGGTCGCCCAGCTCGCCCGCGAGCTGCGGCGTCGCGCCGTCCGCGAGCGCGTCGTAGACCTCGTACGCCTCCTCGAGCAGATGGTTCCGAAGCGACTCGTGCGTCTGCTCACGATCCCACGGGCAGCCGTCAGGCGCACGGAGTCGGTCGGAGATCCAGGGCATCGCCCACGGCGACGCGACGGCCGCCGAGCGTTCGACAGGCGCGAGGTAGATCGGGCCCGCGAGCGTGGCCGGATCGAGCGTCTCGATCGTCATGCCGTCCGGCTGGCCGAAGCGGCCGATCGCATGATCGGCCGGATACAGGCGGCGGAGCAGCTCGAGCGCGTCGGCGCCGTGCCCATGACGGCCCGGCAGCGGCGTGCTGGTGGCGGCGTCCCCGGGGGTCGCCCGAAGGAGCGCGGCCGGGACGACGACCATCGGGCGGGACGGCTCGATCGGCGCGCCGACGGCCGTCTCCGCGACGACGATCTGAAGCCCCCCGGCGGGGTCCAGCCCCCACCGCAGTCGCGCCTCGGCGAGGAGCGCGTCGAGCATCAGCGGGTCGCCGGCCGCTAGCCGCCGTCCCCGACGCGGGTGATGTTCGCGAGCAGCTTCTTCTCGCCGTACCAGGTGTCGAACGCCGTCTCCTGGAGCTGCCGGAGCTGCTCGCCCTCGGGCGCGCGGGTCTCCTCGCGCTCCACGAGGAACAGGTACACGCCCTCGTCCGGGATGGCCAGCGGCTCGCCGACCTCGCCGATCGTGGCATCGAAGATGCGCGCCTCGATCAGGTCCTTCAGCTGGCCCCGCGCGACCCAGCCGATCTCGCCGCCCTCCGCGGCCTCCGGCCCGTCGGAGTTGTCCCGGGCGACGGCCGCGAAGTCCGCACCCGCATTCACCTGGTCCTGGAGCTGCTGCGCCCACTCGAAGTCCGGGGCGTAGTGCATCACCTGGATCACGTGCCAGCCGAACGACGACTTTACCGGCTCGAGGAGCTGTCCCGGCTTGTACCCGCCCTTGAAGATCGCCTCCGCGAACGCCTCGTCGATGGCGTCGCCCGGCGCGAAGTACGGCAGCTTGCCGCCGCTCGTGACCGCGCTCGACTCGTCGCTCTCCGCGCGCGCGATCGAGTCGAACAGGTCCGGGTCCGCCTTGATCCGTTCGTAGGTGGCGCGGGCCTCCTCCTCGGCCGTTTTCCACGCCGGGTCATCCTCGGGAATGTCGCCCGCCGACGCGCCGGCGGGGTCGTCGTTCGGCGAGTAGAGGATGTGGCGCGTGCGGATCGCGCCCTCCTTGCCTTCGCTGTCGCTCGTGGCCATGAAGATCTGGCGGACGAACCGCTGCGGGCCGGGCTTCGTGACGTCGGCGACGACCTTCTCCTCCAGCCTGTCACGCAGCGCGTCGGCTCGGAGGGAGTCGCGGAACGCGACCGGGTCGACCCCGCTGTCCTGGACGAGCGCCATGAAGCCCGGCGTCTCCGCGGCGTCCACGATCTCCGTCACGCGCCCGATGCGCGCCACGCCGTCCTCGCCCACGATCACCTCGGTGGGCGTTTCGAGCTGCGCGGCGAACAGGGCGTCCACGAATGCCGGATCATCGGCGCCCGCGTCGGCGAGGATGAACCCGAGATCGCCGCCCTGGTCCTTCGTGGGGTGCGTGGAGACCTCCTTTGCCACGTCCTCCCACGCCCGGCCGCCCTCGATGTCCCTGAGCGCGCGCTCGGCCTTCGTCCGGGCGCCCGCGATCTGTGCATCGGTGGGCTCCGACGCGCCCGGCTCGAGCTCGGGCTCGACCTCGATGATCCACGCGTGGCGCAGCTCCGGGGTCGTCGCCAGCTCGGTCAACTTCGCGTCGACGTCCGCCTCGCTGACGGTCACGCCCTCCTCCGCCGCGAGCTGGGCCTGGAGGACGCTGTCGATCATCCGCTCGAGCGAGACGCCCACGAGCTGCTCGCGCTGCTGCTCGATGATCTGCTGCGCCTGCGCGTAGTCCGTCTCGCGGATCGTCCCCGCCTGGAGGCGGTCGCGCAGCCGACGGCCCTCGAGGTCGAGCCGGAACGTGTCCACCTCGAGCCGCGCCCGGAATTCGTCCTTCGTGATCGTCTCGCCGTTGACGGTCGCCGCCGGTGCGAGGTGGTCGTTGTACCAGGACAGGCCCCAGGCGAGGACGAGGAGGAGCAGCGAGAGCACGACGACGACGCCGAAGCCGATGTTGAGGAACAGGTTGCGGCGGTCGGGCGAGTCGCTGCCGAACGTCGGTCGGGTTCGGCCGCTGACGGGCCGGGCACGGAAGGACATGGGTGGACGGATGGTTCCTCGGAGACGTGCGGTCGGCCGCACATGGGGCGGGACGCGGGTGCGGATGGTAGCGGAAAGCCGGACCCGATCCCCGGTTCAGCCCGTCGCGAGCCGGTTCAGCACCGCGAGATAGCGCTCGAACTGGCGCGCCCAGGTGAGCTCCGCGGCCCGCATGGCCGTGCGTTCGACGTGGCTCGCGCGCGCGGCGGGATCATCGATCAGCGTGGCGATCGCGGCTGCGAGCGAGGCGTCGTCGCCCGGCTCGTACGTGCGCAGCGCCCCGTCCGGGAAGTAGCGCTCCACGGTCGGCAGGTCGCTCGCCACGACGGGCTTGCCCATCGCGGCGTACTCGAAGATCTTCGTGGACAGGCTGAAGTCGGTGAACTCGCTCCGCCTGGTGGGGGCGAGGCCGATGTCGGCCGCGGCGACGGCGGCCGGGATCGATTCGATCGGGACTCGGCCGTGGAAGCGAACGGAGGGCTCGATCCCGAGCTCCCCCGCCAGCGCCTCGAGCGGCTCGCGCGAATCGCCGCGCCCGTAGAGGTCGAGCTCGACAGGCCGGCCTTCGGTGCGCAGCCGGCCGACGGCGCGCAGGGCGACGTCGAGCTCGTACGTCGGCGTGATCGCACCCGCGTACACGAGGCGGACGATGCCGTCCTCCGCAAACGCCCGCACCGGATGCCGCGCCGGATCGAAGCGCTCGAGCGAGGGGGTGTTGAGGAGGACGGTCACCTTGTCGCGCGGGACGCCGAGCCCGACCAGCCGATCAGCGAGCGCGTCGTTGACCGTCAGCACGGCGTCGGCCACCGCGATGGACGCCCGCTCCTGCGCGAGGAGCAGCGCGTGAGCGATCCGCGCGGTGAGGGTTGCGGTTGCCGGGGCCTGCGTCCCGGGGAGGCGGGCGCCGAAGCGCATCCGGAAGAACTCGGGCATCGCCTCGTGCAGGTCGAGGATCACCGGCACGCCGGCCAGCTTCAGCGGCAGCGCGGCGAACACGAGGTAGTCCGGGAGCGTGTGGACGTGGACCACCCGATAGCGGCGTCGTGGGTGCGTGCTGACGAGCGCGATCGCCGCGCGGAGGAGGAAGTCGAGGTACTCGACCAGGTAGGTGACGATCCCGGCGCCCTGGTGGCGCTGGACGTTCAGGCGGCGGATCGAGACGCCCTCGAGCGTGCCGTGCGGACCGTCGCCGGGGCGGCGGAGGGCAAACACGTCGACGGGGATGCCGGCCGCGACGAGCGACTCGGCCTCGCGGCGGACGCGCGGGTCCTCCTCGTAGTAGGAGTGGGTGACCATCGCGACGGGCCGTGGGCGTGCGGGGGCGTGGGGGGTGGCGGGCATACCGGGCCTCAGGCCGACGGGCGGCGGAACAGGGCGATCTTGCTCGACGGGGCGACGCCGGTGGCCATCGCGACGCGGTCCGCCGCGGCCACGAGGGCGCCGATCGCCGCCGCACGCCGGGGACCGCGCTTTGCCTGCGCCGCGACCCAGCGCCACCACCGCGCATACCGGACGTACGCGGCGCGCGAGCCGGCCTCGATCGGGTTGTTCGCGAGCGCTACCGCGGGGGCGAGATCCACGAGCTCGAGGCCGGCGGCGACGAGCGGATCGCGATACGCCGCGAGCGGGCGGGCACGGGAGTGCTGGTCCGTGGTCGCGGGGCGCGCATACGAGTGATCGCGAAGGATGGGCTCGACGAGCAGCAGGTGTCCGCCGGGCGCGACGAGGCGGGCGACGTTCGCGAGCGCGCGATCGAAGGCGTCATCGACCGTGATGTGCAGCAGGACGTTCATCACCGAGACCAGCGGGTAGGGCTCGGCGGGGAGGCCTCGGCCGTCGACGATGTCGGCGAGGGTGAAGCGGTCGCCGCGCGGGCCGAACCGGGCGCTGAGGCGCTCGACGGCGGCGGCCACGAGGTCGCAGCCGTCCACCTGCCAGACGCCGCGGGCGTGCCAGAACCCGACCCAGAAGCCGGTCCCCGACCCGACGTCGAACGCGCGGGACGGCGGGGGCTGGTCGAGCCGGTGGCGCCGGACGAAGCGGCGGACGTTGCCGGCGAGCGCCCGGTAGAGCCAGGCGTTCAGCGCGACGGGCAGGGCGGACTGGCCGACGGCGGACAGGTCGTCCCGTTCGTGGAGCGTGCGCCAGTACGCGTCCGGGTCGTAGGGCATGGTCGACATCGTGGCACAGGTCCGGGCGAGGCGGCGGCCGTGGCGGAGGTTCGGTCGGGTGTGGCACGCACATCCGGCCAATTCAGGACGGTGGCGCGCGGAATCCCCGGGCGAATGCTCGCGGAGCATGACGGCGCGGGGAGCGTGCACGGTTTGCCGCGCAACCAGACGGCTGAAGGGCCGATCCGCGCACGCCGACCCAAGAGTTGATGCCGCATGAGCATCACGGCGCGCGTGGATCCTCGTCGGCACGATCCGCGAGCCAGCGGACGCCGCCGGGCGCGAGGGTCGCGACGCCTGCGTTGTCGAGGATGGCCGCGGTCCCGCCGAGGTCCGTCGCCATGACCGCGACCGGGCCGTCCCGACCGATCACCTCGCGCAACGCCTCCGCGAGCGCGCGCTGACGCGCCGCCGGACGCCCGGCAACGAGCCGGGTCCGTTCCGCCGCCGGCGAGCGGCCGCCCAGCCGCGCAACCAGCCGGCGCCCGACGCCGGCGGACGCGGCGTCGAAGTCGGCGAGCGCCCGGCGATGGCCGGCGTCGAGGTCCGGCTCGATGAGGCGCGCCGGGACCGTCTCCGGCATGCCCTCGCCTGCGGCGGTGACGATGCTGAGCCCGGTGCGCACGGTGGCGGGCAGCGCGTCGAACGCTCGCAGCGTGGGCGCGCGCTCGATCCCGACGAGCACCGACGGCAACGGATTGTTCGATGGCGCCGGGACTACGCCAGTCCCTCCCGAGCCATCCGGGTAGCGCTCGACCGCCGCCCGGGCCACGGCCGCAGCCCCGAACGCGGACTCCAGCCGGCCGCGCGCCTCTCCAGGATTGACCGGCGGCGGCCGCTCGAGCAACCCGAGGATCGCCGACGCAAACGCCTCCGGCGTGCCGTCGCCCGCGACCGCGCCGAACCCGCCCGCCGTCTCGATGATCCACGGCACGCCGCCGGACGGCCGAGCCGCGACCGGCAGCCCGGCAGCGATCGCCTCCGCGGCCACGACGCCGAACGTCTCCGACGGGCTCGGATGGACGAACACCGCCGCCCGCTGCATCGCTCCGGCCACGGCTTCCCGTGGCGCCCACGATTCGAGCGACACCGCCTCGCCGATCCCGAGCTCGGCCGCCATCGCCCGCCATCGGTCGTCGTCCGCGGGGAGACGCGGCCGCCCGATCATCCGCAGCCGGACGCCGGGCCGCGCCTCGCGCACGATCGCGACTGCGCGCAGGAGCACCTCGATGCCCTTGTGCGGGCCGCGCGAGCCGACCCACAGCAGCTCGTCGGTTACCCGCGGCGCGTCGCCCGGCCGGAAGCCCTCGATCGCGACCGGGTTCGGCAGGATGCCGATGCGCGCTTCGGGCACCTCGAGCGCGGTGGCGAGGCGCGCCCGGAGCGGCGGGCTGACGGCCACGACGTCGGCCGTCTCGAGCAGCTCGAGGTAGCGGCGGCGGGCGTCGCCGTCCTGCAGCGTCTCCTCGATCGTGCTCGCGTGCTCGGAGACGACGACCGGGATGCCGTGGCGAGCCCCGACCGTCGCGGCCACGACCCCGTCCGGGATGCCGGTGTGGGCGTGGATGACGTCGGGTTGCCAGGTCGCGACGAGACGATCCGCGAACGGCTCGAGCGCCTCCCTGTGCGCCGCGATCTCCTTCCCGGGAGTCGCGTCCCCGGGCATGGGCACGACCGGGAGCCGCGTGACCGGCACCCCCGGCACGGCCCAGGTGCGCGGCCGCGCCAGCAGCACCCGCGGATCGGCGTTCGCGGCCCAGGCGGCGACCGCCCGAGCCCGCTCGGCAACCGGATCGGCCAGGTGCCGCGTGGCGCGGATCGGGTCGAACGAGATCACGACGTGCTCGACCCCCACGTCGCGCGTCGCGGCGACCAGGTCCGCGACGAACGAGCCCCGCCCCGGCGAGTCGTGGGACGGGTACCAGCGGGCGACGGTGAGCACGCGCGGCGGCACCCGCCGAGTATCCCGGTTGGCGACCGGGCCGGGGAGCACGTGACCCCGTGCTACGCTCGGGCCCCGATGACCATCTCCTCGGAGGCGCCTGCCTCGTTCCGTTCGTCCGCGGTGCGGCCCGGACCGATCGGACTCATCGCCGAGGGGATCCGCGAGGTCGCGTCGCGCCGCCGCCTGATCGGCCACCTCGTGCGGGCCGACGTCCGGAAGAAGGGCGCGAACACCATCCTGGGAAACGTCTGGTGGGTGGTCGACCCCATCCTCCAGATGGCGGTCTACGTCGTCCTGATCTCGGTGGTCTTCCAGCGCGCGCCGTTCCCGGACTACGCCCTGTTCATCTTCGCCGCGATCCTGCCCTGGAAGTGGTTCCAGTCGTCCGTCTCGGACGCGATCACCTCCGTGACCGGCGCCGATCGCCTGATCAAGCAGATCCAGTTCCCGAAGCTCGTGCTGCCGCTCGCGTCGGTGGTTGCCGGCGTCGTCAGCTTCGCGTTCGGGCTGGTCGCGCTCGCGCTGCTCATGGCGCTGCTGTACCCGCACCGGATCTCGCCGATGCTCGCGCTCATCCCGGCGGTCGGGGTCGTCCAGGTCGCGTTCACGCTGGCGCTCGCGATCGCGCTGTCGTCGATCAACGTCTTCTACCGCGACATCGGCAACCTCGCGCGGCACGCGTTCCGGCTGTGGTTCTACCTGTCGCCGGGGCTGTACTCGGTCGACCAGCTGCGCGAGGCGGGCGACCAGTACGGGCCGGTGGCGGACATCCTCCTGCTCAACCCGTTCGCGACGCTGTTCACCGCCTACCGCTCGCTCATCTACGACGGCCGGCCACCCGACTGGGCCGCGCTGGGCGCGCTGCTCGTCGTCTCGATCGGCCTCGTCGCGCTCGCGACGCTGCTGTTCAAGCGCGTCGAGCCGTCGTTCGCGAAAGTGCTCTAGGCGTGGCAGCGGAACAGACCCAGGTCGCCCGGGCACACCCGTTCGACCCCGACGCGCCGGTCGCGATCGACGTGAACGGCCTGGGCGTGAAGTACAGCCTCCGGTTCACCCGCAAGACCACCGTCCATCGGTCGTTCGTGAACCTGTTCTCGCGCAGGAAGCCGGAGGAGTTCTGGGCGCTGCGCGACGTCACGTTCCGACTCGTTCACGGCGAATCGCTCGCGGTCATCGGGCCGAACGGGGCCGGCAAGTCGACGCTGCTCCAGGTGCTCGCCGGGATCATCACGCCGTCTGCCGGCACGGTCGACGTTCATGGGCACATCTCGAGCCTGCTGACGCTCGGCGCCGGCTTCGACCCCGAGCTGACCGGCCGCGAGAACATCGGGCTCGCCGGCGCGTTCCTGGGCATCGCGGGCGAGGAGATGGAGCGGAGGGCGCCGGGCATCGTCGACTTCGCGGACCTGGGCGACTTCATCGACGCGCCGCTGAAGACGTACTCCTCGGGCATGCGCGCGCGACTCGGGTTCTCGATTGCCACCTCGGTCGACCCGGACATCCTGCTGCTCGACGAGGTGCTCGCGACCGGCGACCAGGCGTTCCGGGCCAAGTCGAAGGCGCGTGTCCAGGAGCTGATCGGGAGCGCGAAGGCGATCGTGCTCGTGACGCACGACATGAGCTGGGTCACGGAGTTCTGCAACCGCGCGCTGCTGCTCGAGAAGGGTCACGTCGTGGCGGACGGAGACCCCGAGGAGGTCGTGGCGATGCACCGGGAGCACTCGGCGCGGGCGAAGGCGGCGGCGACGGTGGTGCCGCCCACGCCCGCCCCGGCGGCGCCGCGGTAGTTTCCCGCCACTTTCCCCGTACGCGACTGTCAGCCAGCGTTCAGCCGGTTCAGGCTGCCACCGCTGCCGCTGACCGGGAGGCTGGCGGGATCCAGTGAGCGGGGCACGTTCGGGCACACATGGCGACTGCGCGGCGGCACGAGCGCGAGCTGGCTTGCGCTCGCCTTACGCGAATCTGGCAGGAACCGCGTCGTGCTCCCGCGGCTACCCGGCGAGCCGCTCCACGAGCCCGAGGTATGGGACCACCACTGTCTCCCACGAATAGCGCTCGCGAGACAGCTGCAGGCACCGCTCGCGCATCGCCTGCCGCTCGTCCGGCGGCAGCGTGAGCACCACGCCGAGCGCCCGCGCGACGTCGTCCGGATCCGACGGGTCCGCGACCGCGCCCAGCCCGTCCGCCTCGACGATCGCCCGCATCACCTCGAGGTCCTTGCCCACGACCACCGGTGTGCCCGCAGCCAGGCTCTCCCAGAACTTGTTGGGCGTCGAGAGGCGCTGGTTGAGCGAGTTCGCGGGCACGGCAATGATCGAGACGTCCGCCGACGCCGCCCAGGCGCGCACCTCGTCGGGGTGGACCGGCGGCAGGACGACGTGGCGGCCGGCATACCGCGGGTCCGCGCTCCGCTCCCGGAGCTGGCGATCCCAGTCCTCGGTCACGCCGAAGCCGAGCATGACGAGCGCGGCGTCCGGCAGGCGAAGGACGGCTTCCGCAGCCACCTCCAGCCCCCGCTCGCGGCCCAGCCGCCCGAGGAACAGGACGACCGCCCGCTCGGGCGGCAGACCCGCCGTCTCGCGGATGCGGTTCGGCCGCTCCGGAGGAGGGTCCCAGCGCGGCTGGCCGTTGAGCAGCACCGTCGGGCGCTCCCGGAACGGCCAGATTCGCTGGCAGTGGTCGGCGAGCGCCTCGTTCACCGTCACGACGGCATCCGCGCGGCGAACCCAGCGCGCCTCGCGCCAGCGGTACCACGCCAGCAGCGGGCGCGGCACCTTCGCGTAGTTGTTCGAGTCGAGGATCGCGTCGATGACGTCGTAGATCACGACCCCCTGCCGGTCCCGGGCGCGCGCATCCCGGGCGAGGTCGAGCGCGACCGGGATCGTGAGGATCCCGAAGGCGTGGTAGAGGTCGGCGGGCGGCAGCTCGCGCCGCAGCGTCCGCCACCAGCCGCGGACGTGGAGCGGCCAGAGGAACGCCTTTGCCAGCCGGTCGATCCAGAGCACCGCCAGCCGGCCGACACGATTCGATGGCGCTGGCAGCCGCCGCAGCCCGTGCCAGCGGGCGAGCATGCCGCTCGGGCGGTAGCGGCGGATGAGGATCTCGCCGTCCCTCTCCTCGCGTGGGGCGCCACCCTCGAGCGCGGCCGCGATCTCGACCTCCCAGCCCTGCTCGGCGAGGCTTCGGCCGACCCGCGTCGCCCGCGAGTACGGGTCGGCGGCGTTCGCGACGAGGAGGACGGCGCGACGGGGGCGGCTGCTGCTCAAGGAACCGACGGGTCGAGGATCACCAACTCGGCAAACGCGGTCCGGTAGAAGCCCCGGTCGCGGGTGAGCAGGCGGTCCGCGTGAACGATCGCGTGGGCGCCGATCAGGAAGTCCGGGATGATGCGGGTCCGGGGACCGCCGCGTCGACGGTAATCGCCCCATGCTGCCGCGGCGCGACGAGCCGCCACTTCGTCCGTCGCAACGTAGCGCACCGGTACGCGAACGAGGGCGGCTTCCGCCACGGCGGCGTCCGGCGTCGCCGCGAGGACCTCAGCCCAGACGACCTCGCAGGCGATGAGCGCTCCCTCGCCGACGCTCCGGCGGACCGCACGGAGCGACCCGTCGCGATATCTCGGGTCATCGCCGAAGATGTCGAGGAGGACGTTCGTGTCGACCGCCGTGATCACCGCCGACGTGCGCTCGGCCCGGGCCCGCGGAGCGCCTTCACGAAGGCATCGGTCCCGCCCGGCAGCTCGAAGATCCCCACGAGGTCGTCGAGCTCGTCGAGGGGTTCGAGCTTGCGACCGACGAGCCGACCATCCTCCTCGGCGAAGTCGATGAGCGTCCCTGGCCGCAGGCCAAGGCGATCGCGCAGACGCTTGGGAATGGTGACCTGGCCCTTCTCGCTGAGCGTCGCCTTCATACCGTGACGGTAGGATTTTCCTACCGCGACGTCAATCGCTACGTGGGCTCACCACGGCTTGCCCGTGAGCCGCGCGTACTCCTCGAGGAGCCCCTGGACCTGTGTCTCCCAGTTGTAGCGGTCGTGCGCGGCCGCGAGCGCGCGCTCCCGCCACGCCCGGCGCTCGTCCTCGGGGGCGTCGAGGATCGTCCGGATCGCGGCGGCGATCGCGTCGATGTCGAGCGGGTCGACCGGGATGCCGCAGCCGGCATCGCGCGCGATCGGCGCCATGCCCGGGTCGTCGGACACGACCGTCGGCACGCCGGCCGCCATCGCCTCGAGGAACTTGTTCGGCGTCGAGAGCCGGTGGTTGAGCGTGGTGGGCTGGAACAGCGCGCCGACGACGTCCGCGCACGCGACCCACGGGATCACCTCCGTGGGATCCACCGCGGGGAGCACGTACAGCTTGCCGGCGTTGCGCGGCTCGGCCGCCCAGTCGCGCAGCTTCGGCTCGAGCACGCCGTAGCCCATGCACACGAGCGCGGCGTTCGGCACCTGGTGGATCGCCTTGACCAGCTCCTCGATCCCGCGCTCCGGCGAGAAGCCGCCCTGGTACAGCACGACGCGGGTCTCCGGCGTCAGCCCGAGCGCCTCGTGAAAGCGCCGCTCGCGGGGCTCGGGCGGCGTGAACCGGTACGAGCAGTTCATGACGACGAGCGGCATCGGGACGTCGAAGCGGCGGGCCAGCTCCTCCGCATACGGGACGTTCACCGTGAGGACGCGGTCGGCGGCCTGCGCCCAGCGCTTCTCGGCGCGGGCGAGCAGCCACTTCGCCGGTCCGCGGAGCTTCGCGAGGTTCGCGGCGACCATGTAGATATCGCGCGAGTCGTAGAGGACCTTGCCGCCGTGCCGGCGCCCGAGCGCGAGGGCCACGCCGATCCCCATGTACGCCATGCCGTGGTAGATGTCGGCGGCCGGTGCCTGGCGCAGCGCATTCCGGCGATGGCTCCGGAGCATGAGGAAGATCCGCACCCGGCGGAGGATCGATTCCGCGAGGCGGCCGGCTCGCGAGGGCGGGGCCTCCGATGCGACCGGGTGTGCCCAGCCCGCCGTCGTCCCGTTGGTGGCCGACGGGCTGCCGGCGCCGGCCGGCGAGGATGCACGTCGGCGACGGCGGAGGCCCCGGACGACCTCGCGCAGCACGCCGCCGACGAGCGGGATGCCGTCGAGCGTGTCCGCATCCACTCGCTGGATCCGGTAGCCGATCGGGTGGATCTCCTCGCGCGCCAGGCCCGCCTTCCAGCGCGCGACCACGGTCACGTCGTGGCCGCGCTCGTGGAGCGTGCGCGCGATGCGGTACGTGCGCGAGTCGAATTCGCCGGTGGAGGGCAGGACGAGGACGCACCGCTGGCGCACCGGTTCGACGGGCGGCGACGGCGCCGGACTGGGGGTGGGCACGGGACGGGATGGTACCGTTGGCCCGGCATCCGAAGCGCCGGCAGCGACCGGCAGCGCGGACCTTCCCCTCGCTCAATGGCTGGAGTCGTGACTCGTGCATCTGTTCGTCGTGGGGGCCGGTCACGTCGGTCTCGTGACCGCCGTGGGCTTCGAACGGCTGGGCCACCGGGTGACCGTCGCGGACGTCGACGCCGACCGGATCGCGGGCCTCCAGGACGGGCGACCGCCGATCTTCGAGCCGGGGCTCGAGGAGGCGATTCGCAGTGGGCTCGATCGGGGAACGCTCGCGTTCACGACGGTCCTCGATCCGCCGGCCGATGCCACGTTCAGCATCGTGTGCGTCAACACGCCGACGGGGCCCGAAGGCCCGCTGTCCACGGTCAATGTCGAGGCCGCGGTGGGGCGCCTGCTGAACGCAACGGGGCCAGAGCACACGATCGTCGTCCGCTCGACGCTGCCCCTGGAGGGCCCGGATCGCCTGCTCCGCGTGGCCGCCGGGCGCGATCCCCGCGCCGCGATCGTCACGAACCCGGAGTTCATGCGCGAGGGGAACGCGCTCGCGGACTTCGACGCGCCGAACCGCGTCGTGACCGGCTGGCTGGAGCCCCGCGACGAGCCGGCCGCCCGGGCGGTCGCCGACCTCTACGCGCCGCTCGGCACCCCTGCGCTCGTGGCCGACGCGCGGAGCGTCGCGCTGATCAAGCTCGGCTCGAACGTGTTCCTGGGCATGAAGATCGGCTACGCGAACGAGATGGCGCGCGTGGCGGACGCGATCGGGGCGGACATCGACACGGTCATCGAGGGGATCGGCCTCGACGCGCGGATCGGGACGGCGTTCCTGCGGCCCGGTCCCGGCTTCGGCGGTTCCTGCCTGCCCGAGCAGGCGGTGGCGATCGCGCTCCAGACGGCCGCCCTCGACGTCGAGGCACCGCTGCTGTCGGCGATCCACCGCTCGAACGCGACGCATCAGCGCCAGGTCGTCGGCCGCCTGGAGACCCTGCTCGGCGGTCCCGGATCGCTCGCCGGCCGGCGCGTCGCCGTGCTCGGCCTGTCGTTCAAGGCGGACACCGACGACGTCCGGGAATCGCCGGCGCTCGCGCTCGCCGCGCACCTCCGCGAGGCGGGCTCGGAGGTGGTCGGGTACGACCCGCGGGCGAATGCGCGGGCGCGCCGCGCGGACCCGGCGCTTGAGACGGCCGACGACGCGGCAGCGGCGGTCACGGGCGCCGATGCGGTCGTGATCGCGACCGAGTGGCCCGAGTTCGGTGCGCTCGACTGGGGAGCGGTGGCGGCGGCGATGCGGGGCGATCTCGTGTACGACACGCGGGCCGTGGCGGACGTCGAGGCCGTGCGGGCGGCCGGGCTCAGGCTCGAGCGGCTGGGGCGACCCGGTCCGATGGCGGCGTCAGGCGCTCAGGCGTCGGCCGCGCCGCTCGGCAGCTCGCGCGCCAGCTCCTCGTAAAGGCTCACCAGCCGCGCCGACTCCGTCTCCCAGTTCCAGCGCTCGATCGCCGCGGTCCGGCAGCGCTCGCGCAGCGCGGCCCGCTCCTCGGGTGAGCGGTCGAGGATCCGGCGGATGGCCGCCGCGATCGAGGCCGCGTCGGTCGGGTCGCACAGCTCGCCCAGCGGGCCTGCGGGGTCGCCGGTCACGATCGGGCGCATGCCGGGCAGGTCGCTCGCGACGACCGGCACGCCGGCGGCGAGGCTCTCGAACAGCTTGTTCGGCGTGGACAGGCGGTGGTTGAGCGTCGATGCCTGAATCGGCATCGCCGCGACGTCCGCGTCGGCAACCCAGCCGAGCAGCTCGTCCGGCGGCACCGCCTCGACGACGTGGACCCGGCCGTCGAATCGGGGTTCCGCGGCCAGGGCGGCGAGGCGCTCCCTGAGCGTTCCGTACCCGAGGAACGCGACGTGCGCCCGATCG
Organism: Candidatus Limnocylindrales bacterium; assembly: GCA_035699445.1. Taxonomy (GTDB): domain Bacteria; phylum Chloroflexota; class Limnocylindria; order Limnocylindrales; family CSP1-4; genus DASSPX01. The sequence goes on along the minus strand of DASSPX010000010.1, from coordinate 8,921 downwards.
AGACCGGGCTGGAGGATTGCCTCGGCCAGCTCCTCGAGACCGCGGTGCGGCGAGAACCCGCCGTGGTAGAGGACGAGCGGGTCGCCCTGCGTCGTGCCCGTCGCGGCGCGGAGACGGCCGGTCGGGGCGATCGGTGTCGTGGGCCGCGCCGGCGCGTTGTGGACGACGACGGTGCGCGGGATGCCCAGCCGCGGCCCGAGGATGGCGGCGAGGGCATCGTTCACGGTCACGAGCGCGGCGGCGCGCCGGGCAAGCTGCCGCTCAAAGCGCCGGAAGAAGGCGCGCGCCCACCACGGCCGGGCCGCGTTCGACCCCGAGTCCATGAAGATCTCGTGGCTGTCGTACACGACGAGGCCGCCACGCGACTCGGCGGCGTGGACGGCCGCGGGGAGGGCGTTGAGGTCGTGGCCGTGCCACACGTCGGCGTCAGGCGCGAGGCCGGCCACCTGCCTGGCCCAGCCGAGAGTCGCGCCTCGCCAGCGGGCAAGCCAGTCGAGCGTCGTGCCGCCGGGCGGCTCCGGCCGGTTCCGCGTGCGGAGGTAGAAGGGGGAGCGGACGAGGGAAAGCGCCACGGTGACGGCAGCGAGAGCGCCCGTCGTGGCGAGGTGGACGGGGATCAGCGGCGGCGGCGCCGTGAGCGATCGCTTGGCCCGGGTGACGAGCCAGCGACGGCGACGCCACGGGTGGGTGAGCCAGCGCCAGCGCGACTCCCAGGCGATCGGGGGGACGACACGGAGGATCCGGAAGCCGTCGCGCTCGTGCTCCTGGACCGGCGGCTCGGAGCGGCGCGGGAGGCGACCGACGACGGTGACCGCGTGGCCCGCCCCGGCGAGCGTGGCGGCCTCGCGCAGGACGCGCGAGTCCCGGGTGACGTCGTTCTGGACGAACATCACGATGCGCAGGGGGCGGGATCCGGAGGTCACGCCTTGTGCCCGACCTGCCGTTGCCCCTCGAGAGCCGCCACGATCGCCTCGGCGGCGCCGGCGGGTTCGAGGCGGACGGTGCGGGCGCGATGCGCCGCGTCGCTCGCCGCCGTGGCGGGGAACGCGAGCCGGTCGAGCTCGCGGGCGGCACGCTCGGCGTCGAGGCCGACCACGACCATCCGGCCGCCGGATCCCTCGACCGCCTCGCGCCACTCGGTGGTGCCGCGAAGGACCAGGCACGGCACGCCGAGCCAGGCCGCTTCGCGCTGCACGCCCCCGGAGTCGGTCAGTACGGCCGCGGCGTGGAGCTGGAGCGCGAGCGACGATCGGTACCCCTGCGGCTCGATCACGCGCACGGACGGCGACAGCGTGATGCCGGCAGTGGTCATCGCCTCGCGGGTGCCCGGGTGCAGGGCGAGGACGACCGGACGGCCGGGACCGCTCACCCGCTCGAGGAGCGTCGCCCAGGCGCGCATCGCGTCGGGCGCACGGTTCTCGGCGCGATGGATCGTCGCGAACAGGAAGCATCCCGGGGTGAGCTCGCCGGCGGCGGCAGGCAGCGCACCGGGATCGCGCACCTCCGCCAGCGTGCGCGAGGCCAGATCCTGCATGAGGTCGCCGACCAGGACGACGCCGCTGCGAATCCCCTCCGCTGCGAGGTTCTCGACCGCCGTGGGCGTGGGGGCGAACAGCCAGCTCGAGAGATGGTCGGCGACGATCCGGTTGAGCTCCTCGGGCATCCGGCGGTCGAAGCTCCGCAGCCCCGCCTCGACGTGGGCGACCGGGACCTGGAGCTTCGCGGCGGCGAGCGCGCCGGCGAGCGTGGAGTTCGTGTCCCCGTACACGAGGACGGCGTCCGGGCGCTCGGCGTGGACGACGCGCTCGACGCCCTCGAGCATCCGCGCCGTCTGTCCGGCGTGGCTCCCGCCGCCGACGCCGAGCGTGTGGTCGGGCCTCGGGAGGCGGAGCTCGGAGAAGAACGCGCCCGCCATCGCCTCGTCCCAGTGCTGGCCCGTGTCGACGAACACCTCGTCGTGTCGGGCGCGGAGGGCGGGAAGGAGGGCGGCCGCCTTGATGAGCTGGGGACGGGTCCCCACGACGCTGACGATCCGCACCCCGGAAGGCTAGCGTCCGGGCCCGGCACCGGGTGCGTTGGAGGTTGCCGGCCCGGCTACTGGCCAGTTCGATCGCGTCTGGAGTGCTGGCCGCGATCGCCGCCGACGCTCACGCACGGCGACTTGGCCGTGGACTCGCCGCGGTCGCGAGCTGGCGAAGATCGGCGCCCCGGATGGCCGCGAACACGCACGGCGGTGGGGTTCTGGCCGGGTACCGCGAGGCGCGCGGCCGCCCCCGCCCGCGGATCAGCCCGCCGATACCGCCGCCGGCATCGAGGCCGGCAGCCCGACCCCGACCCGCACCGCCCGCGGCGGCAGCTTCACGCCCTCGAGCGAGCTCCGCCCGTCGTACACGACGTCGAGCGCCCCGAAGGCGGGCCAGTCGAGGCGCCCCCACGCCGGATCCCCGGTCTGCGTCACGACGACCCGGAACGGCGCCTCGTCACCGGGCTCCCAGGGCGCCACGCCCAGCGCCGCCACCTCGTCCCGCGACAGCAGCGGGTCGTGGGCGTAGACGTCCGCGCCCTGCATCCGCAACCGCTCGATCAGGGGCAGCGCCCGCGAGTACGCGAGCTCCTTCACCCCGTGGCGGTACGTGAGCCCGAGCACGAGCACCGGCACCCCGTCGAGGCTGCCGAGCAGCCGGATGATCTCGTTCACCGCATGCGCCACCTGCCCGTCGTTCACCCGGCGCGAGGTCTGCACGAGGGCGAGGTCGGGCTGGTTCGCGAGCAGGAAGTGGGGGTAGACCGGGATGCAGTGCCCGCCGACGCCGATCCCCGGCTGGTGGATGTGGCTGTACGGCTGGCTGTTCGCGGCCGCGATCACCTCCCCGATGTCCACCCCGACCCGCTCGGCCACCCGGGCGAGCTCGTTCGCGAACGCGATGTTCACGTCGCGGTACGTCGTGTCCGCAAGCTTCGAGAACTCGGCCGCCTCCGCCGACGACATCGCCACGATGTCCGCGTCGAGCACCGAGGCGTAGAACCGCGCTGCCCGCTCCGTGGACGCCGGCCCGAGCCCGCCGACGAGCTTCGGGTACATCGCGAGGTTGCGCAGCGCGGCGCCGCTGTACAGCCGCTCGGGCGAGAACGCGACGAAGAAGTCCGCGTCCGCCCGCAGCCCGCTCACCGCCTCCAGCCGCGGCGTGAACCGGTTGCGCGTGTCGCCGATCGGCAGGGTGGTCTCGAAGATCACCAGCGAGCCTTCGTGGACGCCGGGCGCGATCGACTCGACCGCGGGCGCCATGTAGCGATAGTCGGGCTGCTGCTCGTCGTCCAGCATCACCGGCACGATGAGCACGACGACGTCCGCCTCCTGTGACGCCGCCGCGCCGTCCGTCGTCGCCCGAAGGCGCCCGGCTGCGTGCGCCGACGCGACGAGCTCGGCCAGGCCGGGCTCCTCGCCCACGTGCGACCGCCCGGCGTTGATCGCCTCGACGACCGCGGGGTTGACGTCGACGGCGATGACGTTCCAGCCATGGCTCGCGAACTGGCCGCACAGCGGCAGGCCCATCTTCCCCGCACCCACGACGGCGACCGTCCCGGCGGTGCCGTCCTCGCCTGTCCAGGGTCGGACGCTGCGCGCCTCGCCATGTCGGCAGGGCGCCACGGGAAGCTCGAGCGAGCCCCCGAGGAGCGAGGGCGCGGTGGCGCGGGTGACGATGCTCATGCGACGGTCAGCCTCGAGGCGAGTTCGGTCAGGTCGACGGGGCGGCGCTCGGCGGCCGCCACGAGCAGCGCGTTCGCGAGCCCCACCGCCCACAGGCCGTCCTCCGCATCGACGACCGGGCGCTCGCCCGTCCGTACGACCCGCACGAACGCGTCGAGCTCGGCCGCCAGCGGCTCGTGGGTCGTGACGGGCAGCTCGGCCGTGTTGCCCTCGAACGTCGTCGCGTAGCCGGCGATGATCCGCGGGTTCGCCACGTCCGAGCGGGTGAACGTCAGGCGCTGCGTCAGGTAGTCGAGCTCGAACATCCCCTCCTCGCCGACCACGACGAGCTGACGGCGCTTGGCGGGCGTGAGCCAGTCAACGTCGAGCTGGGCAACGGTGCCGGACGGGAAGTGGAGCAGCCCGAACAGGAGGTCCTCGTGCTCGGCGTGGATCCGCTGCGCGGTCTCGGCATAGACACGCACGGGGCGCTCCCGGGCCACGTACGACAGGATGTCGACGTCGTGCGTCGCGAGGTCGACCGTCACACCGACGTCGCGGATGCGTGCCGGGAAGGGCCCGGCTCGCCGGCTCGTGATCGCGTACACCGTCGACAGCCAGCCGGCCTCGAGCAGCCGCCCGAGCTCGAGCAGCGCGGGGTTGAACCGCTCCACGTGCCCCACCTGGACCGGCACGCCGGATGCACGCGCCTCGGCGACGATCGCCAGCCCGTCCTCGATCGTGTGTGCCAGCGGCTTCTCGACGAGGACCGGGACCCCGCGGGCGATCGCGGACCGGACGACCGCCGCATGCGTCGTCGTGGGCGAGGCGACGACGACCGCGTCGAGCTCCGCCTCCTCGAGCATCGCGATGGGATCCGCGAACCCCATGCCGCCCACCTGGGCGGCGGCCCCGTCACGGGCCTCGGCGACCGGGTCGGCGACCGCCGACACCCGGAGGTCGTCGCGCCCGGACAGGACGCGCAGGTGATTCCGGCCCATCGAGCCGAGGCCGGCGAGCCCGACCCGCAGGGGCCGGTCACCGGCGGGCTGCCAGCGGGTCACGACGCAGACGCCGCCGCCACGGGCGCGCTCGCACCCAGCCCCGCGACGCGGGCGGTGACCTCGCGGACCGCCTGGATCACCTTGTCCTGGTCGGCGTCCGACAGCCCCGGATACATCGGCAGCGAGAGCGTGCGCTGCGCGGCCCGCTCGGTGACCGGGAGCGTCGCGTCGATCCCCAGCTCCTGCACGTACGGCTGCTTGTGGACCGGGATCGGGTAGTACACCCCAACGCCGATGCCCGCCTCCGTGAGCCCCGCGACCACCGCGTCCCGCTCCGGCCCGACGTCGATCGTGTACTGGTGGAACACGTGCGTCCGCCCGTCCGGGGTGATCGGCGTGCCGATCCCCGTCCCGGCCAACCCCTTGTCGTAGCGGCGCGCGAGCGCCTGCCGGCGGGCCGTGTTCCGCTCGAGCTTGTCGAGCTGGACGAGGCCGAGGGCCGCCTGGAGGTCGGTGAGCCGGAAGTTGTAGCCCAGGATGTCGTGGTGGTACCGCTTCGCCATCCCCTGGTTCCGCCACAGCCGGATCCAGTCCGCCAGCCGGTCGTCGTTCGTCGTGACCAGGCCACCCTCGCCGGTCATCATGTTCTTCGTCCCGTAGAGGCTGAACGCCCCGTGCCCGAAGCTCCCCGTTCGCCGGCCGCGGAACGTGGCGCCATGCGACTGACAGGCGTCCTCGACGACCGCGATCCCGTGACGGTCGGCGATCGCCCGGATCATGTCCATGTCCGCCGGCAGGCCGAACAGGTGGACCGGGCTGATCGCCCGGGTCCGTGGGGTGATCGCGGCCTCGATCTGCTTCGCGTCGATGAGGTACGTGTCGGGCTCGATGTCCACGAACACGGGTGTCGCGCCGGTGAACAGGATCGCGCTCACGGTGGCGTTGAACGTGTGCCCGACCGTGATCACCTCGTCGCCCGGCCCGAGACCCATGCCCGCGTAGATCGCCATGAGCGCGATCGTCCCGTTCGACACCGCGATCGTGTGGCGGACCCCGACGAACTCGGACCAGCGCTCCTCGAGCAACGCCACGCGCTTGCCCTGGGCGACCATCCCGCTCCGGAGGACCTCCGTGACGGCCTCGATCTCCTCCTCGCCGATGTCGGGACGGACTTGCGGGATCATGCGGTCGCTCCTTGCGTCAGCGCGGGCTGCTCCTCGAGGGTGTCGGCGTCGGGGACGTAGGTGTACCGACGCCCGCAGGCAGGACAGTGCAGCTCGGGATGGAGGGCGTAGCGCTCGACCTCCGGCGGTGCCGGGTGGCCGTTCGCGTCGACGAGGCGCACGCCGCACGCGCACACCCAGCCCAGCCGGCGGGCGGGGTTGCCGACGACGAGCGCGTGGTCCGGGACGCTCCGGGTGACGACGGCGCCGGCACCCACGGTGGCGAACCGCCCGACGTCGCATCCCGCGACGACGACGGCGCCGGCACCGATCGAGCAGCCGTGCCGCAGGATGATCGGACTGACGGTCCAGTCGTCGGCGCGCGCGAGCTCGCCGCTCGCGGTGATCGCGCGCGGGTACCGGTCGTTGGTGAGGATCGCGTTCGGTCCGATGAACACGCCATCCTCGACCGTCACGCCGTGGTAGACGAGCGCGAGGTTCTGCACCTTCACCCGGTCGCCGAGCGTGACGTCCTCGTCGATGAACGCGTCGCGACCGATCACGCAGTCCGACCCGATCCGGGCGCCGGTGCGGATCTGCGCGCGGTGCCACACGCTCGACCGGGGACCGACGCTTACCCCGTCCTCGAGGTCGGCGGTCGGGTGGATGCGCGCGCTGGGATCGATCACGGGCTGGGAACGCTCCTCGGCGGATGGGCGCCCGGGCGGGCGGCAGCCGGGCTCGGCGCCTCGGGAATGCCGCGCGGCGCGTGGGCCCGGATACGGGCAACCGGCGGGCGGTCAGTATAGCCGCGGTCGCGCATTCACTTGCTCCGGCGGGCCCGCCGGAGCAGCCCGATGAGCAGCCCGGCGACGGCGCCGAAGGCCAGCGCGCCGCGCCAGTCGAGCACCGGGCGGACGTCCCCGTTCACGCGTCCCGCGAGCAGCACGAACACGCCCACGGGCCGCGCGGCGTGGACCTCGCCGGCGATCATCGTCCGGACGAAGGACTGCTCGACCGTGGCCGACCGTGCGACGACCGTCCCGGCGGCCCCCTGCGTGATCCGCAGCTCGCCGGCCAGCCCGGCGCCGAGCGCGCCGAGCTCGACGCCCACGCGATCGCCGCGGGCGGCACCGATCGCGCCCTGCGAGACGAACACCTCCTCGGCCTCGAGCCGGCCGATCGCGCCCTGGCGGACGTCGACTGTTCGGGCGTTCGCCTCGGCCACGCTCGACCGCACGAGCGTGAGGCTGTCGGCGCCGACGGCGTCTTCGACCACGGGGGTCGCGGCCGTCGTGCCCGGCCTGGTCGCGGCGGGCACGGCGCCGTCGCTCCCGTTGGATGCTGCCTTGCCGGCTGTACGGGCCCGCGGTCGGCGGACCTTGCCGCCCTCGCCGCGTTCGTCGGCGATGGCTGCCGCGGCCTCGCGTGCGGCGTCCTCCTCCGCGGTCGCGAGCTTGTCGTCGTCGCGCGTCTCGTCCGTCATCACGTCCCCTGGGCACTCCCGGCGCCCGGGCCGAACCCGGGCGCGCACTGCCGCATCCTAGTCCTCCGGGCGCAGGCCAACGTGTGCCAACGGCCCTCGATGCCGGGCCGGCCCGCCCGAACCCGTATCCCCAGACTGCCAGCGCGATGCTTGACGGGGTCGCTATCCTCCGACCCGGCCGCGCACCGTCACGAGCGCGCGCCGCCCGGCCGGCTCCTGGGGAGGTGGCAGCATCCAGACCCCGTCGCGACGCCGCCTCTCCGTGCCCGGCCGCTGGCTGATCGGCGCGCTCGTCGCGCTCACGATGTTCGCCGGCGGTGCCTGGATCGGCGTGACGCTGGGTGCCCTTGCTGGTCCCACGGGCACGGTAGCCGGGTCGAGCAGTCCGTCGACCCCCGTCGCGTCCGCAGACGCGGAGGCCGGCGCGAGCCCGGGCGAGGCGGCCGTGCCGTCGGACGCGCCCTCACCGTCGCCTTCGGCGACGCCCCAGCCGACACCGACACCCGCCCCGACCCCCACCCCCGCGCCGACGCCCGTCCTCGTCGCCGCGCCGCTGACGGGGCTCCCCGTCACCGAGGCGCTCGCGCGCCGACCGGTGCTGGCCGTGATGGTCGACGACCACCCCGGTGCCCGCCCCCAGAGCGGGTTTGCGGATGCCGGAATCGTCTGGCACGCGCCGGCCGAGGGCGGCGTGCCCCGCTACATGCTGCTCATCCAGGACGGCGATCCGTCGTCCGTCGGGCCGGTGCGCAGCGCCCGCCAGTACTTCATCGACTGGGCCGCGGAGTGGCACGCGGTGTACGTCCATGTCGGCGGCTCCCCGCAGGCGCTCCGCACGCTGCGCTCGCCCGACGGTCGCGGCGGGCGCGTCTACGACGCCGACGAGTTCCGGTGGGGCGGCCGCTACCTGTGGCGCTCGAGCGACCGCTTCGCGCCGCACAACGTGTACACGGACGGGGAGCGCCTCCGCGCGCTTGCGCGGCAGGTCGGCGCCCAGCCGGAGGGGCACGTGCCGGTGTGGCGCTTCGAGCCCGACGCGCCGCTCGACGAGCGCCCGGAAGGCGGGCGGATCGAGGTGCCGTACTCGTACAACCGGATCGTCTACCGGTATGTCCGCTCGTCGAACCGGTACGCCCGGAGCGTCAGCGGCGAGGGTCGCCAGGTCGACGCCGGGACCGACGCGCGGGTCGCCCCCAGGAACGTCGTCATCCTGTTCGTGAGCTTCGCGCCGCTCGAGGACGGCACGAACAAGCAGCGGCTCGAGGCGGACACCGTCGGGAGCGGGGTCGCGCTCATCGCCACGAACGGGCACACGGTCGAGGGCACCTGGCGCAAGCGATCCGCGGACGCGCCGACGCTCCTCTACGGGCCGGACGGCGAGCCGGCGCGGCTCACGGCCGGCCAGACATTCGTCCAGGTCGTCCCGCGGGGGACGAGGATCGTGGTCCGGGACGGGTCCGTCCCCGTCGAGTCGCCGCGCGCAGCCGGTGCGGGCGACGTCCGAAGCCGGGGGCCGCTGGAGCGGTAGGCGGCGAAACCCTCAGCGAAAGCGCGGGTTGCGCGCGACGCGCGACCACACC
>DASSPX010000009.1:0-2430 GCA_035699445.1 Candidatus Limnocylindrales bacterium | reverse complement strand
CTCGTGAACGTGTCGTCGTCGCCGGGGCGCGACCTGGCCGCGATCCACGAGGAGGGCCTCGGGACGGCGACGTCGTGGCGCACGCTCATGCGCGCGTACGCCCAGCTCACGACGTCGTTCGTCGTGTTCGTCAACCGCGTCGGCGTCGACGAGTCGATCTCGTTCTGGGGCGGCTCGGAGGTGATCGCCCCGACCGGCGCTCCGGTGTTCAGCGCGCCGCTCTACGATGAGGGGCTGTTCCTCGTCGACGTGAACCTCGGCGACGTGCGCCGTGAGCGGATCGCCCTGCCGCTCCTGCGCGACGAGCGACCGGAGCTCGTAATTCGCGAGTGGCAGCGGATCGTCGCGGAGCGTGCCGGCCTCGCCACCGACGCGACGGCGGAGGACGGCGCCCGCCCGGGCCTGGACGTCGCCGTGCCCCCCGGAGTCCCGCGATGACCGCGACCGACCGGAGCGACCAGCTCCCGTTCATCCTGCCCGACGAGCTGCGGATCGACGAGCGCGTCGCGCGCCGGGTGATCGCCGAGTTCATCCGGGGCCAGCTCGCCCAGGCGGGATTCGAGCGCGCGGTCCTCGGCCTGTCGGGGGGCATCGACTCGGGGCTCGTCGCCTACCTCGTGGCGGAGGCGATCGGCGCCGAGCGGCTGCTGTGCGTGCTCATGCCCTACCGGACGTCGTCGCCGGCCTCGCGGGCGGATGCGGAGGCCGTCGTCGCGGACCTCGGCTGCGCATCGGAGCTGGTGGACATCACGCCGATGGTCGACGCGTACTTCGCGAACGACCCGGACGCGTCGCCGCTCCGGCGCGGCAACTACATGGCGCGCCAGCGGATGGCCGTCCTGTACGACCGCTCCGTGACCTGGCGGGGCCTGGTCGTGGGCACTGGCAACAAGACCGAATCGCTCATCGGCTACACGACCGTCTACGGCGACAACGCGTGCGCGTTCAACCCGATCGGCGACCTGTACAAGAGCCAGGTCCGCCAGCTCGCGATCGCCATGGGCGTTCCCGATCCGATCGTGCGCAAGGCGCCGTCCGCCGACCTGTGGCCGGGCCAGACCGACGAGACCGAGGCCGGCTTCACGTACCACGAGCTCGACCGGCTGCTGTTCTGGCGGATCGACAAGCGCCGCTCGGTGGACGAGATGACCGCGCTCGGCTTCGACCCCGCCGTCGTCGAGCGGGTGGACCGGATGGTCGCCGGCGCCGAGTTCAAGCGCCAGGTGCCCCCGATCGCGAAGCTCGGCCCGCGCACCGCGGGCGTGGACTATCTCTACCCGCGTCGGCGGCCCGGGTCGGCGCGCCGCTGACGTGCCGGCGGCGTCGCGGGGCACGCTGTACGTCGTCGCCACGCCGATCGGCAACCTCGGCGACGTCACGTTGCGCGCGCTCGACGTTCTCCGGTCCGTGGCCGTGGTCGCCGCAGAGGACACGCGGATCACCCGCCGGCTGTTCGAGCGCCACGGGATCGCGACGCCGCTCGCCGCGTACCACGCCCGGAGCGCGCCCGCGCGCGAGACGGAGCTGCTCGGGCGGCTCGAGGCCGGGGAGGACGTCGCGCTCGTCACCGACGCCGGCACGCCGCTCGTGTCCGATCCCGGCGAGGGCCTCGTCGCGGCGTGGGCGCGCGCGGGCGGCCGTGTCGTCCCCGTTCCCGGGGCGTCGTCGGTGCTCGCGGCGGTCGTTGCGTCGGGCGTCGCCGGCCCGCGCTGGTCGTTCGAGGGGTTCCTGCCGCGGAGCGGGCGGGAGCGGCGGGACCGGCTGCGCCGGATCGCCGACGACGAGCGCGGCAGCGTGCTGTTCGAGGCGCCCACCCGCCTGCGGGCGACGCTCGCCGACCTGGCCGCAGCCTGCGGCGGCGACCGGCCGGGCGCCGTGTGCCGCGAGCTGACGAAGCTCCACGAGCAGGTCGTGCGCGCCACCCTGGCCGAGCTGGAGGCGGCCGTCGCGTCGGGCGACATCCCGGCCCGCGGGGAGGTCGTGATCGTCGTCGGCTGGCAGGCGCAGGCGCAGGCTCAGGCGCAGGCGAACGCGGCCGGCGCGTCCACCGCGGGCTCGCTCGAGGCGGCGCGGGCGGAGGTGGAGGCGCTCGTGGGATCGGGCGTGGCGCGGGGCGAGGCGGCGCGCCGCGTCGCGACGTCGAGCGGCATCCCGCGGCGGGCGCTGTATGGTGCCGGCGCGGACAGGGGAGGGTGACGTGAGGCACGACGGACGGGGCGAGGAGCGGACATACCAGATCGGCGCGGTGGCGCAGCTCGTCCACCTGTCGCTGCGCACCCTCCGCTACTGGGAGGAGGAAGGCCTGATCAAGCCCACCGCGCGGACGGCCGGTGGCTTCCGGATGTACTCGGAGGCGGACATCGAGCGGGTGCGCCTCGTCCGGAGCATGAAGGCCGCCGACCTCTCGATCGAGGAGCTTCGCGAGCTGCT
>DASSPX010000008.1:0-31150 GCA_035699445.1 Candidatus Limnocylindrales bacterium | reverse complement strand
GGCTACGCGATCGCCGCCAAGCGCCCCGCCATCGGCCCCTCGGCCCTCGCCCGCCCGAGCGCCTCATCGAGGTGCTCGTCCACGCCCGGCAGCCGCCGGATCCCGGGCACCATCCGCGCGAGGAAGTCGAGCACGACCGCGGTCTGGCGCACCTTCTCGTCGATCTGGTACGGCGCGTGACCGGTCGGGAACAGGTACAGCTCGTGGGGGTGGTTACGTGCCCGGAGGCGATCCACGTACAGCATCACCTGGCGCAGCGGGCACCGGGTGTCCCGCTCGCCCGCGAGGAACAGGATCGGCGCCTGGACGCGATCGACGTACGAGATCGGCGACCGCTCGGCCATCAGCTGCGGCACCTGGTCCGGCGTTCCGCCGAGGAGGGCCCGGTCGTACGCCTGCAGCGTCGGTGACAGGTCCTCGTAGCCCGCGGCGTAGTCGCCCACCGGCACCCCCGCCACCCCGGCCACGAACCGCTCGGGATGCATGCCGTGCATGAGCAGCGTGATGTAGCCGCCCCACGACCAGCCCGCGATCACCGAGCGCGCCGGGTCGAGCAGGCCGGCATGGAGCAGGTCGTCGTAGCCGGCGAGGACGTCCTCGACCTCCGGCCAGCCGATGTTCCCGATCAGCCAGTCACGCCATTCGCGCCCGAACCCGATCGAGCCGCGGTAGTTCACGAGCGCGACCTGGAACCCGGCGTCGACGTACGCCTGGAGGTCGGGGAACCAGCGGTCGAGGTCCAGCCACGTCGGGCCGCCATGGACGAGGAACATCGTCGGATGCGGCGCCGGGCCTTCGGGCACCACCCGGAAACCGTGCACGGTCTGCCCCGCCCGGTTGCGGAAGGACCACGGGATGAACGGTCGCCCCACGGCGGCCGCCGCCTGTGCGGGGGCCACGGTTGCCGGCCCGATGAGCACCCGGTCCGACGCGGCGTCCACGACGATCCCCGGTGTCTCCCCGCTCTGGACCCGGTACCAGACCGACCCGTCCGGTCGCACCCGCGCGCCGGTGATCGACCCCGGCCGCGTCCGGATGAGCGAGACCTCGCCCGTTGCCAGGTCGTACCGGTGCAGGCGGTGCCGGCCCTCGACGAGCTCCACGAGCAATAGCCCCGAGGCGTCCGGCCACCAGTCCACGGGCTCCGTGACCCGGCCGCCGAAGAGGAGCGGCAGCTCCCGCAGCTCGCCCGTCGCCGCGTTCCAGATCGCCGGCTGGCGCTCGCCGCGGCGTTCGTGGGCGATTGCGATCCGCTGGTCACCGGCCACCGGCGACCACGCATAGCCGAGGAGATCGAGCCCCTCGTCGCGAAGGTCCGCGACCGTCCGGCCCGTCCGCGCATCGAGCACGCGCAACGCCGCGTGCATCATGTCGCCGTGCTCGCTGTGCGCGACGCACACGAGCGTCTCGTCCGCCGACAGGCCACCGACCTCCGGGCCTGCGGCCGCCAGGCCCTCGCCGCCCGCCAGCCGGATCGACTCCGGCGACAGCGCGATCCGCCGCGCCGGGCCGCCCCGCTCGGACACCCACACGCCGAAGCCGTCGGCGTTCGAGATCGCCGCGACCGTCCGCTCCCGACCGATCGCGATCCCCTCGTCCCAGCCCTTCGGGGCCCCCTCGAGCAGCGGCTCGGCCGGGCCGCCGTCGAACGGGGCCACCATGTGCCGTCCCGATTCATCGCCCGTGCTGTCCTGGTGCCACGAGATCCAGGCGCCGTCGGGCGTCACCTGGCCACCGAGCACGCCCACCTCGTCGTTGGTGATCCGGCGCCGCTCGCCGGTGGCGATGTCCCAGCTGTGGAGCTGGTAGACGCCGCTCTCGGTCGAGGCGTGGACGAGCCGGTCGGGAGCATGGCGCGACCAGCTGGGGAAGGTGACGATGGGCGCGCGGTACCGCGCTTCCCAGGCAGGGAGTTCGGTCATGGCGGCGAGCATAGCCGCGTCGCGTCCGCCGGATCCTCCGGCGCCTTCCCTATCCCTCCACCGCACGCAGGACGAGTGCCGCGTTCAGCCCGCCGAACCCGAACGACGTCGAGAGGACGGTGTCGAACCGTCCCGCGCAACCGGTTCGAAGGATGCCCGGCAGCAGTGCCGCGGTCTCGGCGTCGGGCTCGACGAGGTTGACCGAGGGAGGCGCCCAGCCCTCGCGGATGACGAGCGCCGACATCGCCGCCTCGACGGCCCCGGTCGCGCCCAGCGGGTGCCCCGTCAGCGCCTTCGTCCCCGATACGGGCACCGTCCGCGCCCGCTCGCCGAGCGCGAGGGCGAGCGCCCGCGCCTCGGCCACGTCGCCGATCGGGGTAGACGAAGCGTGCGCGCTCACGTAGTCGACGGCGGCCGGGTCGATGCGCGCGTCGGCCAGCGCGAGCGCCGCCGCCCGCCCGGCCTCCGAGCCGTCCGGACGGGGCTGGACCATGTGATAGGCGTCGCTCGTCGCGCCGTACCCCGCCAGCGCCGCGTACGGCACGGCACCGCGGCGCACGGCGACGTCCTCGGCCTCGAGGACGAGCAGCGCGGCGCCCTCGCCCATGACGAACCCGTCGCGCCCCGCGTCGAATGGACGTGCCGCGTGCGCGGGGTCGTCGTTCCGGGTGGCGCTCAGGGCGCGGATGATGTCGAACGCACCGAACGCGAGCGGACTGAGCGGGACCTCGACGCCGCCCGCGATCGCGGCGTCGATCTCGCCCGCCCGGATCGCCTTCAGGGCCTCGCCCAGCGCGTTCGCGCCCGACGCGCACGAGTTCGCCGTCGACAGGATCGGCCCGCGGACGTCGAGCACGATCCCGAGGTTCGCGGGTGCCGCCCCGCCGAACACCGCAAGCGCGAGGGTCGGCGACACCGCGCGGATGCCCCGCTCGAGGTACCGCTCGTGCTGGTGTTCCGCGAACGCGATCCCGCCGAGCGCCGACCCCAGGTAGATCCCGATCCGGTCGGGCGCCGCGGCGCCGCTGGCACCCGGCACGAGCCCGGCGTCGTCGAGTGCCATCCGGCCGGCCGCCAACCCGAACTGGCTGAACCGGTCGAGCGCGCGCGCCGACCGGGCGTCCATGTGGTCGAGCGGCTCGAAGTCGTCGACCTGGGCGGCCACCTGCGACCGGAACGGCGAGGGGTCGAAGCGGTCGATGCGCCGGACCGGCGAGCGCGCGGCACGCACGCCGGCCCAGTACGCCTGGCGGCCGATGCCGACGGCGGACACGATCCCGAGACCGGTGATCCAGACGCGGCGCGGCGGGTCCGTGGGCGAGCGGGACATCACGAGGAGGGATTCGTCGCGCCGGGAGGTTCGGAGCCGGCAGCCTCCGCGACAGGCCGGATTGCCTCGGCGAGCTGCTTGAAGGTCGCCAGCGTCCGCCCGGCGATCGGCTGCGTGAACCAGCGGTCCACGAACGCCGCGAAGCCCGGGATCGGCGAGCGGAAGACGTGTCGGACCTCGATCCGCGTCCGCTCCGGGTCGCCTGCGACCGGCTCGATCGTCCAGATCACCTGCATGCCGCGCGTGGCGCCCGCCACGTGGGCGAACAACAGGCGGCGCGTCGTCGGCTCGTGCCACGTCCGGCTGCGCCACGCGACCGGCAGCCCGAGCCCCAGCAGCGGCAGGATCGGCCGCCGGGCGACGAAGGCGCACGTGAGGGCGCCGTCCGGGTGGCGGGCGACGATCCGGGACCGGACGTAGTGGGGGAGGAGGCGCTCCCATGCGGTCACGTCACGGGCGAGCCGGTAGACGAGCTCCGGGGGCGCCTCGACGTCGATGCCGATCGAGGTCAGCATCGGCCCGGCCGCGGGAAGCTCACGGCGCGAGCAGCCGGGCGAGGAAGCGCGGATCGAGGGCGCGCGACGCCGGGACGAGGTCGCCGATCACGCTGCCCATCGTCGCACGGACCCGTTCGCGGGTCGCAAGCCGCCGCGCCGCGTACTCGAACAGCGTCGGCCGCTCGAGGAACCGCTGGACGACGAGCGAGACCACGTCCTTCGCCGCGAACCGCATCCGCATCGCCGTGTCGTACTGCAGGAGCGTCGCGCGGCCGGGCGCATCGAGGTGCGCCTCGATCACCGCGGCGGCCAGCCGGGCGGACACGAACGCCCGATGGAGGCCCTCGCCGGTGAAGGGGTCGAGAAAGCCCGCCGCATCGCCGACGAGGACCCAGCCGTTGCCGGCGCGCTGGGCGACGCGCGAGCCGAGCGGCGCCGCGCCCGTGATCGCATCCACAGCCTCCCTGTCGCGCCAGCCGTCCCCGGGGCCATCCGGTGGCGTGGCGGGCAGGCGCTGGAGGACGGCAGCCGCGGTTGCCGCGGGCCCGTCCGCCGCGAGGCGTGCTCGCCACCTCGGGTCGAACAGCACGATTCCGATGTTCACGCGGCCCCCGGGCACCGGCGCGATCCCGCAGTACGCGCCCGGCAGGATCACCATCCGGGCATCCCGCGGCGTGTCCGCGGCGGGGTCCGCGAGGTGGAACGTCAAGCCGACCCGGCCACCCAGCCGGGGTGGCCGCGCGACGCCCGTCGCGCGCGCGACCGTGGACCGCAGCCCGTCCGCGCCGACCAGCACGCGGGCCTCGACGCGGTGCAGGCCGTGGTCGTCGCGGACCGACACCGCGACGGGCGCGCCGCGCCCCGCCGGCAGTCGGGCGCCCTCGAACGACGTTGCCCGGCGGATCCGCGCCCCCGCCGCCTCCGCCGCTCCGAGGAGCGCGGGATCGAGCGCTGACCGGTCGAAGCCGACTGCGCCCTCGCCGCCGGGCAGCTCCGCGTCATACGTCAGCCGGAAGGCGACACCCCCCGGCGTCTCGACGCGCATCGCCGGGATCGGCTGGGCGACCCGGGCGAGCAGCTCCTCGCCCAGCCCGAGCGCCCGCAGCTCGCGCATCGCCGCCGGCGACGAGAACACCCCGGCCGCGCGCCAGCGCCACGCCGGCGCGCGCTCGACGAGCAGGACGTCCCGCCCGGCCCGGGCCAGTCGAAGCGCCAGGGCCGCACCCGAAGGACCGCCGCCCACGATCGCGACGTCGGCCTCCTCCCGGGGCGAGGTCACGGGCGCGGCGGAGAATCCACGATCGGGACGGCGGCGATCGCGACGCGATGGCCGAGCACCGCGACCGCCTCGTGGATCGGGCGCAGGCCGGCGGACGCGAGGAGCGCGCGCAGCTCCATCCGGGTGTACGCACGCCGGACGGAGAGCGGTGCGTCGTTGCGGGTGATCGGGTTGCGCGTCGTGAGCGCGACGAGCGCACGGGCGAGCCACCAGAAGTGGTGTGCGCGGACGAGGTCGTTCACGACCACGCCGCGGCGCGCCACCCGGCGGGCCTCGCGCAGGAGGGCCACCGCGTCGCGGGGCTCGAGGTGGTGGACGAGCAGGGAGGCGTGGACGATGTCGAACGTGCCGTCGCCGTACGGCAGCGCGCGCCCGTCGGCGACCGCGAGTTCAACCCCGTCGGCGTGCTGGAGCCGCGGGTCCAGGGTGCGCGCCAGGT
Organism: Candidatus Limnocylindrales bacterium; assembly: GCA_035699445.1. Lineage (GTDB taxonomy): Bacteria > Chloroflexota > Limnocylindria > Limnocylindrales > CSP1-4 > DASSPX01. The sequence continues at coordinate 25,683 of DASSPX010000008.1, read as the reverse complement.
CCACGATCTCCGCCCGGCTGTCCACCGCCACCGCGCCCGCGGCGCGACCCTGCGCACGGAGCCGACGCACGAGCTCGAGCGGGATGTCCGCGCTGCCCGTGCCGACGTCGAGCAGCGAGACGGCGCGCGGCGGATCCCCGGCGAGCTCCATGACGGCAGCCGCCGAGATCGCCACCCCGCCCAGCCGGCGGTTGATCCGCCGGAGGTCCCGCAGGTTGCCGACGACCGTCGCCGCATCGTCGAGCGGACCGTCCAGCAGCTCCCGGGCGCCCTCCAGCCGTCGCATCAGGCGTGAGCGTAGCGCTGGCTGACACGCGTTCGATAGCGCGCGCCGGGCGCGACCGATCGCGGACGGCCGCCAGGTTCGCCGATAGTCGGCACGCACGGGCCGTGGCACTGGGCACGGCCGGCTGCGCACTGGGGAGGGACGATGCTCGACGTGTTCCACCGGCTCTCGGCGGGGATCACGCGTGTCGTCGGGACGCCGTGGGCGTTGCTGGCTGCCTTCCTCCTGATCGTCATCTGGGCGCTCACGGGTCCGATGTTCGACTTCTCGGACACGTGGCAGCTCGCGATCAACACCGGCACGACGATCGTCACGTTCCTCATGGTGTTCGTGATCCAGGCGACGCAGAACCGCGAGGCGAAGGTCACGCAGTTGAAGCTGGACGAGCTCATCCGGGCCGTGGACGGCGCACGGAACGAGCTGATCGCGCTCGAGGAGGCGTCCCACGAACGCGTGGAGGCGCAGGCCGAGCAGTTCCGTGACATCGCCGCGTCGGCCGAGACGGAGGAGCGGATCGACGAGCTCGAGGACAGCGCGACGGAGGCGGCGGCGACAGGCCAGGAGGTTCCTTCCGCCGCCCGGTCGCGCGGTGAGCCCGCCCCGAGCTCGTCGGGCAGCGGGTCCTGAGCGCCGCCGCGGTTCGATCCGCGGCCCCTTCCGCGGCTGCACGATCTCCGACCCGCCCGCCGATCCCGCCATCGGTCGTACCATCGCGCGCACATGACGACCTCCGTGAAGCGCGTTGACGGCGACCGGGCGCCCGCCAGCTGGGGCCTGGGTGACGGCCAGGCGATCCCGTGGGAGTACGCTCCGGCCCCGGAATCGCGCGAGATCGTCCGCCTCCGCGACCGCTACGGGCTGTTCATCGACGGCCGGGAGGTCGCCGCCACCGGCGGCGGCACATTCGTGACCGTCAATCCGGCGACCGAGGAGCCGCTGGCCGAGATCGCCCGCGCCACGGGCGCGGACGTCGACCGGGCGGTCGCCGTCGCGCGACGCGCGCAGCGCCGGACGTGGGGCTCGCTGCCCGGGCGCGAGCGGGCGAAGTACCTGTTCCGGATCGCCCGGATCCTCCAGGAGCGTTCGCGCGAGTTCGCGGTCCTCGAGTCGATGGATTCGGGCAAGCCGATCAAGGAATCGCGCGACGTGGACATCCCGCTCGTCGCGGCCCACTTCTGGTACTACGCGGGCTGGGCGGACAAGCTCGAGTACGCGTTTCCCGGACGGGTCGCGAAGCCGCTCGGGGTGGCCGCCCAGGTCATCCCGTGGAACTTCCCGCTGCTGATGCTGGCCTGGAAGATCGCCCCCGCCCTCGCGGCCGGCAACACGGTCGTGCTCAAGCCGGCGTCGACCACGCCGCTCAGCGCGCTCCTGTTCGCCGAGGTCTGCCAGCAGGCCGGGCTGCCGGCCGGGGTCGTGAACATCGTGACCGGCCCGGGCGAGATCGGGATGCACCTCGTCCGCCACCCGGACGTGGCGAAGGTGGCGTTCACCGGCTCGACCGAGATCGGAAAGCTGATCGGCAAGGCCGTGGCTGGCACGGACAAGGCGCTCACTCTCGAGCTCGGCGGCAAGGCCGCGAACATCGTGTTCGAGGATGCGCCGCTCGATCAGGCCGTCGAGGGGATCGTCAACGGGATCTACTTCAACCAGGGCGAGGTGTGCTGCGCGGGTTCGCGACTGTTCGTCCAGGAATCGATCCAGGAGGTCCTGATCGGGAAGCTGAAGGACCGGCTGGCCACGCTGCGGGTGGGCGATCCGCTGGACAAGAACACCGACGTGGGCGCGATCAACTCCCGCGCACAGCTCGACCGGATCACCGAGCTCGTCCAGTCCGGCGTGGACGAGGGCGCCGAGCTCTACCAGCCGGCGTGCGAGCTGCCGGACCGCGGGTACTTCTTCCGCCCGACGCTGTTCACCGGCGTCGCGCAGTCCCACCGGATCGCGAGCGAGGAGATCTTCGGGCCGGTTCTCTCGGTGCTCACGTTCCGGACACCGGACGAGGCGGTCGAGAAGGCGAACAACACGGCGTACGGCCTGTCGGCCGGAATCTGGACCGAGAAGGGCAGCCGGATCCTCGCGATGGTCAAGGCCATGAAGGCGGGCGTCGTATGGGCGAACACGTTCAACAAGTTCGATCCCACCTCGCCCTTCGGCGGCTACAAGGAATCGGGCTTCGGCCGCGAGGGCGGCGTGCACGGCCTCCACGCGTACGTGCAGCTGGAGGATCGTTAGGTGGCTCGGGAGCGCGCGCTCATCGAGCCGGCCACCGGGAACGGGCGCCTGCCCGTCCTGAAGACGTACAAGCTGTACATCGGCGGCGCGTTCCCGCGCACGGAGAGCGGCCGCAGCTACCTCGTGGCTGCGTCGGACGGCGGCCCGCTCGCGAACGCCTGTCGCGCGTCGCGCAAGGACGTCCGGGATGCGGTCCGGGCGGCCCGCAAGGCCGCCGACGGCTGGGCGGACCGGACGGCGATGAACCGGGGACAGATCCTGTACCGCGTCGCCGAGCTGCTCGAGGGGCGTGCCGACCAGTTCGTCTCCGAGGTGGCCGTCGGCGAGGGCGTGTCGGCGGCGAAGGCGCGCCAGCTCGTCGGACGCGCGATCGACCGCTGGGTCTGGTACGCGGGCTGGGCCGACAAGATCGGGCAGGTCCTGGGGTCCTCGAACCCGGTGGCGGCGCCGTACTTCAACTTCACGATCCCCGAGCCGACCGGGGTCATCGGCATCGTCGCACCGGAGCGCTCGTCGCTCCTGGGGCTGGTCAGCCGGCTCGCCCCGGTGCTCGTGGGCGGCAACGTCACGGTCGTGCTCGCCTCGGAGTCGCGGCCGCTGCCATCGATCACGCTCGCCGAGGTCCTCGCGACGTCCGACGTGCCGGGGGGTGTCGTGAACATCCTGACCGGCCTGCGCTCGGAGCTCGTGCCCGTGCTCGCGGCGCATGTCGACGTCGACGGCATCGACGGGTGGGGCATCCCGGACGAGCTGCGGCAGGTGGCCGAATCCGCGGCGTTCGATCACATCGCCCGCGTCGCCCGCCGGCCGCGCGGGGTCACGGACGCCCGGTTCGACTGGCTCGACGACCGCGCGAGCGAGCGCCCCGAGTGGATCGCGGCGTTCCTCGAGATGAAGACGGTCTGGCACCCGGTGGGCGTCTAGCCGATGCCCCGGGTGACCGGTGGCGGCTTCGTCCTGCTCCCGGGCGAGGCGCGCCGGATCGAGCTGGGCGGCTTCGGGATGACGGTGCTCGGGCCGCCGCCGCCCGGCTACCTCGATGCATCGGCACGCTGAGGCGCCGAGGGCCGCCGGCCCATCGCGGAACACCGGCCCCGAACGGGACCCTGACGGAATCATCGCCGCCGTGCCGTTCGCCGGGCTGCGCCGCAACGCGCGGGCACTTCTGGGCGGGATCGCGGTCGTGGCGGGGCTGTTCCTCCTGCTACCGGATCTCGGGCCGGACGTCACGGCGTCTCCGGTCACGCTCCGGCACGCGGTCGTCGTGGCGATCCTCGAGACGGGCGGGGACCCGGCCCTGCCCGATGCCGAGATCCGCCTCCTCGACGGGGAGGACACGGGCGAGGTCGTGGGCGCCTACCTCCAGGGCCCGTCGGGCTCACAGGACGTGCCGCGCTACGAGGTCGGCGACGAGGTCGTCGTCTCCACCTCGGCCGACACGAACCTGCCTGACGGCGTCTATGTGGCCGTCACGGACCGCTGGCGTGCGCCGGTGCTCGCGCTCATGGTCGGGCTGTTCGCGCTCGCGGTCACGCTGGTCGGTGGCTGGAGGGGCGTCCGGTCCCTGATCGCGCTCGCGCTCACCCTGGCGGTCGTCGTCCGGGTGATCGTGCCGCTGATCCTCGCCGGCTGGTCGCCGGTGCCGGTGGCGGTCGTTGCGGCGTCGGCCGTCACGCTCCTCGCCGTCCTCCTTACGGAGGGCCTCCGTCCGACGTCGATCGCGGCCGTGGCCGGGACCTTCCTGTCGCTCGCGCTTGTGGGAGTGCTCGCGGTCCTGTTTGCCGCGCTGGCCGAGTTCACGCAGCTCCAGGGGGCGGGCGACATCGTGTTCCTCCAGTCGATCGGCCTGGGCGACCTCGACCTGGCCGGGATCCTCCTCGCCGCGGTGATCCTGGGCGCACTCGGCGTGCTCGACGACGTGTCCATCACCCAGGCCGCGGCGGTCGCCGAGCTCGCGGACGCGGACCCGCGAGCGTCGCGGGCGACGATCGCCCGGCGCGCGATGAACGTCGGTCGGTCGCACATTGCCGCCACGGTGAACACGCTCGTGCTCGCGTACGTGGGGGCATCACTCCCCCTCCTGCTCCTGTTCGCCGCCGGACGCCAGGATCCGACGCTCATCGCCTCCGGGGAGGTCGTCGCGGTCGAGGTCGTGCGCTCGCTCGCCGGGTCGATCGGGATCGTGGCAGCGGTGCCGCTCACGACCGCGATCGCGGTCCTGCTCGTGGCATCGGGGGGCGCGCAGCGCGGGACGGCGGTCGCGGGCTGACGCCCGGGCCGGGGTATCGTCGCGCCCGATGCCGCCTGTCGCCATCGCGCTCGTCGTCACGGCGGCGATCCTGCACGCGACGTGGAACACGCTCCTCAAGACGTCCGGCGATCCGCTGCGCACGGCGGTCCGCCTCCAGCTGATCGGCACGCTCGTGCTTGCGCCGATCTCGCTCGTCGCGTGGCTCACGGTTGCGGGCCGGCCGGCGATTCCTGTGGAGGTCCTCGCGCTCGTCCTCGTGTCGGGGCTGCTCGAGGCGGTGTACTTCGCGTGCCTTGCCGCGGCGTATCGGCGGGGCGACCTGTCGCTCGTCTACCCGCTCGCCCGGGGCAGCGCGCCGCTCCTGGCGGTGATCATCGGCGTGACGCTGCTGCAGGAGCAGCTCGCACCCGTGGCGGCGCTTGGTGTGGCGTGCCTGCTGGTCGGCGTGCTCCTCGTGGCCCGTCCGTGGCGCGTGCTCCGCGAGGCGGGTGCGCATGATCGGGCGGCCGTCGGGTTCGCGCTCGCGACGGGTGCCTCGATCGCGGCCTACTCGGCGATCGATCGCGTGGCGGTGCGGCTCGTGGAGCCGTGGGTGTACGGGGGGCTGCTTGCCGTGGCCGCGACGATCCTTCTCGGGTCGGCCGTGTGGGTGGCGACCCGCGCGGGGTGGATCATGCGCGGCGGGGACGATGCCGCCCTGCCCTCATGGCGCCGCGACGGCGCCGCGGGGATCCTGTCGCTCGGGGCGTACCTGCTCGTGCTCTTCGCGTACTCGATCGCGCCGCTCGCCACGGTCGCCCCGCTGCGGGAGTCGTCGGTCGTGCTCGCGTCGCTCTGGGGGGTCGCACGTCTCGGGGAGGGTGGGGATCGCCGCGATGCCGGCCTGCGCGTCGCTGCAGGGCTGCTGGTCCTCGTGGGCGCGGTGCTCCTCGCCGTGGGGCGGTAGGGCGGTGGGCCGGCAGGGCGGTGGGGCGCGGGAGCCGCAGCAGCGCTCGCTCCCGGCGCGGTCCGGCGGCTCGGATGCGCCTGGGCGGCGACCCACGTGCCGGCCGCGGTGGGCGGATCAGGCTCAGGGCTGCGGGGTGGACGTCGGAGCCGCGGCCCGGCTGAACAGCGGCCGCTGCCCGTAGCGCGAGTTCACGAGGGCAACGCCCGCGATGATCAGGACCGTCCCCGCGATCCGGGCAGGCGTGATCGCCTCGCCGATGAACGTGCCCATGACGATGCCCACCACCGGCAGCGTGTAGGCCACGAGCGACACGCGCGTCGCGCCCCAGTCGCGTAGCAGCCGGAAGTAGCACAGGTACGCGAACCCGGAGCCGAGGATGCCGAGCCACACGATCGCGAACAGCGCCTCCGGGGTGGGCGCGATCCGGCCGATCGGCTGCTCGACGAGTAGCGCGAGCAGGGTCACGGCCACGAACGCGAACAGGACCTGGAACAGCGCCGGGATCATCGGCCGAAGGCCGCGCACGTTGCGCTTCGCGTACACGCCGCCGATCGCGTAGCTCACCGACGATCCGAGGAGGGCGAGCTCGCCCGTCAGCTCGCCGTCGCCGAGGTTCACCAGGTCGGGCGCGAACAGGACGATCACGCCCGCGAAGCCCACCGCGAGGCCCACGATCCGGTTGAGCGTGACGCTTTCGTCGGGCAGGAACAGCGGTGCGAGCACGATGACGAACAGCGGCACGGTGCCGTTGAGGATCGAGGCCAGAGCCGAGTCGATGGACTGCTCGCCCCACGTGATGAGCGTGAACGGGATCGCGATGTTCACGCACGCCATGACCACGAGATGGACGTACTGGCGGCCGGATCGGGGGAGCGGCTCGCGGGCGAGCGCCACCGTGGTCGCGACGACGAGGAGGCCGAAGAACAGCCGCCCGGCGATGAGCGTGAACGGGGGGACGGTCTCGACCGCGACCTTGATCCAGAAGTAGCTGCTGCCCCACATGAACCCGAGGGCGAGGAACAGAAACCAGTTCAGGGCGGTGGAGGGCGGGCGGGCGCTGGTCGTCACCGGACGGATGATAGGGCCTGTTGGACTACCACGGTAGGCCAACGTGGCGCGGGTGGCGGCGGCGTGGCCGGTATCTGGCCAGACCCGCTCCGCCGTGAGTGTCCGGCGCCCTCCTCGGAGGACCCGAGCGTGGGCAGTTGGCCAATGGATGCCGACCATGGATGGCTGGCGAGCTTCGGGGCCTTCCAGCCGGCTATCACCCACCGTGGAGCCGGAGTGGTCAAGTTTCGGCGCTGTGGTGCGGAGCTCACCCCCGCGCGATCCCCCTTGAGGCCCCTACGATCCACGTTCATGACTGACGTGCTCGCGAGGGACCCGGCGGCCCTCCTCGCCCGGCTCACGGCGACCGTGTCCGGCGCGGACCCGGCTCGAGCACGGGTCATCCGGGCGCCCGGGCGCGTGAACCTCATCGGCGAGCACACCGACTACAACCTCGGCTTCGTGCTGCCGGTTGCGATCGACCTCGGGATCTCGATCGCGCTCGTGCCCACGGACGACCGACGGGTCGAGCTCACGCTCGCGGACACCGGCGAACGCGCCGGCTTCGACCTCGACCGGATCGGCAGCCGGACGGGCCGCTGGATCGACTACGTGGCCGGGACCGCCTGGGCGCTCGCGGAGGCCGGCGTCCCCACCCAGGGCTTCCGCGGCCTCCTCGCCTCCGATCTGCCCGCGGGTGCCGGCCTGTCGAGCTCGGCGGCGCTCGAGCTCGCGGCGGCCTGGGCCCTGTGCGGCGGCGAGGAGCCACCCGTGCCGCGGATGGAGCTCGCCCGGACGGCGCAGCGCGCGGAGAACGCGTATGTCGGCGTGAACAGCGGGCTCATGGACCAGTTCGCGTCAGCGTTCGGCAAGCCGGGACACGCGCTCCTGCTCGACTGCCGCTCGCTCGAGCACCGGACGGTGCCGCTGCCCCTCGACGAGGTGTCGCTCGTCGTCTGCCACTCCGGATCCCCGCACAAGCTCGAATCGTCGGCCTACAACGAGCGTCGCGCGCAGTGCGAGGCGGCCGTTGCGGCGATCGCCGCCGGGGAGCCCGGCGTCGCCTCGCTGCGCGATGTGACGCCCGCGATGCTGGAGCGATACGCGGACCGCCTCGACCCGGTGGTGCGCCGCCGGGCGGAGCACGTCGTCGCGGAGAACACCAGGGTGCTCGCGACGGTGGATGCGCTGGAGCGCCGCGACCTGCCGGCCGTCGGCCGGCTGTTCGGCGCGAGCCATGCCTCGCTCGCGTCGCTGTACGACGTCTCCAGCCCCGAGCTTGACGCGCTCGTCGAGATCGCGACCGGGGTCGACGGCGTGATCGGCGCCCGCCTCACTGGTGCGGGCTTCGGCGGCAGCACGATCAACCTGGTCCGGCGCGGCCGCGAGGACGCGCTCCGGACGGCGATCGAGGCGACGTACCCGCCCAGGACCCACCTGCGGCCGCGGGTGTTCGAGGTCCGAGCGGCGACGGGGGCCGGACCGCTGCACCCCGCGCCGGCTGCCGGCTGAGCGCCGCGTCCCGACCCCCGACCGGAGTCAGCCGCCTGCCGAGGCCCGGCGAATTGCGTCCACGTCGCCGCCGCTGAGAACGACCCGGCCGTCCTCCGTGTTGTAGATCAGGTCCACGTTCGCGCCCGCGTCCGCGATCCGACGCAACGCCGAGCCGAGCGTCCCGGGCTGGCTCGGGAGCGGGCCGATGACGACGACATCGCGATCGGCCCGCACCTCCATGCCCGCGGCCTCGAGCGCCTGCCGCGCGCCCGCCGCATCGTCCACGAGGACGTGCAGGATGCCCTCGCTTCCGGCGGGGAACCCGCATCCACCCTGGATGTTGATCCCCGCGCGACCGAGGGCCTCGGCGGCATCGGCCAGGGTCCCCGGGCGATTGACGAGGACGACGGTGAGGTCTCGTGCCATGACTGCCTCCCTGCTGGAGTGATCGGTCCGGCTGTCCGGCGCGGCGGCCGCGGTCAGCGCTTCGTGATCACCGCTTCGAGATACTCGCTGGGGACGACCATCGTACCGTCGTCGGCCCGGTTGAACTCCCCGACCAGCTTGAGGATGTCCCGCTCGCATGAGCGACGCGAGCGTCCGCTGCGTGCGCGTGCCGGACGCGTAGCTGTGGGTCCATGCCTGGTGTCTCGACGCCCTTGCCGGTCTGGGCGTCGCGACCCGGGCCCCGGCCGTGGGTCGCTGGGTGGCGCGGCTGGAATCGCTCGCCGCACGAACGGGGATGCGCGAGATGTCGATCCGGGCGCTGCGCCACCGGGCGGCGCTGGGCGACGAGCGCGCCGGTCAGGCGGCCGGCCTGCTCGCGGTCGAGCTTGCCGAGGAGCTGCCCTGACGGCTCGTCAGCCGGAACGGCCGGCGCCGACGAGATTCGCGGGCCGGGTCACGTTCGGCAGGATCTCGTAGTGCTGCGCGTCCAGGCGCTCGAGCAGCTCCTGGTGGCGTGTCGCAAACGGACGGCGGATGTCGCCACCGGTCGCCGCCGCGATCGAATCCCAGTCGACCCACGCCGAGACGGTGATGAAGTCCGGCGCCTCGGCCGCTGCGAGGTAGAGCGCGACAGCGCCGGCGTTCGTCGCCCCGTCGAACAGCGCGCCGCTGCGAGCCGACTCGAGATACGTGTCGAACGCGCCCTCGCGCACGGTGCCACGGAAGACCCGCAGCACGGCCGGCTCCGGCCGCCCGTCGTGCCGCAGCGCGATCCGGACCGGCAGGACGTCGAGACGCGACGCGGCCTCGCCCTCGAGCGTCGCGCCGCCCGTCACGAGCAGATCGTGCTCGATCGCGTCGGTCGGGGCGGCATCCGCTGCCCACACCGTGCACACGATGCGCGCGTCGTCGTCCTCGTCGCCGTGGCGTGCCATGAACACGTCGAGCAGCCCGTCGCGAGCCAGGAGTCCGGGCGCCACCACGTCGCGCAGGATCACGTCGACGGCGTCGGCCTGCGGCCGGCAGGCGAACAGGCGGAGCACGCCGTGGACGGACACGAGGCTCTCCCCTCAATCCCCCCGGATTCGGGCGAGATCGTGCCGCAACCGACCCTCCCGCGCAAGGCGGCGGGGCCGACAAGTCTCAGCGGCGGCGCAACTCGAACAGGCGGGCGATCGCGTCGCCGGCGGGGAGCGGCGCGAACGGGGCCGGCGGCTCGATCGGCAGCCCGACGGCCATCAGCTCGTCTCCCCCGAGCACGACCGGGTCCGGCTCGCTGCCGCGGGCGCCATCCGGGGACGGCCAGACGCTGATCGCGTAGTCCGCGTCCGGATCGAGCCCGCGAAGCCGCAGGCGGTCGCGCTGCGGCACCGGCCGGGCCAGGATCCGGTACCACCCGACCACCGCGTGGTCGCCCGCAGGTGCGATCGACATCCAGGCCGCCTCGTTCCCGTCACCCGCGAACGGGTCGCGGAGCCGCAGGAAGCGGCCGAACTGGAGCAACTCGCGCCGCTCGCGGTACCAGGCGATCTGCGCCCGCACCTCCGCCCGCTCGTCGTCGGTCAGGCGGGTGGGGTCGAGCTCGTACCCGAACGCGCCGAAGAACGCGACCGCGCCGCGCGTGGCGAGCGGCGTGACCCGCCCGACCTGGTGGTTCGGCACCGCGGACACGTGGGCACCCATCGACGAGATCGGATAGCCGAACGACGAGCCCCACTGGATCCGCAGCCGCTCTACGGCGTCGGTGTCGTCGCTCGTCCAGGCCTGCGGCGCGAACGCAAGGAGCCCGGGATCGAACCGACCGCCGCCGCCGGCGCACGATTCGAACAGCACATCGGGGAATCGCGTCGTCAGCCGCCGGTACAGGTCGTACAGCCCGAGCGCGTACCGGTGCGCGAACTCACCCTGCCGCCCGGGCGGCAGGGCGACCGAGTACGGCTCGGTCATGAACCGGTTGAAGTCCCACTTCACGTACGAGATCGGGGCGCTGTCGAGGAGCTCGGCAAGGACGCCCTCGAGGTGGTCCACGACCTCGGACCGCGACAGGTCGAGCATCAGCTGGTGGCGGCTGGTCGTCCGCTCCCGGCCGGGCACTCCGATCACCCAGTCCGGATGGGCCCGGTACAGCTCGCTCCGCTCGTTGACCATCTCGGGCTCGATCCACAGGCCGAACCGGAGCCCGAGCGCCTCGACCGCGCGGGCGAGGCCGTCGATCCCGTTCGGGAGCTTCGCCCGGTCGACGAACCAGTCGCCGAGGCTCGACGTGTCGTCGTCGCGCTTGCCGAACCAGCCGTCGTCGAGCACGAGCAGCTCGACCCCCAGGTCCCGGCTCGCCGCCGCGATCTCGAGCAGCTTCGCCTCGTCGAACGCGAAGTACGTCGCCTCCCAGTTGTTGAGCAGGATCGGCCGTGGCCGGTCGCGCCACGGTCCGCGCGCCAGGCGCCGGCCGTACAGCTCGTGGAGCACGTGGGACAGCTCCCCGAGGCCCGCGCCCGACCACGCGATGACCGCCTCGGGCGTGGTGAACGTCCCGCCCGGCGCAAGCGCCCACGCGAACCCGTCGGGATGGATGCCGATCCGCGCGCGCGTGGTGCCGTACGGATCCACCTCGGCCTCGGCGAGGAAGTTGCCCGAGTACACGAGGCTCAGCGCGAGCGCCTCGCCGTGCGTCTCGTCGGTCTCCGGGCGACGAAGGATGACGAACGGGTTGTGCTCGTGGCCGGTCGCGCCGCGCAGGCTGCCGACCGATCGGCGGCCGGGCACGAGCGGGCTCGCCGCCGGGTGGCGCTCCCGCGCCCATGTGCCGCTGAACGTGACCAGCCACCAGTCGTCGTCGGGCAGGTCGACGCTCGCGCTCATCGCGGTGCGGACGACGACCGGCCGCTCACCCGCGTTGCGGATCTCGAGCGAACGTGCGATCGCCGCCACGTCCCGGAACAGCGTCGTCCGGACGTCGACCTCCACGCCCGAGGGCTCGTCGCGGAGCGTGACGACGAGCGTCTCCGCCTCAGCCGGGTCCTCCGTGTACGTCGACGGGAGCCCGGGCAGCTCCGGCTTGCCGGCGACGATGCGATGACCCACGACCCGGGGGTCGAGCACGGTCGAGCCGTCCGCGAGCTCGACGACGAGCGCCGGCATCCGGAAGTCGCCGCGGCCGGGCACGGGCAGGACGAGGCCGACCGGCGTCCCGACCTGGTCGGCGAACCCCGGGAAGGGGTCCACGCCGAGGTGCCGGTACGACCGGCCCGGCGCCAGCGGCGCCCCGAGATGGAGCGAGCCGAGCCAGCCGTTCTCCAGCACCCGCAGCAGGTGGCTCAGGCGGCCGTTGCGCAGGTGCCACTCGCGGCCCGCCGCGTCCCGGTCGACCGCCATCAGCGCATCCGCTGCGTCACGGGAGCGGCTCGATCGTCCAGGCCCAGCGGTGGATGCCGGCCGGGACCAGGTACGGCGGCAGCGTGTCAGGCCCGCACGACGCCGTGCCCACGCCCCGGTGCGCAGCGTCGAACTGCACGACGACCTCGGGTCGCCGCTCCACCTCGCCGACGTGCCGGGCACGGGCGAGGTCCGCCGCGCGCCAGTGCGTCGCCGACACCTGCAGGACGGGATCGAATGCGAGCCGCAGCCCGGTGCCCTGCGCGTCGCGGAGGGCCAGCCACCGGACGTCCGACCGGCCGCCGTTCTCCTGGGGTCGCTCGTACGGGGTGGCGGCGCCGGTCACGGTCGTGCGCCAGCGGCCCACGAGCCCGCCGCGCTTCCGGTCGGGGTACGTCTCGTGCGGCCCGAGGCCGAACCACTCGAGGTCCTCGTGCCGGGCGGTCACCTCGAGCACGGTTCCCACGCGGGCGAGGTCGTCGAGCTCGTCGGGGATCACGGCCTCCTCCTCCACGCGGATCGTGCCGTCGGGCCCGGACGTCACCAGCATCCGGTGCTCGATCCGGTGCCCGGCGGCCGTCCGGTAGCGCGACCGGACGACGACCGATCCGTCAGCCGAGCGGTCGATTCCCTCGACCTCGCGCGCGAGCCGGTCCACGCCCCACGCCTCCCAGCGCGCCGCGAGCCCGCCGATCCGGTCGTTGTCGGTCGGCGCCCTCCAGAGCGCGAGACGCGGCGGCGCGGCGAGACGCGGATGGACGAGATCACCGTGCTCGTCCACGGGGGCGGCCGCGCCGGGCGGGACCGCCGCCGGCGCCGGCGTCGTGCCGCCGGCCGGCAGCTGGAGGGCCGCGACCTCGAACGCGGCGGGTGCCCATGGCTCGTCGCCCGCGAGCCGGAAGCGCACCGTCAGCCACGGCTCGCCCGGATCCTCCACGGCCCGCCAGCCTGGGAGGGACACGATCGCGCGTCCGCCGGGCGGGATCGCCGGGAGCGGCAGCTCGCCGCCCGCCGCGGCTTCGCCGTCGACCTCGAGTGCCCACGCAGCCTGCAGCCACGACAGGTCCCGAACCAGCGAGCGGTTCTCGATCTCGATCTGGCCGGCGCGCACCTGGTCCGCGGATCCGTGCAGCCGCACGGGTGCGGCGAGCGCCCGGTGCTCCCACATCGCGGGCTTCGGCGTCCGGTCGGGGAAGACCATCCCGTCGAGGACGAAGTTGCCGTCGTTCGGCTCGTCGCCGAAGTCGCCGCCGTACGCCCAGCGGGTCGACCCGTCGGGCAGCCGCTGGACGAGCCCGTGGTCGCGGAACTCCCAGATGAAGCCGCCCTGGAGCCCTTCGGTCGCTTCGATCGCGTCCCAGTACTCGGCGAGGGTGCCGTTCGAGTTGCCCATCGCGTGGCTGTACTCGCACAGGATGAGCGGCCCGCGCAGCCGACCCGAGCGCGCGTGGCCGGTGAGCGCGTCGATCGGGGCGTACATCGGGCAGACGACGTCCGTCACCGCGGCGCCGGCGGTCCAGTCGAGCCGGATCGCTCCCTCGTAGTGGAGTGGCCGGCTCGGGTCGTAGGCACGGACCCAGCCTGCGGCCGCGTCGTGGTTGGCGCCGTGGCCGGATTCGTTGCCCAGCGACCACAGGATCACCGACGGATGGTTCTTGTCCCGCAGCACCATCCGCGACACCCGGTCGACCCACGCCCCCAGGTACCGCGGGTCGTGGCAGACGGTGTCGTAGTAGGCGTGGGACTCGATGTCCGCCTCGTCGACGACGTACAGCCCGAGCTCGTCGGTGAGGTCGAGGAACGCGGGATCGTTCGGGTAGTGCGAGGTCCGGACGGCATTGAACCCGAACCGCTTCATCGTCTCGAGGTCGGCGCGCATCGCCTCGCGCGAGACGACCCGGCCGGTGTCGGGATCGAAGTCGTGGCGGTTCACGCCGCGCAGCAGCTCCGGGCGTCCGTTGATCAGCAGCCGCACGCCGTCGATCCGGACATCCCGGAACCCGACGAGCACCTCGACCGATTCCACGGCCCGCCCCGCGGGATCGAGCAGGCGCACGATGAGCGGGTACCGCCGGGGCACCTCGGCCGACCAGGGGACGATGCCGGGCACGCGGGCGGACCACCGGACACGCCCCTCGTGGACCGGCTGGCGCTCCTGCTCGAGCTCCGGCCAGCCGGCGTCCTCGCCAGCACGCGGGTCGCCGAAGCCCGACGCACCGGCATGGATCGCGTCAAGGATCGTCCGCAGAGGCGGCCCCGGGAGCGCCCAGCCGCGCCCGCCGGGGGAGCGCTCGCTGCCGCCGGCGACCGGCACCGGCAGGCTCGCGCGCGCCGCATCGGCGATGGCCACCTCGATCGACCAGCCGGGCGCGCGTTCCGCCCCCGCTCCCCAGCCGACGAGCACCTCGAGCTCGAGCGTCCCGGTGGCGCCGTCGGGGTCGAGGCCCGCGATCGCCTTCACGTCGGCGATGTGGGTGGGGTCGGTGGCGTACAGCCGCACGGAGCGGGCGATGCCGCCGTGCCACCACTGATCCTGGTCCTCGACGAACGAGGCGTCGGACCACTTCACGACCGTGAGCCGGAGCGTGTTTCCGCCGGGGCGGACGAACGGGGTGACGTCGAACTCCGCCGCGAGGTGTGAGTCCTTGCTGATCCCCACGGGTGCGCCGTTGAGCACCACGATCAGCACGCTCTCCGCGGCGCCCACGTGGAGCACGACGCGCCGGCCCGCCCAGCCGGCGGGCAGCTCGAACGTCCGCTCGTAGACGCCCGTCGGGTTGTCCGCGGGAGGATCGGGCGGGCGCTCCGGGAAGGGCATCCGGACGTTCGTGTAGATCGGCACGTCCCACGTGCCCTGGCGCGTCCACAGGCCGGGCACGGTCGCCTCGCCCCACGCCGCCGGATCCGGCTCATCCTGCGGTCGCCGCAGGAGCTGGAACTGCCACGTGCCGCCGAGCTCGAGCGTGTCGGCGTGAGGGACCGCGTGCATCCCCAGCCGGCCTCGTGAGGTCAGCTGCGGATCGCGCCACGGCGGCAGGCCGGCCTCCGCCGCGCCGCCCTCGGGCGCGGCCGCCACGTTCGCTGCCACGCCTCAGCCCTTCGTCGAGCCGAGCGTCAGCCCGCGAACGAACTGCTTCTGGAGCGCGAAGTAGACGATGAGCGTCGGCAGGGCGATGAGCACCGATCCCGCCGCGAGCAGGTTCGTGTCGCTGAAGAACTGGCCCTGGAGGTTGTTGAGTGCCGACGTGACCGGGCGCTTCGCGCCGGTGGGCATGAGCACGAGCGCCCAGAAGAAGTCGTTGTACATCCAGGTGAACTGGAGCGTGGCGAGCGCCGCGAGCGGTGGCCGGCAGAGCGGCAGGATCACCTGCCAGAACGTGCGCAGCACCGACGCCCCATCGACGAGCGCCGCCTCCACGAGCTCCTTGGGCAGGGTCTTCATGTAGTTGCTGAGCACGAACGTGCAAAAGCCGAGCTGGAACGCGATGTGGATCATCGCGATCCCGAAGTACGAGTCGTACCAGAGGCCCTTGTCGTTGAGGACTTCGGGCAGGGGGAGGGCGAGGTAGATCCGGAACAGCGGCGTGATGATCACCTGGGGCGGGAGGAGGTTGCCCGCGGTGAACAGCATCAGCAGCGCGAGGTTGAACCGCCACGAGAAGCGCGAGACCGCGAACGCGATCCCGCATGCGAGGAGCAGCACCACGGCCATGGCGGGGACGACGATCACGATCGTGTTGAAGAAGTACTTGAAGCCCTCCATGCGCTCGAACGCATTCGTGTAGTTGTCGAGCGTGAGCGTCTGCGGCAGCGCGACCGGCGCCGCGGCCGTCTCGGTGAACGGTCGGAACGACTGGTAGATCGCCCACAGCAGCGGGAACAGCCACAGGATCGAGACCGAGATGAGGAACGCGTGGAGGAGCGCGCGGGGCAGCCGCGATCGGCGCTCGCGCGTGACCGCGGTCGGGACGGCCCGCTGGCGTGCGATCGCGGTCATCCCGGCTGGTCCCGCATCGCCCGGTTGAGGTAGACGAGGATCGGCCCGACCGAGATCAGGAGCAGCACGACCGCGATCGACGACCCGAACCCGATTCGCTGGGCCTCGCCGATGATGTTGTTCGTCACCAGCACCGACAGCAGCTCGAGCCCGTTCAGCCCGCGGTTGATCACGTACACGATGTCGAACGCGCGGAGCGATTCGATGATCGTGATCACGAGGATGACGATGTTGATCGGCCGCAGGACCGGGAACACGACCCGGAAGAACGTCTGGCGCTCGCTCGCGCCGTCGATCGAGGCCGCCTCGCGAAGGGTGTGGTCGACGCTCTTCAGGCCAGCCAGGTAGAGCAGCATGATGTAGCCGACGTGGCGCCAGCTGGCGGCCACGAGCACGGCCCACATGTTCAGGTCACGGTTGCCCAACCAGTCGATGAGGTTGCCCTGCTCGGTGGTGCCCAGGACGTTGTTGATGAACCCCTTCTCCGGGGCGTACTGGAGCTCCCAGATGAAGCCCACGATGGCCAGCGACAGGACGACCGGCAGGTAGAGGGCGCTCTGGTAGAAGCGGGTGCCGCGGATCTCCTTGTCGAGCAGGACCGCGAGGAAGATCCCGAGCGGGGTGGCGATGAGCAGGAACACGCCGAGCCACATGAGGTTGTGGGTCACGGCGGGGATGAATGGCGGGTATGACGGCAGACGCTGGTAGTTCTCCAGCCCCACCCACTCGATGTTCTCGAGGCCGCCGATCCCGTTCCAGCTCGAGAACGAGAGGATCACCGACGCGATCGTCGGGATCCAGACCAGCCCCACGTGGATCAGCGTGGGGATGCCGACGAGGACCGCCAGGACCAGCTTGTCCTGCCGCGTGAGCAGGCTGTAGCGCTGGCGCGGGCGCGTCGTCGAGCCGGGAGCGGCCGGGAGCGGGGCAGGCGTGCTCGACATCGTCGGACTCGCGACGATACCCCGCTCCCTCGGTGCTGGGAACCCCTAGACGAGCGAGTCCCAGAAGTCCTGGATGGTCTGCAGGTAGGCCGTCAGATCCTGCTCCGGGTCGTTGATGAAGTTCTGGAGGAAGCCCTGCATGCCGTTCGGGCCGGCGAAGTCCGGCCGGGTGTCCCGATCGAGGAACTGGGCGATCGCCCCGGAACCGCCGATGATCTCGGCCATCTTCTGCTGGAACGGCGTGTAGGCGCTCGTGTCCGCGTCGTTCGCGGCGGCCACGTTGTTCGGGCTGCTCTCGAGGAAGATGTTCTGCGCCTCGCCGGTGGCGAGGAAGCGCATGAACTCCTTGGCACCCTCGAGGTTCTTTGGCGCCTTGCTGACCATGAACCCGTCGATGGGGGCGTCGATGCCCAGCTCGCTGTCGAACTCCGTGCCCAGGGTGGGGAAGGGGAAGAAGTCGAGATCCGGCCGGTCGGCCTCGCTCGCCTGCTCCCCGGCGAAGGTGCCCAGGAAGTACATCCCGGCCTGCTTGCCGATCATGGCCTGTGCGGCGTCCTGCCAGGTGCGACCGAGGGCGCCTTCCTGCAGGTACGGCAGCAGCTCCCGCCACTTCTCGAACACGGACGCGACCTTCGGGTCGGTCCACTTCTCGTTGCCGGCCATGAGCCCGATGTGGAAGTCGTAGCCGTTGAGGCGCATGTTCAGGATGTCGAACGTGCCCATCGCGGGCCAGCCATCCGAATCACCGAACGCAAGCGGGACGAGGCCGTCGGCCTTCATCCGGTCGCCGAGCGCCTTGAAATCGTCCCACGTCGCCGGGATCGAGTAGCCCTTCTCCTCGAACAGGCTCTTCCGGTAGATGACCACCCACGGGTAGTTGTAGAACGGGATGAAGTACTGCTTGCCGTCGTCGCCCGTGGATGCGGCCTTGAACGCGTCGGAGTAGTTGCTCCCGATCTCCGACCAGACGTCGCTGATGTCGGTCGCGAGGCCCTGGCCGGCGAAGAATCGCATCCGGTAGCCGGCGAACCAGGTGAAGGTGTCGTCCGGGGTGCCCTGGAGGTACGAGCTGATCTGGTCCTGGAAGGAACCGTGATCGACGGTGTTGACCGCGACCTCGATGCCCGTCTTCGCGGTGAACGCATCGACGACGGCCTGCATCGCGTTCTTCGGCACGTCGTCGGAGTAGTTCGAGCCGAACGTGATGCTGCCGCCCGCGCTCGCGGCCGGGCTTTCGCCGCCCGCGCTCGGCGCGGCCGTCTCGCCGCCGCCGGTGCTGGGGGCCGGGGTGGCGCCGCTGCTGCACGCGGCGAGGATCCCGCCGGTGGCGGCGAGGCCGCCCGTCGCGGCGAGGCCCTTGATGACCGTCCGGCGCGACACGCTGCGCCCGACGGGCTGGATGGTGGTCGGCTCGGGACGCTCGCGGTCGGTCATGCCTCGCTCCTCTCGTCGGCAGTGACGCACGTGGGTGTCCCATTCGAACGACATCGAACAGGACCGAACGGATTGTTGGCTGCATGACGGTCGCTGTCAAGCCGGATTACGGGGCGTCTGCCTGATTCCGGTGCGAAAATGTGCGGGAATGTTTGACGGATCGCCCGCGCGGTGCGACGATCGACGTCACCACGGGTCGGCGCAGCCCGAGCCCCGACCCGGACGGCCGCCGTTCGATCCGCTCGGGCCGCCGGCACGGAGACCAGTCGCAGTGCTCAGCCAGCAGCGGCATGCGTACATCCTCGAGCGTATCCGCGACGAGGGCGCCGTCCGGGTCTCGGCGCTCGCCCAGGAGCTGGGTGTGTCGGACATGACGGTGCGCCGGGACCTGGACCTCCTCGACGAGCGGGGCCTGGTGGCGAAGGTCCACGGCGGAGCGACCGCGGTGCGCTCCGGCGCGCTGTACGAGCCCGGCTTCGCGGCGAAACTGGAGCGCCAGCAGCGGGAGAAGGAGGCGATCGCGGCGGCCGCCGTCGAGCTCGTCGAGCCGGGAACCGCGATCGGGCTGTCTGCCGGTACGACGACGTACGCCCTCGCACGCCGGCTGCTCGGGATCTCGGGGCTCACCGTCGTCACGAACTCCGTTCCCGTGGCCGAGGCGCTGCACCGACACGGCCGGCGCGACCAGACGATCATCCTCACCGGCGGCGTCCGGACGCCGTCGGATGCGCTCGTGGGGCAGTTCGCGGTCGCTGCGCTGCGGACCGTGCACGTCGACCTCGTGTTCATGGGTGTACACGGCATGGATCCCCACTCCGGCTTCACGACCCCGAACCTGCTCGAAGCGGAAACGGACCGAGCGCTCGTGGAGGCGGGGCGGCGCCTGATCGTCGTCGCCGACCACTCGAAGTGGGGCGTGGTCGGCATCGGCTCGTTCGCCCGGCTCGACCAGGCGGATCTCCTGATCACGGACGACGGGCTTCCAGACGCCGCGCGGGCGGTCCTCGAGGAGCACGTGCGGGACCTCCGGGTCGTGCCCGTGCGCGAGCCCGCCGCCCTCCAGGCATGACCAGCGCCGACGGCGACGACGGCAGCGCAGGACGCCCGGCCGTGGGCGAGATTCCGACCGACCCGCATCGCCGTCACAACCCCCTCCTCGACGAATGGGTGCTCGTCTCGGCGGGACGCACGAAGCGACCATGGCAGGGTCGCCACGAGCGGCCGCTCGCCGCGGAAGGCCCTCGCTACGACCCGGCCTGCTACCTGTGTCCGGGCAACGTCCGCGCGAGCGGCGAGCGCAACCCCGCGTACGAGCGGACGTTCGTGTTCACGAACGACTTCGCGGCGCTGCGGCCCGACACCTCCCCGCAGCGGCTCGCGGACGGGCTGCTCCGCGCGGAGGGGGAGCGGGGAACGTGCCGGGTGATCTGCTTCTCACCGCGGCACGACCTCACGCTCGCGGTCATGGACGAGTCGGCGATCCGATCGGTGGTGGACCTGTGGGCCGAGCAGACGACGGAGCTCGGCCGGACGTGGCGCTGGGTCCAGGTGTTCGAGAACCGGGGCGAGGTCATGGGCGCGTCCAACCCTCACCCGCACGGCCAGATCTGGGCCGGCGAGGCGCTGCCCGTGGAAGCGGATCGGGAGCAGAAGACGCAGCGCGCCCATTTCGAGCGCCATGGCCGGCGGATGCTCCTCGACTACGTCGCCCAGGAGGTGGGCGGCCCCCGGGTCGTCGAGGACAACGACGACTGGCTCGCGATCGTCCCGTTCTGGGCCACATGGCCGTACGAGACGCTGCTGCTCCCGCGGCGGCCGGCGTCGCGGGTCGCCGATCTCGACGACCGGGCGCGCGACGCGCTCGCGTCGATGCTGCAGCGGCTGCTGTCCCGGTACGACGGGCTGTTCGACCAGCCGTTCCCGTACTCGATGGGCTGGCACCAGGCGCCGTTCGGGGAGGAGCCGGATCCGGCCTGGCAACTCCACGCCCACTTCTACCCGCCGCTGCTGCGGGCCTCTGTGCGCAAGTTCATGGTCGGCTACGAGCTGCTCGCCGAGGCGCAGCGGGACATCACGCCGGAGGACGCCGCGGAGCAGCTGCGCGCGGTCGAGGTCGAGGTGGCCGCCGGCGCGCCCTGACCGCCCGATACGATCTGCCGCACGATCAGGAGGGACGATGCGGCTCTGGGGCGGGCGGTTCACGGGCGAGAGCGACCGGCGGATGGGTGCGTTCACGGCCTCGATCGACGTCGACGCCGAGCTCGCCGAGGACGATCTCGCGGGGTCGATCGCGCATGTGCGCGGTCTGGGTCGGGCGGGCCTGCTGACCGATGACGAGCTGGCGGTGCTCGTCGAGGGGCTGGAGGCGCTCGCGGAGGACGTGGCGGCCGGGCGGATCACCTGGGATCCCGAGCTGGAGGACGTGCACCTCAACCTGGAGGCGGCACTCACGGCCCGGGTGGGCCCGGTGGGCGGCAAGGTGCACACGGGCCGCAGCCGGAACGACCAGGTTGCGACGGACCTCCGGCTCTGGTCGCGTCGGGCGTGCGATCGCCTGGACCGCGCGCTCCTCGAGTTCGAGGGGGCGCTGGTCGAGCTCGCCGAGCAGCATCGCGACGCCGTCATGCCCGGCACGACTCACGTCCAGCCGGCCCAGCCCGTGCTGTTCGCGCACCACCTGCTGGCGTACGTGGAGATGGCGGAGCGCGACCGCGGCCGGATCCGGGATGCGCGTGCGCGTCTGAACGTGAGCCCGCTGGGTGCTGCGGCGCTCGCCGGGGCCGGCTATCCGCTCGACCGGGAAGCGACGGCGCGCGAGCTCGGCTTCGACGACGTGACCCGCAACTCGCTCGACGCGGTGAGCGACCGCGACTTCGCGGTGGAGCTGCTGGCGGCGACCGCGCTCGTGCAGGTCCACCTGAGCCGGCTCGCGGAGGAGCTGGTCTGGTGGTCGAACCCGGCCTTCGGGTTCGTGCGACTGGCCGATGCGTTCTCGACCGGTAGCTCGATCATGCCCAACAAGAAGAACCCCGACCCGGCCGAACTCGTGCGGGGGCGGGCCGCGCGGGCGATCGCCGCGCTGACCGCGGTGCTGGGGATCCTCAAGGGGCTGCCGCTCGCGTACCAGCGCGACCTCCAGGACGACAAGCCGCCGCTGTTCGGCGCCGTGGGGCTGGTGGAGGCATCGCTCGGGATCATGGCGGGGCTGGTCGCCACGCTCTCGGTTTCCGAGGCGCGGATGCGGGACGCGGCGGAACGCGGCTACACGACCGCGACCTCGGTGGCCGACGCGCTCGTACGGATGGGGGTGCCGTTCCGGGTCGCCCACCACATCGTCGGGTCGCTCGTGGCCCGGGCCGAGCGCGACGCAGTGGAGCGGCTGGCGGACCTGCCGGACGGCGCGTTCGTGGCGGCGCTCGCGGAGGCGGACGACGAGCGGGCACGCGCGCTGGCGCGGGAGCCCGGCACGGCCGCCGAGTTGCGGGCGGCGGCAACGGTCGAGCGGGCGCTGGCGTCGGCCGATGTGATCGGCGGGACGGCCCCGGCGCGCGTGCACGCGGCGCTTGCCGCGGCTCGGGAGCGGCTCGAGCGCGACGGGGTGTCCTGAGGGCGCGGCCGGGCGCGGCTTCCTTCTGGCGCCGCGTACGCCCCCGGTGCGGGACGGGCCCCGGCGGCGCCGCTGTCGGCCCGAGCGCTTACGCCGCCCCCGCGTCGCTTCCCACCCGGGACGCCACCGCAGTCGCCCAGGCTGCGATCTCGGCCCGGCGGCTGACATCCAGCTTGGCGAGGATGTGCTCGACGTGCGCGCCGACCGTCCGTGGGGAGAGGGAGAGCTCGGCCGCGATCTCCGCGTTCGTGCGACCCGCGGCGACGAGGCGGGCGATCTCGTACTCGCGCGCCGTGAGCGGGTGCCACGGGACGTCGCCCGGGCTCCGGCGGCGGGTGGTCCGCAGGAGGGCGGTCGCCTCCACGCGCAGCGGGTCGCTGCCCATGCCCGCCGCGGCATCGACCACCTCGCCGGCAAGTCGCGCCCCGTCGGCAGGGCGGTTCATCCGTGCGAGGCAGCGAGCGAGATCCAGCCGCCCCCAGCACTGCTCCCACACGCGCCCCCGCGCCTGCCACGCCGCGGTGGCCGCCTCGAGCGCCGCCCGGGCGCGACCCAGCGACCCCGCTGCCACGAGCAGCAGGCCGCGGGCATGGTCGATGGCCGGCAGGGTCCCGGGGATCGAGCGGGAGCGGAGCATTCGCTCGCACGCATCGAGCCACGCCTCCGCGGCTGCCGGGTCCGCCGCGGCGAGGAAGGCCCGCGTGCCCGTGACCACGAAGGGAAACAGGTACGCGGCGTCGTCGACGGTCTCGGACGCAGCGCGGCCGCGCTCGACCCACAGCGTCGCGGCCCGTGGGTCGCCGCGCAGCAGCGCCACCTCCGCGAGTCCCCACATCGCCGGCGACACCCGTTGCAGCTCCCGCATGCGCTCCCCGGTGGCGAGCGCATCGCGCAGTGCGCTCTCGGCGCGGTCCCAGGCGCCCCGTCCCAGGTGCACGTAGCCGAGCACGTGCTGCGCCGTGATCCGAGTCGTGATCCCGCCCCGGCCGTCGGCAAGGGCCTGCTCGGCCAATTGCTCGGCGTCGTCCCAGCGGCCCGTCGCCCAGAGCACGTGGGCGAGGTGGGCGGCCATGTAGTGGCGGTCGTTCCACAGCTCGACGCGCTCCGCGTAGTCGATGCCCTCGCGCAGCGTCCGCTCCGCGCGCTCGTACTCCACGAGGACCGACGCGCACGAGCCCAGCATCCGGTACGCGCGGGCGGCCTCCACCTCCAGCCCGTCGGAGCGTGACCGTGCGACACCCTCCTCGAGCAGCGCCCACCCCTCGTCCATCCGGCCGGCGAACACGAGGCACACGCCGAGCGTGACCGTGGCATTGCGGTCCGCGGCGTCGTCGCCCGCCTCCGCCGCGGCGGCATGGGCCGCTTCGCCGTACTCGATCGAGCGATCCAGGCGCCGGTCGAGCATGTAGGCGGAGGCGAGCGCGGCCAGGAGTCGGGCCCGCGTCGCGAGCACGCCAGGGTCGCGCGAGTGCTCGTCCAGCGCGGCGAGGCCCTCCCCCAGGCGCTCCGATCGCGCGGTCAGATCGTCGCCCAGCAGGTGGCGCACGGCGACGAGCGGGGCCAGGACCCGGGCGGCCTCGATCGTCCGACCCGTCTCGAGCCACAGTGTGCGAGCCTGCTCGAAGGCGTCGGCCGCCGTCTCGTTGTCGTCCGCCGCGGCGGCTGCGGCGCCGTGCTCCTCGAGCAGCCGTGCGCGCTCCTCGGGAGGCAGGTCCGAGGACAGGTTCCGGAGGACCCGGCGATACAGGTCGTGCGCCTCCCGCCGCGCCGAGATCGCGGTCGCCGCGCGCGCCGCGCGGAGCGCCGTCTCGAACGCCTCCCGGCGGCGCCCGGCGCGCTCGTAATGGGACGAGAGGAAGGCGTCGCTGAAGTCGCCGCGGCTGGCCGCCGTGCTCGCCACCCGGTCATGGAGCGCGCGCCGCTCCGGATCGGGGATCCCGCCGTAGATCGCATCGCAGATCAGCGCATGGCGGAACCCGTAGCGGCCGGAGACTGGCGACGGCGCCAGCAGGAAGTGACTCGCGAGCTCGTCGAGCGGTCTGGCGAGCTCGCCCGCCCCGTCGTCCATGACCGCCGCGAGCAGATCGAGCTCGAATGACCGGCCGATCACGGCACCGATCCGTGCGACCGCCCGGGCTTCCTCGGAGCGGTGGGCGAAGCGACCGAGGATCGCCGCGTCGAGCGTGTCCGGTACCGCGGGCGGCAAGGAGCCGGCGGCGTCGAGCGTGGCTTCCAGCTCGCCGCTCGCGCCCAGCAGCCCGACCATCTCCTCGACGTGGAGCGGGATCCCGTCCGTCCGGTCGTGGATGAGCCGAACGAGGTCGCGCGGCGGTGGCAGGGGACGGTCGAGCAGCAGTCGCACCATCTGCGTCGTGTCGTCCTGCCCGAGCCGGCCGAGGCGGGCTTCCTCGGCGAACCGCTGCGTGAGGAGGCGGGCGCGCCATTCGCGCATCGGCACGCGCGGATAGAGCTCGTCGCTCCGGTAGGTCGCGACGACGACCAGCGGGATCGAGGGGAGCGTACGGGCAAGCGCCTCGAGCACCTCGAGCGTCAGGTCGTCGGCCTGATGGAGGTCCTCGAGTGCGAGGAGCGCGGGGCCGCCCGTCGCCAGCTCGGCGAGGAGTTCCGCGAGATCGAGCGTGAGCACGCGCCGCCGACGGTGCGGGTCGCCACCGGCCTGCCGAGCGCCCTGGTCGAGTCGCTGCTCCAGGCGCTGGCCCAGCGGCGCGAGGTCCGGGACGCGGCGCATCGAACGGGCCAGATCGAGGAACACGGCGGCCGCGACCTCGATGTCACCCGGGTAGGTACCGCCCCGGACGGTCCGGAACCCGAGGGCGGACGCCCGCCGCTCGATCGAGCCGAGCAGGCGGGTCTTCCCGATGCCGGCCTCGCCCGCGAGGAACAGGAGGTGGCCGGTGCCGTCGAGCCCGGCCCGGAGGCGGCGGTCGCCCAGCGCGAGCAGATCGTCGCGACCGACGAGGACGGGGCACACGAGGGGTCCGGGTCCTGTCATCGCCGCCGGAGTGTAGGTCGTGGGGCCGGCAGGTCATCGGTCGTTCTCCCGATGCACGGGGCCATCCGTCAGGACACCTTCGGATGGCGTGACGGCCCATGGGTGGGCCGCGAGAGTCGACGGAGGAATCCGCATGGCGCAGTTCATGGACGTGCATTCGGGGTTCGTCGGAGTGACGGCGGCCCAGCTCCAGGAGGCGCACGAACGCGACCTGGCGATCGAGAACGACGAAGGCGTGCACTTCGTGCGCGCGTGGATGGACCCCGAGGCGGGCAAGGTCTTCTGCCTCGCGACCGGGCCATCGAAGGAGGCCGTGATGCGCATCCACGAGCGCGCCGGTCACCCGACGGCCGAGGTCTACGAGCTCACCGTGGAGGTGGCGTGATGCGTCGGCTTGTCGCGATCCTGTCCCTGTCGGCCGCCCTCGCGGCGGTCACCGCCCCCGTGGCCGTGGCCGGCGAGCCCCGCTGCAGCGAGCTGTTCGAGGGGTACCCGCACGGGTATCACGTCCTCGCGGACTACGTCACCGGGATCGGAAGCGAGCTCCTGGGGGGACCGGGAATCCAGTGGCCTCCGGCCGGTTTGAACGCGGCCGGCGGCGCGGCGC
>DASSPX010000007.1:0-7230 GCA_035699445.1 Candidatus Limnocylindrales bacterium | reverse complement strand
AGGCCCTCCGCGAGCCGCCGCGCCCGGTCGAGGTTGACCGCGTCGTACCCCTCGTCCATGCCCGGCGTCTCGAGCACGTAGGCGACGTGACCGAGGGCGGGATGGGTGAGGATCCGGCGGAGCCCCTCGATCCCGATCCGGCCCGCGCCCAGGTGCTCGTGGCGGTCCGAGCGCGAGCCCCGCTCGGAGCGGGAGTCGTTGAGGTGCACCATGACGAGCCGGTCGAGGCCGAGACGCACGTCGAGCTCGGCGACCAGCGCATCGACGCCGAGGGCCGTCCCGACGTCGATCCCGGCACCCCAGGCATGGGCCGCATCGAGGCACCATCCGACCCGCCCCGGATCCACGCCCGCGGCGGCCAGCGCCGCGTCGATCCCCGCGAGCTCGTCCACGGTCGCACCCAGCCCGAACCCCCCGCCCGAGGAGTTCTCGAGCACGAGTCGAGGCGGCGGGCCGTCCGGCCGGGCCGCCGCCAGCGCCCGCGCGACGTTCTCGGCCACGCGCCGCACTCCGAGCTGGACCCCCGCGCCACGATGCGAGCCGATGTGAACGTTCACGAAGGCGGCGCCGTACGCCGCTCCGACCTCGAGCTCCCGGGTCAGCACCGCGCACGAGCGCTCGGTCACGAGCGGATCATCGCCCGCGAGGTTGACGAGGTACGGCGCGTGCACCGACAGCGGCGTGATGTCGGCCTCTCGGAGGATCTGCCGGAACGCCGGGAGCTCCCGCGGCAAGGTCTCCCGGCGGCGCCAGGCCGTCGGGTTGTCCGTGAACACCTGGATCGTGCGTGCGCCGATCGTCCGGGCCCGCTCCGCCGCCCGCACCATCCCGTGACCGAGCGCGAGGTGGGCGCCAAGGCGCCGGCCGTCGGGGAGCATCGCGCCACAGCGTAGCCGAGGCCGGCAGGCCCACCGGGCACGACCGACGGTGGCACGAAATCGGGCGCTACCGCCTCACCGGTGCGGCGCCGTGACGGCGGTCGCGTCCGCGACGCTCAGTGGCGGCCGTTGCGCTGCGACCGGGACCCCGACCGTGCCGGCTCGGGCGTGTACTCCCCGCCGACCACCGGCTCGATCAGCCCGTAGTCGCCGTCCCGGCGCCGGTAGATGACCGCGAGG
Source organism: Candidatus Limnocylindrales bacterium (assembly GCA_035699445.1). Lineage (GTDB taxonomy): Bacteria > Chloroflexota > Limnocylindria > Limnocylindrales > CSP1-4 > DASSPX01. Next base: position 6,112 of record DASSPX010000007.1, on the reverse strand, counting down.
CGCTCGTCCTCGGCGTTCACGAACACGAAGAACTCGTGCCCGAGCTCCTCCATCGCCGCGATCGCGTCCTCCTCGAACATCGGCTCGATCGCGAAGCGCTTCGTCTTCACGATCCGGCGATCGCGGGCCGGCTCCGCGGTCCCGTCGGCGAGACGGCGGAGGAGCACCTTCTCCTCGATCGGACGGGAGTGGCGCCGCGGCTTCTCCTTGTGCTCGATCGCCTGCCGTTCGGCGCGATCCACGACGATGTCCAGGGCATGCTGGTAGGAGCTGCCTGCCGCCGTGCTGCGCACCGTCCGGCCGTCGATCACGAGCGTGATCTCCGCGATGTGGGCATCTGCCGCGCTGCGATGCCTCTCGTTGGACAGCTCCACGATCGCGTCCGTCCGGTCGTCCAGCAGCCGCTCGAGCCGCGAGACCTTGCGCTCCGCGTAGGCGCGGACGCGGTCCGGCACCTCCAGGTTCTTGCCCCTGACGATCGTCCTCACGGCAGACCTCCCGGGCGCGCACGGCGCGCCACTGGCTGGGCGCACGACCGGGGGCCGACCCCCGCCGAGATCCGAGTATAGGTCCGGTCCCGCGGCGGCCCCGAGTGCCGGACGTCCCGATCCGGATCACCGTTCGCGGGCCACGGTGACCGCCGATACCGCAGCCGCGCCCGCCCGCTCGAGCGTCTCGGCACACGCCCGAAGCGTTGCGCCGGTCGTGAGGACGTCGTCCACGAGCACGACCCACGTACCGCGGAGCGCCCGCTCCATTCCCGTTCGCGGCCGGAACGCACCCGCCACGTTCCCCGCCCGGCGCCGGCGGTCGAGCGCGAACTGTGCCTCCGTGGCACGCCACCGCTCGAGCACCGGCGCGACAGGAAGCCCCACCTCTCCCGCGGCGGCCGCGGCGATGAGCTCCCCCTGGTCGTAGCCGCGCTCGCGACGCCGGCGCCCGTGGACCGGCACGGGAACGAGCACGTCTCCGCCCCGCCCGGTCCGCGCCCACCGTCGCGCGACGGCGGCCCCGAGCGGCCTGGCCAGCCGCCGCTCGCCGCGGTACTTCAGGTCGTGGAGGGCACGGCGGACGACGCCCGCAAACGGTGCACACCACTCCACCTGGAGGAGTGGCTCGGGGAGGTCCGCGGCGAGCCCCAGCGGCGTGCCGGGCGGCAGCTGAAGGCGTGCGTCCAGCGCGGGAGCGCAGCGCGGACACAGCGGCTCGCCCTCGGACCCGCAGCCCGCACATGTCGCCGGGAACGCGAGATCGAGCGCGCGTCGGACGAGCAGGGTCATGCGCGGAGCATGTCCGGCGCGGCTTACCCACCGCGTATCCGCGCCGGCAGGACCTTGGTCCGGTTGCACCACTCGGGCACGCCCGCGGATGATGCGTCGGTGCACCGCGACCTCGCGCGCGCCTCGGGAGCGCGCCGATGACGAACCCCCTCGAGGCCCGCCGGTCGGCCTTCGATCCCGCAGTCGGCGCGGTCGCGCCCGCGATCGCCCGCCCGATCCGCGCGATTCCGCCGGCGATCCTGTTCGGTGGGTCGATCGGGCTGTCGGCGTTCCTGCTGTTCTCCGTCGAGCCGCTCGTCGGCCGCCTCGCCACGCCCGTCTTCGGTGGCGCCGCCGGCGTCTGGGCGACCGTCCTCGCGTTCTTCCAGGGTGTGCTGCTCCTCGGCTACCTGTATGCGCACATCCTCGCGACGCGGCTGCCCGTGCGCCGGGCGGCGGCGATCCACATCCTCGTCGTCCTCGTGGCGGTTCTCGCGACCGCGCTTGCGCCCGCCCGGGTCGCCGATCTCCGCGACGAGGACCTCCCGACCCTGATCGATCTCGTCCGCGTGCTCACGATCCTCATCGGTCCCGCCGCGTTCGCGATCACCTCGACGACCCCGCTGCTCTCCGCGTGGTATGCCCGCGTCCGCCGTGAAGCGGACCCTGACGCCCGGACGTCGGACCCCTACTGGCTGTATGCCCTGAGCAATGGCGGCTCGCTCGTCGCCCTCCTGGCCTATCCACTGCTCGTCGAGCCGGCGCTGGGTCTGACCGCCCAACGATCGGTCTGGCTGGCAGGGCTGGCCGCGCTCGCGATCGTCCTCGTTGGTGCCGCGGCACGCGCCGCCGTCACGCGAGCCGCGGCGCGATTGCCGTCAGCGGTGACGGCGGTCGGCGCGCCGTCGATGCCGTGGCGCGAGCGGACCATCTGGATCCTGCTGGCCGCGATCCCGTCCGGGCTGCTGTCCGCGGTCACGAACCTCATCACCACCGACCTGATCGCGGCACCCCTGCTGTGGGTCGTCCCGCTCGCGATCTACCTCGCCTCGTTCGTGGTCGCGTTCTCCGCGCGCGGTCGCCAGGTGATGCCGGTCGTCGAACGCCTCGCGCCGGCGGCGGCCACGCTGCTCTGGATTCCGCTCGGCTCCTCGGCGGGCTGGCCGATCCTGCCGCTCCTCGCGATCGAGTACGGCGGCCTGGCGCTCCTCGCGATCGCGCTCCACGGCCGGCTGGCGCAGCGCCGGCCCGATGCGGCACACGTCACCTCGTTCTACCTGACGATGTCGCTCGGCGGCGTGCTCGGCGGCCTGTTCGTGGCGGTGGTCGCGCCGCTCGCGTTCGACGGGATCTGGGAGTACCCGATCCTCGTCGCGGGGGCGGTGGCGATGCTCGCCGTGACCCGACCCCGAGCGTTCGCCCCTCCGGCCCGCACGCGGCCGCTTCTCCGGCTTGTCGGCGGTTTCCGATGGCGCGTGACGCCGTATGCGGTCGTGGCCGCGGTGCTCGTCGCCGCACTCGTGGGGGGCGATGCGCTCGCGACCGAGGCGGGCCTTCGCTGGCTCCTCGTCGGCGGGCTCGTGCTCGCCTTCGGCGGGCAGCCTGCGTTCCTCGCGGTCACGACGTCTCTCGTTCTCGTTCTTGCCACGTTCATCCTGCCGCCCGCGGCCGTGTTCCGCGACCGCAGCTTCTTCGGCGTCACGGAGGTGCTCCGCACCGACGACGCAACGGTGCTCATGCACGGCACCACCGTGCACGGCAGTCAGTGGCGCGATCCTGCGAGGTCCGGCGATCCTGGTTCCTACTACGCCCGAAGCGGCCCGGTCGGCGACATCTTCGCGGTCTGGGCCGAGCGGCCGGCGAACGGCTCGATCGCCGTCATGGGGCTGGGTGCCGGAACACTTGCCGCGTTCCCGCGCGAGGGTGACCGCCTCCTGTTCTTCGAGATCGACGAGGTGGTCGCGCGCGTCGCCGCCGATCCGGCGCTGTTCACCTACCTGCGCGACACGCGAGCGACGACCTCGGTGCGCATCGGGGACGGCCGCCTGCTGCTCGCCCGTGAGCCCGCCGCGAGCCACGACCTGGTGATGATGGACGCGTTCTCATCCGACTCGATCCCGGTCCACCTGATCACGGTCGAGGCGCTGGAGGAGGCGCTCCGCACGCTCCGGCCGAACGGCCTGCTCGCCGTCCACGTCTCGAACCGCTACTACGACATCGGGCCAGCGGTCGCCACCGGTGCTCGCCGCCTGGGGCTGGACGTCGTCGAGCTGCAGTACCAGCCGACCGCCGACGAGGCGAGGGCGGGTGCCGGGCTCGCCCACTGGCTCGTGGCGGCGAGGGACCCCGCCGATCTGGCGGGGCTTCGTGCGCGAGGCTGGGTCGATGCGCGGCTGGCCGACCACCCGCTGACGGACGACTTCGCCGACCTCCTGCGCCACCTCCGCCCGGGAGTCCTGCCCGGCCGATAGCGGCGCTCCGGCCACGCGCTCGCCCAGCCGGCGCTACGCGATCGTGATCCGGTCACCGACCTGTGTGCCGGTCCGGTCGATCGTGCCGAGCGGCAGCTCGAGCACCCCGTCGGCACCGCGCACGAGCGGCACGAGGCCGATCCACGGTCGGAGACCGCGGTGCAGCGACCGAACGGTGCGCGCTCCCTCGACATCCGGACGTCCGACGAATACGGCGTCGATCGGGAAGCGCATGAACATCATGTGGATCCCGTTGCTCGCAGGAAGCCAGAGGCCGTGCGAGTCAGGGAGACGAGCGCGGCCCATGAGTCCCATGAACTTCGCCCACAGCGAGGAGGCGGTCTCCAGCTCCGTGGCCAGGTCGGTGCGTCGGTCGAGGTTGTGCGCGCGGCCCAACGCTGCGGGCCGCTACGTCCCGAGGTTCCGGACGATGAGGATGATCGCGGGCCCCAGGATGACGATGAACAGCGATGGGAAGATGCAGCCCACGAGCGGGAAGAGCATCTTGATCGGCGCCTTGGCTGCCATCTCCTCGGCGCGCTGTCGGCGCTCGATCCGCAGCTGCTCGGACTGGACCTGGAGCACCTTGCTGATCGACACGCCGAGCTGCTCGGCCTGGATGATCGCTCCGATGAAGTTCGTGAGTGCGGGAACTTCCGTGCGCGGGATGATGTCGCGCAGGGCATCCCGGCGAGCCTTGCCCACGCGGATCTCGGCCAGCGCTCGGCGGAACTCGTCCGTCAGGGGGCCCTTGAGCTTCTCGACCACCTTGCCCAGCGCCCCGTCGAAGCCGAGACCGGCACGGACGGAGATCGTCAGCAGGTCGAGCGCGTCCGGGATCTGGAGCAGGATCGCGTGCTGCCGCTTGCGCACCCGGCCACCGAGCCAGAACTCCGGCGCCGTGTAACCGAACAGCAGGCCAGCGACCGACATGAGCGCGCCCAGCGCGAACGGCATGGACATGATGTTCACGATGGCGAACAGGAAGAAGAACAGGATCGCGCCGATCACGGCGCCGATCGCCTTGATCCCCAGCCAGTCCGCCACCCGCAGCCCGCCCGGGTTCCCGGCGAGCGCGAGTCGCTTCTCGGTGCGCTCGGTGAACGACGTGCTCGTGACGCGCGCGACCGTGCCCGAGAGGCGGCCGGCCAGCGGGCGCAACGTCCGCTCGATGAACGGCTGCTGGAGCTCGAGCTCCTCGAGGTTGCGTGCCTGGACCGTGCCCAGCTGGGTCAGCCGCGCCTGGACGGGGTCGATCGGGGCGCGTCCGGCGAGCCCCAGGACGATGAGCAGGATCGCTCCGGCCGCGGCGCCTGCCACGAGGAGCGGAAGCAGACTCTCCACGGCTAGACCTCGATGTCCACGATGCGGCGGATGATGAGGAAGCCGATGAACATCATGAACCCGCCGAGGAAGAGGATGATCACGCCCGCGGGCAGCCCGAGGATGCCGGGCGGATTGAAGAACATCGGCTCCATGAAGTTCGGAGCGGCGACGAACAGGAAGCCGGCGAGGCCGATCGGGAGGAACCCGACGACGTAGCCCGAGAGCCGCTGCTGGGCCGTCAGCGTACGGATCTCGCCCTTGATCCGGACCCGTTCGCGGATGGTGAACGCGATCGAGTCGAGGATCTCGGCGAGGTTGCCGCCCACGGTGTACTGGATCGAGATCGCGGTCGCCATCAGCTCGAGGTCGTCGGACTTCACCCGGCGGACCATGTTCTCGAGCGCCTGCTCGAACGGCAGGCCCAGGTTCACCTCTCGGATGACCCGCGCGAACTCGGTCGAGATCGGCGGGCGCGATTCGCGCACGACGAGCTCGATCGCCTGGAGAAACGACGAGCCCGCGCGGAGCGCGTTCGCGATCAGCGTGATCGTGTCCGGCAGCTGCTTGTTGAACGCCGACAGCCGGCCGTTCTGGCGCCGCTTCAGCCAGAAGCGGGGCAGGATGAAGCCGATGAATGCGCCGATCACCCACACCAGCGGACTCCGGAGGCCCTCCACCGCCACGGAGAGCACCGCCAGGAGGACCGGCACGCCGATCGTCGACCCGGCCCAGATCAGGAGGTACTCGCTGACCTTGAGGCGGAGGTCGGCACGGGCGATCTCGCGTGCAAGGTTGGCGCCGAAGTCTCGCTGCTCGACGGCCCGGTTGAGCTGACCCAGCGTCTGGCTCTGCGAGATGAGCTCGGCAATTCCGCCGGCCCCGGCTGCCTGCCCTTCAGGCCTGCCGGCGGCGTATCGCTCGAGCCGGGCGTTGATGCCGGAGCCGCTGCCGGACATCGCGACGCCCACCGCGATCACGAGGATCGCGAGCGCCGCCACCCCGGCGACGGCGAGGGTCATCGGTTCCACGGTCGGCTCCCTCCCTCGGTATCGCTAG
>DASSPX010000006.1:0-8768 GCA_035699445.1 Candidatus Limnocylindrales bacterium | reverse complement strand
CTCCTGCGCGAGGCGCTCGCCGGCTCGCTCGAGGCAGCGGGGTTCGAGGTGCTCGCGCGGGCGGGCGACGCGGACGAGCTCGAGCGCGCCGTGGACGCCCACCGCCCGGACGTCGTCATCGTCGACGTGCGGATGCCTCCTACGCACACGACCGAGGGCCTGGAGGCGGCGGCTCGCATCCGGCGCCGGCACCCCGGGACGGCCATCCTCGTCCTCTCGCAGTACGTCGAGACGCGCTACGCCGTGGACCTGCTTCGGGACGATCCGTCCGGGCTGGGCTATCTGCTCAAGGACCGGGTCACGCGCCTGACGGACCTCGCCGAGGCGGTCCGGCGGGTCGCGGCCGGCGGGTCCGTGATCGACCCGGAGGTCGTCGGCCGGCTGCTCGGGCGGCCCCGGCGGCACTCACCCCTGGACGAGCTGACCGCGCGGGAGCGGGAGATCCTGGCCCAGATGGCGGAGGGCCGGTCGAACCAGGGGATCGCGGACCGGCTGGCGCTCGAGATCAAGACCGTCGAGGGGCACGTCAACCGGATCTTCTCGAAGCTCGGGCTGGAGCCCCAGCCCGAGGATCATCGGCGCGTGCTCGCGGTCCTGCGCTACCTCCGCGACGGGTGACGAGATCAGGCGCGGAGGCGGGCGGCGACGTTCGCGGTGACGAGCAGCGTGATCGAGATCAGGACCGTGACGAGGGCGTCCATCATGCGCCCTGGAGGAATGTGGCAAGCCGGGACGGCCGGGCTGCGGCAAGCACCGGGATCGACCACTCCGGGTCGGCGGGAACGACGCGGTTCGCGGTCTCGCCGCGCTCCTGCGCCAAAACGGCGAAGAACCGCGCGCGGCGGGTGGAGACGATCCGGGCGTCCTTGCAGGGGCAGCCGGCGACGAGGCAGCCGCGGTCGCGATGGGTGGGCCCGCCGGCCGGCGCGGTTGCCGGAATCTCGAGCGTGCGGTCCATCGGCGTTGTCCCTTCGTCTTCCTCGTGTCCCGCGGGCCGGGGTGCGGTCCGCATCGACACGCTGGACTCTGCGCCGGGGAGGTGCGGTTGCCCATCCACCGGTGCGGTTTCGTGGGCGCGACGTTGGGACCGGATCGCGGTGCGACGCATGACGTAGCGACTCGAATGGCCGGCAACAGCAAAGCGACCGGGCCCGAGGGTGGAGGCAGGCCCGGTCGCTTCGAGAGTCGGAGGAGGCTATTCGGTTGTTCTTCGGTTGTTGTTCTTCTATCCCGGTCGCCCGTCCGGTCCTCGGACCCCGTGGGTCCCCACCGCGTCGGCGCCGATGGGTGCATCCTCCACGAGTGCGGCTCCGGCGTGCACGGACGGGCATCGACAACCGATCGGGACGCTCGTCGAGCGTCGGCGTCGGCGCTTTGACGTAGGCCCCCACTCGAGGAGGACGCGATGCGCTACCCGATCCGGCTCGGCCGCCGATCGCGCCCGCTGCTCCGGCTCTTCGGCGTCCGCGGCCCGGACGACGCCTGGGTGGAGCTGGACGGGCCGGAGCTCCGGGCGCGCTTCGGGTTCGCCCGCGTCCGCACCCCGCTCGTGAACATCGCCCGCTGGCGGATCGAGGGTCCGTGGCGGTGGATCACGGCGATCGGGATCCGCCGGAGCATCCGCGGCGGCGACCTGTCGTTCGCGGGCTCGCCGCACGGCGGCGTGCGGCTCGACTTCCGCGAGCCCGTCCGGTACGGACCGCTCCGGCCGCGTGTGCTCTACGTGGCCGTCGACGATCTCGAGGGGCTCGCGGCCGCGCTCGCCGAACGTGGCATCCCGGGCGAGGACGGCCGGGCCGCCCGGGCTCGCTGACGGGTCAGCGACCGCGCAGCTGCCAGGACTTGCCCTCGGTCGCGACCGCCGGCGCGTACACGATCTCGACCTCGTGCATGTCCGGGATCGTCCGAGCGCCGAGCGCCGCCATCGACTGGCGGAGCGCGCCGACGAGGTTCTGCGTGCCGTCGGTGACGGGTGACGGGCCGATGAGGATCTGCTCGAGCGGGCCCACCGTGCCGACCCGGATCCGCGTCCCGCGCGGGAGCACGGGCGAGGGCGCCGCCATGCCCCAGTTCGTGCCGCCGCCGGGGGCCTCCGCCGCACGGGCGAGCGGCGAGCCGAGCATCACGGCGTCGGCCCCGGCCGCGATCGCCTTCGCGACGTCGCCGCCCCGCTTCATGCCGCCGTCCGCGACGACCGGGACGTAGCGCCCCGTCTCGCGGGAGAACGCGTCGCGCGCGGCCGCGACGTCGGCGATCGCGGTGACCTGGGGAACGCCGATCCCGAGGACCTCCCGCGTCGTGCACGCGGCACCGGGCCCGACGCCGACGAACACCGCCGCCGCGCCCTGCTCCATGAGCTGATACGCCGCCTCGGCGTTCGTCGTGTTGCCGACCGCGACCGGGATGGGCATGAACCGCGTGAACTCCGCGAGCGACAGCGGGTCGTAGCCGGTCGCGAGATGGCGCGCGGAGCTGACCTGGCTCTGGACGAGGAACAGGTCCGCCCCGTGCTCGGCGCAGAACGGCCCGAAGCGTCGCGCGGCGCCGGGCGTCGCGGCGACGACCGCCTTCGCACCGGCCGCGTGCAGCTCCTCGATCCGACGGGCGATGAGGTCCTCCCGGATCGGCTGCGCGTACGCCTCGGCGAGCACCTCGTGGATCGCGCCGTCATCGGCGGACGCGATCCGGGCAAGCACCTCGGACGGATCGTCGAAGCGGGTCTGGACGCCCTCGAGGTTGAGGACCGCGAGGCCCCCCAGCCGGGCGAGCTCACCGGCCAACCGGACGTCGACGACGGCGTCCATCGCGGCGGCAAGGATCGGGATGCCGAGCGGCAGACCGCAGAAGGTCTGCTCGAGAACGACGTCGGCCGGCTCGACGGTGTCCGTGCCGGGCGCGAGCGAGACATCCTCGAAGCCGTAGGTCGGACGGATCGCGTCGACCTTGGAGCGGAAGACCCGGCGCTCGGCAGGTCGCGTCCCGGTTGCCGCCGTCGTGTCCACCGATCCCGACCTCCCGTGCCCGCCGCTGCCGTCCGGGGCAGTCTACCGGCGGGCACCCCCGGTCGCCGCGCTGATCGCCGCCCTACCGGAGCGGCCGGCGGGCGATGCGCTCGCCGTGCCCGTCGAGGCGGAACCACGGCTCGAGGTCCGGATCGAGGAGGATCTCGCGGATCCGCCGGATCGACTCCGCGTAGGACGGCCAGACGGCCAGCCGGAGCGCTGCCTCGGGACGGACCCACTGCGCCCCATCGTGCTCGCGGGACATCCGCTCCGTCGCGCCCGGCCGGATCCGCGCGGCGAAGATCGCCGAGACGACGACGCCGTCGGTCCCCTCGTCGTAGAACGGGGCCACCTGGTCGAGGTCGTAGGCCGCCTCGACGTCGTCGGCGCCGAATCCGGTCTCCTCCTCCAGCTCGCGAAGGGCGGCGAGCGCCACCCGCTCGCCAGGGTCGATCGCACCCGTGACGCACTGCCACAGGCCCGGAAAGATCCGGTCCGGGGCGCGACGGATGAGGAGGATCTCCAGCTCGCCGGGGCCCGTCACGCGAAACGGCCAGCACTCGACGATGTCCGGGCGGAGCGTCACGCCCCGGACGATAGCGGCGGTCAGCGACGCCCGTTCGCCATCCGGACGGCGTCCGGTCGGCGGCGCAGCCGCCACATCGCCGCGATCCCGACGATCGGTCCGAGCGCGAGCAGGCCCCACGCGAGCCGCCACCCATCGGCGCCGTCCGGCGCAAGCAGCCCGATGCCCAGCATCGTGACTCCGGTGAGCAGGAAGCCGGTTGCCGTCTGCACGGCCAGCGCCGAGCCGGCCGTGCCGGGCGGCGCGAGCTCCGACACCGCCGTGGAGAACTGGGCGGAATCGGCGACCACCGTCACGCCCCACACGATCGCCACGGCCACGACCAGCGGCACGGGCGCCCCGAACAGCAGGCCGGCGACGATCGCGGACGAGGCGGACAGGCCCATCGCCGCGATCGTGACCGTGGTTCGTCCCACGCGGTCCGCCACCGCGCCGGCGGCGATGCAGCCGATGCCGCCCGCTGCCACGACGGCGAACGCGGCGAGACTGCCGGCCGCCGCGTCCGCCAGCCCGGCCGCGCCGAAGCTCGCGAGCAGGAACATCGGGATCCACGTCCACATCGCGTACAGCTCCCACATGTGGCCGAGGTAGCCGAGATTCGCGAGCCGCACGGACGGCGAGCGGAAGGCGGCCGCGGCGATCGAGAGCGAGAACCGCGGCGCGGGCACGTCGAGCGGGCCCGGCCGGGCCAGCGCAAGCACGATCAGCCCGCCCGCCAGGGCGACCGGTGTCGCCGCGAGGGCGATCGGGCGCCACTCGAGACCCGCGTAGGCCCCGAGCGCACGGAACAGGTAGGGCAGCGCCGTGCCCACCGTGAGCGCGCCGATGAGCACGCCGATCGCGAGCCCGCGCCCACGGGTGAACCAGCCGGCCGCGAGCTTCATCGCGAGCGGGTACGCGGCCGCGATCCCGGCACCGGTGACGGCGCGGTACGGCAGCGCCGTGATCGAATCCGTGGCCGACAGCGCGAAGCCGAGGTTCCCGGCGGCAGCCACGACCGCGCCGGCCGCGAACAGCCGCGGCGCCGGGACCACGTCCGGCACCCCGCCGATCGCGAGGGCGAGCGCACCCGCGGCAAAGCCGAGCTGGACCGCGACCGTGAGCAGCGGCAGGTCCAGCCCGGTCGTCTGCCACTCGAGCTGGAGCAGCGGTGCGACCGCCGCGGCGCTCATCCATGGTGCCTCGACGAGCAGGAGGCCGACGGCCAGGATCGCCAGCTGGCGCCAGCGGCCGGACGGTTCCGGCGGTTGCTCGAGGCCGCCCGTCACGCCGGTGCGCCCGGCGCTCCGCTCAGGGGAGGAGCGCGCGCAGCGCGAACAGGACGTTCGCGGGCCGCTCCGCCAGCCGGCGCATGTACCACGGGTACCACGCGTCGCCGTACGCGATCAGCGTGCGAACCCGGTAGCCCTCCGTCGCGAGCCGCCGCTGCTCGCCGGCCCGGATGCCGAACAGCATCTGGACCTCGAACGCATCGCGCGCGATCCCGGCCGCCGCCGCATGCCTGGCGACCTGCTCGACGAGGCGGATGTCGTGCGTCCCGAGCCCCAGCCCCACCCCGGTCGGGGTCGCCCGGGCGATCGTCACCGCGAGCGCGAGGAAGTTCGCGTCCACATCGCGCTTCGCCCGCAACGCGATCGACGCGGGCTCGTCGTAGGCCCCCTTCACGAGCCGGATCCGCGGGCGCTGCGGCAGCAGACGCTCCACGTCGGCAGCGGTGCGATGGAGGTATGCCTGGAGGCACAGGCCGGTCCCCGGGTGCTCCGCGAGGACGCGCTCGTAGATCCGGAGCGTCCGGTCCACGTACGAGCTGTCCTCCATGTCGATCCAGAAGCCGGAGCCGGTCTCGCGGGCACGCGCCGCGAGCCGGAGGCAGTGGTCGAGCGTCGCCGCCTCGTCGATGTCGAGGCCGAGCTGGGTCAGCTTCACGGAGATCTCGCCGTCGAGCCCCGCCTCGCGGATCTGCCCGTACAGGGCGACGTAGTGCTCGGCGACGGCGTCCGCCTCGGCCATGTCCGAGATGTTCTCGCCGAGGCGCGTGTACTCGCTGGCGATGCCGTCGCGCTGGAGCACGAGGGCGGCGGCGAGCGCGTCCTCGGCGGTCTCGCCGGGCATGAACCGTCCTACGGCACGCCGCATGAAGGGCAGCTGCGGCAGCCGTCGGCGGAGGAAGCCGTTGCGCGAGAGCGCCAGGAACAGCTTTCGGAGCGCGGCGTTGAGCATCGGTGGCGGCTCGGCTCAGAGGCGCTCGAAACGCTCGACGGGCAGGACGAAGACGGTCGCCCCGCCGACCTCCACCTCGAGCGGGTAGGGCATGAAGAACTCGCCGGGCTCCATGATCGGCGGCATCGGGTTCACGATCTGGGTCCGCGCGTGACAGCTCTCGCGCACGATCTCGAGCACCTCGTCCACCTGCGGGTCCTCGACGCCCAGGATGACGGTCGCATTCGACTGCTTGAGGAACCCGCCCGAGGAGTGCAGTCGCGTGGCCCGGTACTCGCGGTCGAGGAGCGCGTCCACGAGCGCGCCAGCGTCTTCGTTGTGGACGATGGCCACGACGAGCTTCACGCATCCGAGTATAGGCGCGGCGATTCGCCGCTCGGGGCGGTGTACGATGCCGGCCGTTCGACGCGCTGCCACCCGTCGTCACGCGGGTGCCCGCGGGATGCACTGGATGACGGAGGCCGCCGTGACCGAACCCCGAGGACGCACCGGTTCGGCCGCGCTGACCGTGCTCACCACCGGCGCCTCCGCGCTCGCGCGCGGCCACGACCTCGACCAGTCGTTGCGGGAGCTGCTCGGCGCGGCCGTCGACGCCACGGGGGCGAGCCGGGTCGCCCTGTTCGCGCAGGATCCCGATCGCGCGGCGCTCGAGCTCGTGATCGCGTTCGGCCTGGCGGATGACGCGCTCGCTGCGCTGGCGACGGCCGCCGCGCAGCCCGAGCATCCACTGGCGGTCGCGACCGGGGCGCGGTCGGCGGCGTTCGGGCGCGCGGATCCTGGAGAGCCTGGCGTGACGTACGTCGATATCCCGCTCGTCGTCGCGCGCTCGGGGATCGAGGAGGCCGTGGGCGTCGTCTCGTTCGCCTGGTCGGACGACCGGCCCGATGACGACGAGACGCGCCGGCTGCTCCAGGCCACCGCCGACCTCGCAGCCGTCGCGGTCGACCGCTCCCGGCTCGCTTCGACGGCGGCCGAGCGCAGCGAGTGGTTCGAGCGGATGGCGCACAGCGATCCGCTGACCGGCCTCGCGAACGCCCGGACGATCGACCGGGTCCTCGAGCTCGAGATCGCCCGTGCCTCCCGCCAGGGCAGCGAGGTCTCCGTCGCGGTGTTCGACGTGGACGACTTCGTGGCCACGAACGCCGAGGCGGGCAGCCGCGCCGGGGACGACGTGCTGCGCCAGGTGGCGGCCGTGCTCGCGGACTCGGTCCGACTCGTGGACACGGTCGCGCGCTACGGTGGGGACGAGTTCCTGCTCGTCGCGCCGGGGTCCGCCGGACGGACGGTCGCCCGCCGCGTCATCGACGGGATCGCGCGGCTGCCGGAGGTGGCTGGCCGGCGGATCTCGGTGTCGGCCGGGATCGCCCGCTTCCCGGTCGACGGCACCGATGGCCCGTCGCTCATCGCAGCGGCCACGGCGGCACGTCAGGGGGCCGCGGCCGCGGGTCGCGGCACGATCGTGGAGGCGGCCGGGACGACCGGCGGCTGACGGGCTGCCGGGCGGGCAGCGCGGCGAGCTACGCCGCCGAGCCGGCGGCGACGATCGGCAGCGTGGGCGTGCGGGCGCCCGGACGGGGCTCCCGCGTCAGGGCGAGCGTCAGCCCGGGCACCGGATCGGGGATCGTCGTCGCCAGGGAGCCCGCGCCCGCGCCGGTGAGCTGCAGGTCGCCGATCGGCACCGGCGCAGCGCCTTCGCCCGTGATCGCCCAGGCGGTGTAGACCTCGGAACCGGAGATGGGCTCAAGCCCCGTGAGCGCCAGGCGGACCGTGCCGTCGGGCGCGACCGCCGCGAGGCCCGCGACGTCGCTGCCGGTGAGGACGGCGCTCAGGCTGCCCTCCTGCGCCGCCAGCTCGACGACGGCGGCGAGATCGCGGCGCGCGGCTTCCGCCTCGTCGACCCGGCCCTGGAGCGAGACGTTCCAGCCGACGAGCGCGAGGATGGCCACGACGGCGGCGATCCGGAACGCCCAGTCCACGCTCCGGCTGAGGGCGGTCGGCCGGAAGCGGGTCGCGGCGTCGATCACCGGACCCCGGCCGGAATCCGCGGGGGCCGGCGCCTCGCCCGGTCGACGGCCCGGCGCCTCGGCCACCGCACCGGCGGCGCGCCCCGTCCGCGCCTCCAGATCGGCCGCCGCGGCGGCGAGGATCCGGTCCCGGAGACCGGCCGACGGCTCGAGCGGCTCGACGTCCTCGAGCAGGTACGGAACGACGTCGCCCAGCTCGTCGAGCTCGGGGTGCGGCTCGCGACAGCCGGCGAGGTGCGCGCGAACCGCCGCGGCCTCGTCCGGCTCGAGCGCGCCGAGCACGAACAGCGGCGCGAGATCGACCGCCTCGGCGTGGCTGAGCGGAGCGTCCAGCCGGCTCACGTCGCCGCCTCCGATCCGCCCATGGCGGGCTGGCCGGTGTCGGCGGCCTCCGGCGCGTCCCCCGCGCCCGTCAGCGCCCGGCGCAGGGCGAGCAGGCCGAGCCGCACGCGGCTCTTCACCGTGCCCAGCGGCGCGCCGGTTCGCTCCGCGATCTCCTGCTGCGTCAGCCCGCTCCAGTAGGCGAGCTCGATCGCCTCCCGCTGCACGGCGGGGAGTGCCGCCAGCGCCGCGACGATCACCTCCCGGTCGAGCCGGCCGGCCACCTCGCCCCACACGTCGGGAAGGGTGAGCGCGGCCGGAGAGGGCCCGGCATCGGGCTCGGGCAGGTCGCTCGTCGGGCGTCGTCGGCGGATCGTGTCGATCGCGCGATGGTGAACGATCGAGAGCAGCCACGTCCGGACGCTGCCCCGGACCTCGGCGTACCGGGAGGCATGGCGCCACGCGCCCAGGAATGCCTCCTGGACGGCGTCCTCGGCGAGCGCGGGGTCGTGCGTGATCCGGTAGGCGATCGAGTAGGCCATCGTTCGGTATCGCTCGTACAGCTGGTCGAGGGCGTCGAGGCGGCCGGCCACGATCCCCGCGACGAGCGACTCG
>DASSPX010000005.1:0-4486 GCA_035699445.1 Candidatus Limnocylindrales bacterium | reverse complement strand
GCAAGATCATCCGGCGCCACGGGACCGTCATGGTGATCTGCACCAACCCCAAGCACAAGCAGCGGCAGGGCTAGATGGCACGCATCGCCGGCGTCGACATCCCGCGCGAGAAGCGGGTGGAGGTCGCCCTCACCTACATCTACGGGATCGGCCTGCCGACCGCCCAGAAGATCCTGAAGACCACGAGCATCAATCCGGACACCCGCGTCCGCGACCTCACCGAGGAGCAGGTCAGCCGGCTCCGCGAGGTGGTCGACCGAAGCCACAAGGTCGAGGGCGATCTGCGGCGCGAGGTAGCGCTCAACATCAAGCGACTGATCGAGATCGGCTCGTACCGGGGCCTGCGCCATCGGCGCAACCTCCCGGTGCGCGGCCAGCGCACGAAGACGAACGCGCGGCAGCGGCGTGGTCCGAAGAAGACCGTCGGCGCCCGGCGGAAGAAGTAACGAGGACCGGACCGCATGGCCGACCGCAAGCGCGCCGCGAAGCAGCGGCGACGCGAACGAAAGAACGTCCCCCAGGGGCACGTCCACATCCAGGCGTCGTTCAACAACACGATCGTCACGATCACCGACCAGGGCGGGAACGTGATCTCGTGGGGCTCCGCCGGCGTGGCCGGGTTCAAGGGCTCGCGCAAGAGCACGCCGTACGCCGCCGCGCTTGCCGCGGACGGTGCGGCGCGCCGCGCGATGGAGCACGGGATGCGCCAGGTCGAGGTGTACGTGAAGGGCCCCGGCGCCGGCCGCGAGCAGGCCATCCGCTCGCTCCAGGCTGCCGGCCTCGAAGTCAGCGCGATCACCGACGTCACCCCCATCCCGCACAACGGCTGCCGCGCCCCGAAGCGGCGCCGGGTCTGAGAGTCCCCACCGGATGGCTCGCTACACCGATTCCGTCTGCCGCCTCTGTCGCCGCGAGGGGCTGAAGCTCTTCCTGAAGGGCACCCGCTGCTATACGAAGAAGTGCTCGTTCGAGCGTCGGCCGACCCCGCCGGGACAGCACGGCGTCCGGCGCCGCAAGGTGGGCGACTACGGGCTCCAGCTGCGTGAGAAGCAGAAGGTCCGCCGCGTCTACGGCGTCCTCGAGCGGCAGTTCCGCAATTACTTCCTCGAGGCATCCCGCCACACCGGTGTCACCGGCGAGGCGCTCCTCCGGTCGCTCGAGCTGCGGCTCGACAACGTCGTCTACCGTCTCGGCTTCGCCACCTCGCGGGCGCAGGCCCGCCAGCTCGTCGCTCACGGCCACTTCGCGGTCAACGGCCGCGCGACCACCGTCCCGTCCTACCAGGTGAAGCCCGGGGACCGGATCGAGGTCCGCGAGTCGCACCGTGCCCGCGAGCCGTTCAAGGTGGCGAAGGAGACCCTTCGCAACCACCAGGCACCGGACTGGCTGAGCATCGACGCGGCGAACCTCGCCGGGTCGGTGGTGGCCATGCCGCGCCGCGACCAGATGCCGCTCGACTTCAACGAGCAGCTCGTGGTCGAGTACTACTCGAGGTAGCCCCCGCTCATGATCGAACTCGAGACCCCGCAGATCGAGCCCGTCGCGGAAGCCGGCACGTACGCGAAGTACGAGGCCGGGCCGCTGCAGGCCGGCTACGGCGTCACCCTCGGCAACGCCCTCCGCCGTGTGCTCCTGAGCTCGCTCGAGGGCGCGGCCGTCACGAGCATCCAGATCCGGGACGTCTACCAGGAGTTCTCCACGATTCCCGGGGTCAAGGAGGACGTCACCCAGATCGTCCTGAACGTGAAGCGGCTGCGCCTCAAGTCGTTCGCGACGCACCCCGTCCAGCTCCGGCTCATCAAGTCCGGCGCGGGCGCGGTCACCGCGGGCGACATCGCGGAGTCCGCGGACGTCGAGATCGTCAACCCGGACCTCGTGCTGATGACGATCGACTCGGACGACGTGACGGTCGAGATGGACCTCACCGTCGAGCGCGGCGTCGGCTACCTCGCCGCCGAGCGGTCCGAGACCCTGCCGATCGGGGTGATCGCGGTGGACGCGATCTTCACTCCGGTGCGCAAGGTGAACTACGTCGTCGAGAGCATGCGCGTCGGCCAGATGACGAACTACGACAAGCTGACGCTCGAGATCGAGACGGACGGGACGATCACGCCCGAGGAGGCGCTGTCCCGCGCGGCCGACATCCTCGTCCGCCAGTTCCAGCCGTTCGTGACCATCGGCGCGGCAGCGACGCCTTCGGAGCGCGGCGTGGCCGGCGTCCCCGCGCTCCCGCCCAACATGCTCGACATGCCCATCGAGGAGCTCGACCTCCCGATGCGGGCGTACAACTCGCTCAAGCGCAACAACATCGTCAAGGTGGGGCAGCTCCTCCAGCTCAAGGACGAGGACCTGCTCCGGATGCGCAACTTCGGCAAGAAGTCGCTCGACGAGATGAAGGAGCGCCTGCGGATGCGGGGCTTCATCATCCCGGAGACCGAAGGCGAGGGCGACCTTGGCGACGAGTTCGAGGGCGACGAGCCGTTCGACGACGGCGAGGAGGCCTGAGTCGTGGCGCACCGGATCGACGGCCGGAAGCTCGGCCGCAAGCAGGGGCCCCGCCTCGCCCTGTACAAGAACCTCGCCGTGTCGGTGCTCCGCTACGAGCGCGTGAAGACCACAGAGGCGAAGGCCAAGGAGATCCGCGGCCAGGTGGAGCGCATGATCACGCTCGCCAAGCGCGGTGACCTGGCCGCCCGCCGGGCGGTCGTCTCGGAGTTGCCGAACGAGCCGCTCGTCGTCGACAAGCTGTTCGGCGAGATCGCCCCGAAGTACGCCGACCGCCAGTCCGGGTTTACCCGGATCATTCGCATCGGCCAGCGGAAGGGCGACGCCGCCGAGATCGTCCAGATCGAGCTGGTCTAGCCAGTCTCGCCAATCCGAATCACGTCATCGCCGCTATGGCGGATGCAGCGCTAGGCGGAGCCGAGGACGCGAGCGAGCGCACCTGAAGGTGCGTGAGCGAGCGCCCGGAGGCGACAACGACGCGAAGCGCCGTCAGGGCGGCGACCGACAGAGAGGCGACGGAGACGCCGCCGCCGTGCGCTGGCGTGCCACGGTCGAATATGACGGGACGGACTTTGCGGGCTTCCAGCTCCAGCCGGAGGCGCGCACGGTCCAGGGGGAGCTGGAGGCCGCGCTCGCGAACCTCAACCGGGGTGAGCGGGTCGTGGTCGACGGGGCCGGGCGTACCGACGCCGGGGTCCACGCGACGGGACAGGTGATCGCCTTCACGTTCGCGGGTCGCCTCGACGGACGGGGGCTCGAGCGGGCCCTCAACGCCCTGCTCCCGCGGGATGTCGCGCTCCGCGACGTGACGCGGGTCCCCGCCGGGTTCCACCCCCGATACGCGGCGCGGTACCGGGAGTACCGCTACACCGTCTGGAACGGGCCGCGAAGCCCGCTCCACGAGCGCACCGCGCTCGGGGTGCGGGTCCCGCTCGACGTCACCGCGATGGCGGAGGCGGCGTCGGTCTTCATCGGCCGGCACGACTTCTCGTCGTTCGGGGGCGCGGACCGGACCACGGTCCGGACCGTTCACGCGGTCCGGGTGTGGAGACGGGGCCGGGAGGTCGTGATCGACGTCCGGGCCGACGCCTTCCTCCGTGGTCAGGTGCGACGGATGGTGGCCGCCCTCCTGGAGGTCGGCCTCGGAAGGATGACGACCGCGGACCTCGCGGCGGCGCTGGCCGCCGGGCGGCCCGCACTGGACGGGGCGATGGCCCCGGCGCACGGACTGTGCCTCCGGCACGTCGCCCTCGGGCGGCGGTCGGCGGCAGCTGAGGGACACGAGGAATGAGCGCGAAGACCTATACGCCTCGAGGCAGCGAGATCGAGCGCCGCTGGTACGTCGTCGATGCGACGGACGAGACGCTCGGCCGCCTCGCGTCGCGCGTCGCGCGCGTCCTCGAGGGCAAGCACAAGACCACGTACACCCCGAACCTCGACACCGGCGATCACGTGATCGTGCTCAACGCGGCGAAGATCGCGGTCAGCCGGGACAAGCTCGAGTCGAAGAAGTACATCCGGCACAGCGGGTACCCGCAGGGGTACAAGGAGGAGACCCTCGGGCACCTCCTCGCGCGGCGACCCGAGGAGGTCGTCCGGCGCGCCGTGAAGGGGATGCTGCCGCGCACGACGCTCGGCGTGCAGCAGCTGCGCAAGCTGAAGATCTACGCGGGCGGCGAGCACCCGCACCAGGCGCAGAAGCCCGAGCCGCTGGCCTGACGAGGAGCACGATGTCCACCCCTGCCTTCTACTGGGGCACCGGCCGTCGCAAGACCGCCGTCGCCCGCGTCCGCCTCCTGCCCGGCGAGGGCGAGATCGTCGTCAACGGCCGGTCGCTCGAGGAGCATTTCGGCGGCGCGTTCAACGACGCCGAGCTTCGCCTGCCGTTCCGCGTCACCGGGACCGAGGGCCGCTTCAACGCGATGATCAAGGTCGAGGGCGGCGGGGTCACCGGCCAGGCCGGCGCGATCCGCCACGGCCT
>DASSPX010000004.1:0-9989 GCA_035699445.1 Candidatus Limnocylindrales bacterium | reverse complement strand
TGGCTCGAGACGTCCGGCGACGACCTGACGCCACGGCCCGCGCTTCCCGGTGCGCGCGACGCCGACGTGGCGATCCTCGGCGCCGGGTACACGGGCCTGTGGACCGCGTACTACCTCCTGCGGACGGACCCGTCCCTGCGCATCGTCGTGCTCGAGCGGGAGGTGGCCGGGTTCGGCGCGTCGGGCCGGAACGGCGGCTGGTGCGCGCCGGACCTCAACATCTCGATGTCACGACTCGCCAGGCTGCACGGCGAGGACGCGACCCGCCGGATCCAGGCGGCGACGTACGAGGCGGTGGACGAGGTCGGGCGGGTGTGTGCGACCGAGGGGATCGACGGCGGCTGGCATCGCGGCGGCCAGCTGATCGTCGCCCGCGGGCCGCACCAGGTGCCGGCCCTCGAGGCGTCGCTCGGCGAGTACCGGCGGTTCGGCTTCGGTGAGCGGTACCGGCTGCTCGACCGCGACGAGCTGGCGGCGCGCGTCCGGATCGCGGGGGCGGTGGGCGCCCTGTCGACGGCGGACTGCGCCGTGATCCATCCGGGCCGCCTCGTCCGCGGGCTGGCGCGACGGGTGGAGGCCATGGGCGCGGTCATCCACGAGCACACCGCGGTGACCGGGTTCGAACCGGCGGCTGAGGGGCGGCGTGCGTCACTCCGGACGGAGGCGGGTGAGGTCCGTGCCGACGTCGTCGTGCTCGCCGGCGAGGCATACCTCACGCAGCTGCCGCGCCTGCACCGGCAGCTCATCCCGGTGTACTCGCTCATCGTCCTCACCGAGCCGCTCAGCGACGCGCAATGGGCGGAGATCGGCTGGGCGGGGAGGGAATGCGTCGCCTCGCCGCGCCTGTCGGTGGACTACCTGTCGCGCACGGAGGACGGGCGGATCCTGTTCGGTGGACGGGGCGCGCCGTACCGCGCCGGGTCGCCGATCCGCGACGCGTTCGACCGCCACGAACCGACCCACGCGATGCTGCGCCGGTTCGTCCGCTCGTGGTTCCCGATGCTGCGGGACGTGCGGTTCACGCACGCGTGGGGCGGGCCACTCGGGATGCCGCGCGACTGGCACCCCACGATCGCCTTCGACCCGCGGACGGGCGTGGCGACCGCGCGCGGCTACATCGGCCACGGCGTGGCGGCGTCGAACCTCGCCGGCCGGACGCTCGCCGAGCTGATCCGTGGGGAGCGGACGCCGCGGACCGAGCTGCCGATCGTCAACCACCGGTCGCGGAACTGGGAGCCCGAGCCGTTCCGCTGGATCGGCGTGCGGTACGCCCAGTGGGCGCTCGGCCGGATCGACGCGCGGGCGGAGCGCACCGGGCGACCGCCGTCGGGGCCCAGCCTCGCGCGCTGGATGGCGCGCCACTGAGGTGCGTCAGGCCACGGCGAGGGCGCGGCGGAGCGGTTCGGCGGAGCGCTCGGAGAAGGCCACGAGCAGGACACGACGGATTCCGGGGGTTTGGGGGAGTGCGTTGACCAGGGTCGTCGTCGCGACGCGGGCCGCCTCCTCCGCCGGGTAGCCATAGATCCCGGTGCTGATCGCGGGGAAGGAGACGGACGTGGCGCCCGCCTCCGCCGCCAGCCGGAGGGACGTGCGGTAGGCGGACGCGAGGGTATCGGCCTCGCCGGCGCTGCCGCCCCGCCAGATCGGCCCGACCGCGTGGATCACCCAGCGCGCGGGCAGCCGGCCGCCGGTCGTGATCACGGCGCCGCCCGGCGGGCAGAAGCGGTTCGGTCCATAGCGGTCGGCCAGGTCGCGCATGATCTCCGGGCCGCCTGCCCGGTGGATCGCGCCGTCCACGCCGCCGCCCCCGACCAGCTGCGAGTTCGCGGCGTTCACGATCGCGTCAACCGGGATCGTGGTGATGTCGCCGAGGACGACCTCGATCGTTGCGTCGCCGACCCGGCGTCGGTCGTCGGCCATGGATGCCTCCGCGTTGCGAGCTCGCCGATCAGCTCGCCGCCATTCCGTCCTCGTCGGCCGCGGGAAGCCAGAAGCCGAACTCCGAGCCGGGCCCGGGCGCCCGCGGGATCGCCCACACGTGGCCACCCATCGCCCGCACGAGCTCCCGGCAGATGAACAGGCCGACGCCGGCGCCCGGCGTAGTGCCGATGGTGTCCGCGCCTCGATAGAACAGGTCGAAGACGCGGTCAGCCGTCCCATCGGGCAGCCCGCGCCCCTCGTCCGAGACCCGGACGGCCACGCCGCCGTCTTCGAACGCGGCGGTCACGTGCACCGTGGTCCCCGCAGGGCTGTACTTGCACGCGTTGCTGATGAAGTTCCGCAGGACCTGCTCGACGTACACGTCCTCGCCCAGCACGATCGGCATGAACCCGGGCGAATCCACGATGAGCCGATGCGCGGGCCACCGGGGACGTTCGCTCTCGACCGTCGCGGGCACGAGGTGGCCCAGCGCTATCGGGTTGGCTGCGACGGAGAGCAGGCCTCCCTCGGCTCGGCTGAGCACGAGCAGGTCCTCCGTCAAGCGGCGCAGCCGGTCCGACTCGCTGCCGATGTCGTCCAGATACTGCCCAACTGTCTCCGGATCCATGGAGGCGTGGCGTCTGCGGAGCAGTTCGGTCATCCCGTAGATCGTCGTGATCGGCGTCCGGATCTCGTGGCTCAGCACCCCGACGAACGCATCGCGGAATTCGCGGTTGCGCTGGACCTCGGCTTGGTGATCCGCGTGGCGGCGCGCGAGTTCCCGGGAGTCCATGAGGTCACTGGCGAGGGACGCGAGCATGAACGCGCTCGTGAGGGTGATCGCGAGGAACAGCTGGAGCAGGGTAACCCCGTGCTCCATGCCGCCTGCGAGCGCGAACGGCCCGTAGCCGAACGCCGTCGCGGCGTTGGCGATGTTCGCGATGACGAAGGACAACAGCGCGACGGCGCGGACGCCGAAGCGCAGACCCGCCCACGTGAGGAAGGGCAGGATGAGGTACGGGAGCGTCACGTCCCAGGCCGCGTCCCAGTTCCGAAACACGAGCAGCGTCACCGCGATCGCGCTGGCAGAGAGCGAGAGGATCTCCGCTCGCGACCGCCGGCTGGAACGGCTCCACCAGGTGAGCAGGACCGGCGCGACGACGAGGACACCGAGCGCGTCGCCGACCACGTACTTGGGCCAGGCGACGGCAGGCGCGGTCCCGTAGAAGATGATCGTCCCGAGCGACCCGATTGTGGCCCCGACCAGCGGCGCGGCGACCACGCCGAACACGATGAAGCCAAGCAGCGCGGGCAGGGGCGTCAGCGAGCCCCGCGGCGATGAGAAGCGCTGAATCAGGAGGGCGCCGACGAGCGGCTCGACCACGTTCCCGACGGTCCAGAACGCGATCGCGCCGGGCGCATAGCCGTGGATCAGGTCGCCGGCAACCTCCGCGAGCGCGACCCCGGCAAGGACCCACGACCACTGGCCCCGGTTCGTGACGAGGAGAAGCCCCAGCGAGACGCCGGCGGCCGGCCAGAAGCTGGCTCCCGCCTGCACGGGATCGTTCAGCCAGATGATCAGCTGGGCGAGCGCCATGTAGACGGCCGCCACGAGCAGCAGCAGCGATGGCCCGGACGCCCGAGCGAGGAGCGGGCCGAACGGCGGCCGCACCTCTGGCGTGCTCAGCGTGGGCGGCCGAGTGATCTCGATCGCGCTGCCGGACGTGGTCAAGATGACCTCGACTTGAGCCGGAGAGCACCGGCTCCACACACGGTGCCGTCTCGAGATGCTGGACGCCCGTCCACCGACCCCACCTCGGTCGCACCTCGCGGGTCAGCTAGCGTACCGGTTGCCTCCCGCCGTGTGCTCCCCCGTCGTGGCAGGGGTGTGCGGCTGCGCACCGCCTGCAGTCCCTGCCACCGGCGGGTCGCGTACAGCGCCGTGGGCGCCGACACGACAGGCGCCGGTCCGGACGGACCCGGCCCGCGGTGAGAGCCGCGACGCCTCCTTATCTGAGACGAGCGATGCCTGTCACGACCTGGATGATCCCGACCGCGGCGAACCCCGCGGCGAGGGCGTACATCGCGATGGTCCGGAGGTCGAGGTACGGGCCTCTCGAACCGCCTGTCGTGAAGATGAGGGCGAGGACGAAGCTCGCCGCCGCCAGGAGGAGGAGCACCAGGGCGCTCAGCCAGACGCGCATCATCGGATACCTTCCCGTCGTTGGGCCGGACACCTCGCCGCACCCGTCGCACCTGGCGATCACGACGATCCCGCTGCCGCTGCGGCATCCGGACAGGCCGGCGTTGTACGTTCTGGTGGCCGGACCGGAGCCTTCGCTCCACGGGCGGGAGTGTGCCTGATCTGCACGATGGCACTGCTGGCGGCGCACCTGACGACTGGCACGCCGTTTGGCGCGCCCGGCGGCTCAAACAGCGACGGAGCGCCCCCGATCGAGGCGATTCGATGCCTCGGACGGCACCTCCGTCATCAGGTGGAACGCCGGGCGGCTCAGGAGCATCCGCGCCAGGGGCACGGGCCGGGGCGGGCCGTCGCCACAGGCACAGCGGTATAGTCCTCCACCGCGCGCCCGTAGCTCAGCGGACCAGAGCATGTGGCTTCGGACCACAGGGTCGGGGGTTCGAATCCCTCCGGGCGCGCCATTGTCTGAGTTCAGGACATAGGTGACACCTGATAGGCGCCAGGTGAGTCGGGACATGCGTGACAGTCGGGCGTATGTCGAAGCACCGAGTGGCCGTCCTCAGGGTCGTTACCTTGCAGCTGTCCGTCACCGCCGCCGCGGCCAAGTACGGGCTGAGTCGCGGCCACCTGCAGCGCCTGCTGCGCCGGTACCGCGCTGGCGGGCTCGACGCCCTCGAGCCTCGATCGCGGCGGCCGCACCGCACCCCGGGCCGCACGCCCGACGCCGTTCGGGCGCGGATCGTCGCCCTACGCATCGAGCTCGCCGCCCACGGGCTCGATGCCGGTCCGGTCACGATCGCCTGGCACCTTGAACGCGAGGGCTGCCCCGCCCCGTCGACCGCCACCATCCGGCGCGTCCTCCACACCGCCGGGCTGGTCACGCCCGAGCCACGCAAGCGCCCGCGCAGCTCGTGGCTCCGCTTCGAGGCGGCGGCACCCAACGAGCTGTGGCAGTCCGACGTGACCCACTGGCGCCTGGTCGACGGGACCGAGGTCGAGATCTGCTCGTGGCTCGACGACCACTCCCGCTACCTGCTCGCGTGCACCGCGTTCCGACGGGTCGGCGGCGACGACGTGGTGGCCACGTTCAGCGCGGCAGGCGATGCCTACGGCTGGCCTGCGGCCACGCTCACCGACAACGGCGCGGTCTACACGTCGCGCTTCACCGGCGGGCGCAACGGCTTCGAGTACCTGCTCGCCTACCTCGGCATCCGGCAGAAGAACGGCGCCCCGGGTCATCCCCAGACCCAGGGCAAGATCGAGCGCTTCCACCAGACACTCAAGCGCTGGCTCGGGCGGGGGCCGGAGGCGTCCAGCATCGCCGGGCTGCAGGCGCGCCTCGACGCGTTCCGCCTCGCCTACAACGAGCAGCGACCCCACCGGGCGATCGCGCGGCTCACGCCCGGCGAGGCGTACCGGAGGACGCCCAGGGCGACGGCGGCCGGCTCCCGCGCCGGGGGTCACTTCCGCCTCCGCTACGACGTGGCCGACACGAAGGGCGCGATCACCCTGCGCCGGGCCGGCCGCCTGCACCACCTCAAGATCGGCGCGGCCCACGCGCATCGACGGGTGCTCGCGATCGTCGATGCGCGTGAGGTCACGGTCGTCGCGCTCGACACCGGTGAGGTCCTCTCGAGCCACCTGATCGAGCCCCACCGCGGCTACTGGCGCAACCAACGACGGGACCCCGGCCGCTGGCCGAGGTCCCGAACGACCGACTGACGACATGTGCCGCATGTCGCGACTCATGTGTCGCCCATGTCGCGACTCATGACACCTCCGGGCGCGCCATCACAACCTGAGGTAGCGCGAGCGCTAGACCGTTCGCGTTGGCGGCTTGCGTCAGGCGCACTGGGACGATCAATCGTCTGACACCGTGATGCGCTCGTGGATCGGCGCGCGCCCGCGGGCACCGTCCGGATCCAGGAGGTCTCACCGCCGAGGCGAGGCCTGTGTCGCGGCGGGTACCGCATCCGTGCTGGGCCGACTGCCGAGGCGCCTGGAGGCGTCGGGATCCGACGCGGAACGGGGAGATCTCCTGCGCTGACCGCGGACGTCACTCCGATGCCGAGTCGCTCACCTCCGGCTCGAACGCCCGGAGCCGCACGATGACCCGAGTGCCCTGCTCGCGCACGGGATCGATCCAGATCCGCCCGTCCATCGCCTCGAGAAGCCGCCTGCAGACGTAGAGGCCAATCCCGGCGCCCGAGGCGAAGCGGGCAGCCTCGTCAGTGCGAACGAGGAGCTCGAACACCTTCTCCCGCGCCTCGGGCGGGATGCCGATGCCCTGGTCCTGCACGGTGATCTCGACCTCCTCGTCGATGGCTCGTGCGGCGAGATCGATCGGCGTGTCGGCGGTGCTGTACTTGATGCTGTTCGACAGCAGGTTCCCGATGATCTGTGCGAGGTAGACCGGATCCGCCTCGACGAGCGGGAGTTCGTCGGGGACGTCGAGGCGGATCTCCCGGTCCGGCGAACGTCGGGCTTCGTGGGCCACGATGGTCGGGAGCAGCCGCTGGACGAGCACCGGCTCCCTGGTCGTGTCGAGGGCGCGTCCCTGCTCGAGCCGCGTCATGACCAGGATGTTCTCGATGAGGCCGAGAAGGCGCTGCGACTCCCAGACGATGTCGGGAACGAGGTCACGGATCCCCGCGTCGATCGACGCGAGCTTCCGGTCGAGGATCTGCGCAGATCCGTAGATCGTCGTCACTGGCGTGCGGAGCTCATGCGAGAGCATGCTCATGAGGGCGTCGTTGAGATGCTCGCGTTCCCTCGCCTCGGCGACGGTCCGCCGGCTCGCGAGCCGCAGCTCGAGCTCGTCCATGACCAACGCGGCCAGGTCCTCGAGCGTCGCCCGCTCATCGGCTGTCACGTCGCGAGGCTCGAAGTCGAGGACGCACACCGTCCCGAGGTTGTATCCGTCGCTCGTCCGAAGCGGTGCTCCCGCGTAGAACCGGAGGCCGAACTCGCCGGCGACGAGGGGGTTGGCCAGGGCGCGCGGATCCCGCGGGGCGTCGGTGATGATCCACGGCCTGTCCTGGAGGATTGCGGACGCGCAGAGTCCCGGATCCCGGCCGATCTCCTCCACGTCCAGTCCGTAATGGGACTTGAACCAGATGCGGTCCTCATCCACGACGCTGACGATGGCGATCGGGACGTTGAAGAGGCGGGCCGCGAGCGCCGTGATCCGCTCGAATGCCCCGTCGGGAGGCGTGTCGAGGATCTCGTAGCGTCGGACGGCCGCCAGGCGGGCGGCCTCGTCGGGCGGGATGATCGCGGGGTCGGCGACAGCCATGGCGTTGAGTGTTACGGACGCCTCATGCGGACGGTCTTGCAAGATGATGTAAAAGCACCTCTCGCGATGTTCTCGGCCCAGCCCTGGCCGACTCGCGCGGGCGGCTCGACTCAAAGAAGATTCACTCGGCCGTAACCGCGGGCCGAACCCCTGACCCGCGGAGCACACGCGAGGCACCCTGGGCCGCGTCGCAGCCCGCAGGCTTGCCCGGACCGACCTCAGGCCGGGCGGATGTTGTGGTTGGCCCGGAAGACGTTGTCCGGGTCGTATCGCCGCTTGAGCTCCTGCAGGCGCGCGTACGTGGCCTCCGGGTAGGCATCGCGCACGGCGTCGGGGCCCTCCGCCCCCATGAAGTTGAGGTACGTGGCCGACCCGGCCACGGGCAGCTCGGCGCGGAAGGCCGCCGTCCACGCCTCGTTGGCGGCCGCACGGCTGATGTCCTCGTCGGGCGTGATGAGCCAGAGCAGGGCGGGCTGATCGCGCCAGCCGAACGCCGCTGCGTCACCTGGGACCCGAGCCATCGCGCCGCCGAGGACGCGAAGCTGGACGATCGCCTCGGGTGTGCCTGGCTCCATGAGCCGGCGCTCGATCACGTCGACGATCCCGTCGTCGAGCGCCTCGAGGAACACGCCTCGGCTCGAGACGCTCCACGTCGGTTCCGCGTCGCGGTCGACCGGGGAGAACAGGTCGGTGTACGGCTTCCAGGCCACGGTGTCGCTCCATGGCGTTCCAAGCGCCCGCAGGGGCGCCAGCGCCCGTTCGCCGGCATCCGGCGATCCTGACCAGGCGAGCGACAGATGGACGGCGAGGCGCCCATGGTGCTGTTCCGGGATCGACGGGTCCTCCGGCGCACGCATGATCAAGGGCATCGCGGTCAGCTCGTCGGGTGCGGCCAGCAACACGGGGATCAGGCTGCACAGCACGTCGCGCGTTGCCGGCAGGAGGATGTCGCCCGCGAGCACGTCGGTCAGCGGATGAAGCCGGAACTTGAGGCGGGTGACGACGCCGAAGTTCGCCCCGGCGCCGCGCACCGCCCAGAAGAGGTCCGGCTCCTCGAGGGCGCTGGCGACCTGCCGCCGGCCGTCGGCGGTCACGATCTCGACCGCGAGCAGGCTGTCGATCGTCATCCCGTGCTTGCGCACGAGCCAGCCGATCCCGCCGCCGAGCGCGATCCCGGCCACCCCCACGGATCCGGCGTCGCCGAACGGCGTGACGAACCCGAGGGCGTGCGTCGCGGCCGTGTACTCGCCGGCCAGCACGCCGGCGTCGGCCCAGGCCGTCCGCTCGTCAACGTCGATCTCGACGCCGCGCATGGCTGACAGGTCCAGGACGAGGGCGCCGTCGCCGGTGCTGTGGCCGCCCATGCTGTGACCGCCGGCGCGAACGACCAGGGGCAGGCCCCATTCCTGTGCCTGGGTGACGACCCGGGCGACGTCCTCCGCGTCGGTCGGACGGACGATCAGGGCGGGACGGCGGTCCACGGAGGCGTCGTGGACGCGGCGGGCGCGGTCGTAGTCCGGCTCGTCCGGTGCGATCACGCGTCCCCGGAACGTCCGGCCGAACCCCGCGGCGTCCAGCGCAGCCGCTTGAACCGTCACGGTCAACTCCCTCTCCGTGGCGAGGCGTCCGGCGCCGCACCTGACGGGAACGCTAGAACCTCAAGTGCTGTTGAAGTCAAGTCCCCAATTCGAGATGATCCACAGGTGCCGCTGCTGCCCGACGAGATCCCGATCGGCGTCCTCGCCGAGCGCAGTGGCGTATCGACATCCGCCCTCCGCTTCTACGAGGCCCGCGGCCTGATCCAGGCCAGCCGAAACGAGGGCAACCAGCGGCGGTACCCCCGCTACATGCTTCGTCGCGTCGCGTTCATCCGTGCCGCGCAGCGGGTTGGACTCTCGCTCGACGAGATCCAGGGGGTCCTGGCGCCACTGCGGACGGACAGGGCGCCCGGCAAGGCGGACTGGGTCCGGCTGACCCGTGCCTGGCGCCCCCGGCTCGACGCGCGGATCAGCGAGATGGAGAAGCTCCGGGACGAGCTGACCGGGTGCATCGGATGCGGCTGCCTGTCGCTCCGCACGTGCCGCCTCGTCAACCGGGACGACATCGCCGCCGCGGACGGCCCGGGCTCGTACCTCCTCGCGGACCGGGGCGATCCGGCCGGCGAGGGCGAGCGACCCGAGGCCTGACCCTCGTGGACCGCCGGACCTGGCTCGACGAGCGCCGCGCCGCCGCCCGCGCCGAGTACGACGCCGAGGCGGCCGTTTACGACTCCATCGACTACCCCCGCGACGCCCAGGTCCGGTTCGTCGCCCGGGTGCTCGGGCAGTGCGCGCCTGGCAGCCTCGTGCTCGACGCGCCATGCGGCACCGGCCGCTACTTCGCCCAGGTTGTCGCAGCCGGCTGCCGGGTCGTGGGTGCCGACCAGTCGCCGGGGATGCTGGCCGAGGCGAGCGCCAAGGGGCTGGCCGAGCGCCTGGAGCTCGTCGGACTGCAGGAGCTGGATTTCGACCACGAGTTCGACGCGGTCCTGTCGATCGACGCGATGGAGAACGTCCCGCCCGAGGATTGGCC
>DASSPX010000003.1:0-4020 GCA_035699445.1 Candidatus Limnocylindrales bacterium | reverse complement strand
CTCACGCGGCTCCTCGATGCCGACCGGCACGTCGTCGAGGTCGCGCCGGACGGCGCGACGGCGCTGGATCTCGCGGGCCTGGAGCGCGGCATCGACGTCGTCATCCTCGATGTCGGGCTGCCGGACATGAGCGGGTTCGAGGTCGCGCGCCGCCTGCGGGCCGCGGGGAACGGCGTCGCGATCCTCATGCTCACCGCCCGCGACACGGTGCGCGACCGGGTGAACGGCCTCGACGCCGGCGCGGACGACTACCTCGTGAAGCCCTTCGCCTACGACGAGCTTGCGGCACGCCTCCGGGCCCTCGGCCGGCGCATGGAGCCGGGACCGCGCCGTCCTGCGCCCGTCCTGCGCGTTGGCCCGGTCACCCTGGACGAGACCTCCCGCGCGGTCAGCGTCGCCGGCCGCCCCGTCGACCTCTCGCCGCGCGAGTTCTCCCTGCTCGAAACGTTCCTCCGCCATCCCGGCCACGCGCTGACCCGCGATCAGCTCCTCGACCAGGCGTGGCCGTTCGGCGTCGCGGTGACGCCCAACGCGGTCGACGCGTACGTCCACTACCTGCGCTCGAAGCTTGGGCCCGAGGGCGACCGGATCGAGACGGTCCGTGGGGTGGGCTACCGTCTACAGGATGGCTGAGCGCGGCACGCTCCCGGAGGTCGATCCCGCGGAGGCGCGCGCCCTCGCTGCCGACGCGAGCCTGATCCGCGGCGTGCGCTGGCGGCTCGTCGCGCTGAGCGCCGGACTCACGCTCGTCGCGCTCCTGCTCCTCGGGGTCGCGCTGTACGCGATCGCCGCCCGGTCGCTCGCCGAGTCGGGCCGGCAACAGCTCGAGGCGCGTGCGGCGGACGTCAAGTCGGCGATCGTGGGCTTCCGGCGTGAGCCCCGCCTCGGCCAGATCTTCGGCGGGCGGGCGTCCGGGACGTTCGCGATGCTCGTGTTCGAGGACGGGACGCCCGTCCTCCGCAACGCTCCGGAACCACCGGGCGACCTGCCGCTTGCCGCCGGGCTCGAGGCCGCGGCGCTGACCCGGCAGGACGTGCGGACGGCCGTGGTGCGCACCGCATCCGAACTCGGGGACAAGGGGACCGAGGAGCTCCCGGTCCGGGTGCTCACGGAGCGCCTGGACAGCATCCGTGGCCCGGTCTACCTCCAGGTCATCCAGGACCGCACCGCCGAGCAGCGGACGCTGGCGGCGATGCTCGCCGTGCTCCTCGTCGGGGGTGGGGCGGTCGTCCTCGTCGCGATCGCGTTCGGGGCGCTGTACGCCAGTCGGGCGCTCGTGCCGATCCGGGAGTCGCTGGCCGCCCAGCGCGCCGCGCTTCGCCGCCAGCGCCAGTTCGCCGCGGACGCGAGCCACGAGCTCCGGACCCCGCTCACGGTCATCCGCAGCTCTGTCGAACATCTCCGGCGCCAGGGAGCGTCGGCGGGCGACGCGACCGAGGCGATCGACGACATCGAGGCCGAGGTGGCGCACCTCACCTCGCTCGTCGACGACCTGCTCCTCCTGGCGCGCTCGGACTCGGGCGCGATCACCCTCGCGCGCCAGCCGGTCGACGTGGGCGACATCGCGGCCGACGCCGCGGGTGCGCTCGCGAAGCCGGCCGCCGAACGGGACGTGCAGATCGTCGTGGACCCCGAGCCGGCGATGGTCGACGGCGACCCGGCCCGGCTGCGACAGCTCGTGCTCATCCTCGTCGACAACGCCCTCCGCCACTCGCCCCGCGGCGGCGAGGTGCGCGTCAGCGTGCGCACCGACCGGCTGAGCGCCGTGCTCGAGGTGCAGGACGACGGGCCGGGGATCCGGGAGGAGGACCTGCCGCGGGTGTTCGAGCGCTTCTTCCGGGCCCCGGGCGCCCCGAGCGGCGGGACCGGCCTGGGGCTCGCGATCGCGGCCTCGATCGTCGACCTCCACGGCGGGCGGATCGCGGTCGCGAACCGGCCGCCGAAGGGCGCCTGCTTCCGGGTGACGCTGCCCGTGGACCCGGCCCGACCGCGCCCGGCATCGACGCCGTCCACGCTCGGGGTGGCGACCGACCGCGCCTCGTGAGGCCCGCCGCGCGCTTCTCATGACCTCCTCACGAAGGGGTTCGAGCATCACCTCCAGCAGGGCCGGTCGAAGCCGGCCGTCACCAGGAGGTTCCCGATGAACGACGAGCAGCGCGATCCGCTCCCGGAGCGGTCGCGGGTCATGCCGGGCGCCGCCCGGGCAGGCATCCTCGCCGGAGCCGGTGTGGTTGCCGTGCTCGGTGCCGCGGTCGCCCTCGGCGCGGCGTCACCCGCGCCCGCGACCGGGGAAACCGGCGCGGTTGGCCCCACGATGCAGGAGGACGCCGAAGCGACGCTCGGTGACCCCACGGCCTGGGGGGCTCCCGCGGGTGCCGACGGCCTGATCGGCGAGCCCGGCCACTTCCGGGGCGGCGGGCGGTTCGGGCCGATCGAGATCACCGCCATCGACGGCTCGAGCCTGTCGCTCCGGACGGCGAACGGGTGGACCCGGACGATTGCGGTGGGCAGCGACGTCGAGATCACGAAGGGTGGCGAGACGATCGCGCTCGGCGACCTCGAGGTAGGCGACGAGATCCGGCTCCTCGAGATCCGCGACGACGACGGCACGTTCACGATCGAACGCATCGTGGTCGTCGTGCCGACCGTCGGCGGCACCGTGACCGCGGTCGACGGCGACTCGATCACCGTCCAGGGCCGGCACGGCCTCACACGCGAGATCGCGACCACGAGCACGACGACCTACCGGCTGGGCACCGAGACGACGACCCGCGCCGAGGTCACGGTCGGCGACCGCATCCACGCCTTCGGCGTCACGGGGGCGGACGATGCGTTCACCGCGTCCGTGGTGATCGTCGCCGTGCCGAAGGTCGCCGGCGAGGTCACCGCGGTCTCGTCGGGCTCGTTCACGATCCAACTGCGGGACGGCTCGACGTACACCGTCACCGTCGATGCCGACACCGCGTACCGGATCCGGGGCGTCGACGATCCGGGGCTTGACGACATCGAAGTGGGCGACGTCGTGGCCGTTGCGGGCACGCAGAGCGGCTCGACGATCGATGCGCAGGTCGTCCTCTCCGGTGGCGCCTTCGGGCGTGGGCCGGGCGGCTTCGGCTTCGGCTTCGGCTTCGGCCACGGGCGAGGTGGCGTCGGGCCGGGGTTCGGCCCGGGATTCGCGCCGGACGAGCAGGGCTCGGAGGCGCCCTCCGCCGACGGCACCGGCACCAGCAGCTGACGGACGCGGGGCTGCGGCGGGCCGATACCGGCCCTTCCCTGACGCGCGGGTCCCCTCGGTCCGCGCGTCCACGCGTTCCCGGTCGCGCTTGAGCCGCCGGGCGTTCCACCCGACGACGGAAGCCTCGCGGCGACCCCTCCGGGCCCGGTTTCGGGCGCGCTCCGTCGCCGTTTGGCGCGGCTGGAGGCTCAGACGGCGCCTCCGTCATCAGATGCGCCGCCAGCGGTGTCAGCCCGGGGGTGGCGTGTCAATCAGCTGGCGGCGCGACCGGACCGTAAGCAGGCCCTCCCGGCTACCCCAGCGCCTCGCGCATCCGGGCGAGGTGCTCCGGCGTGCTCCCGCAGCACGCGCCCACGATCCGCGCGCCCGCCTCGCGCAGCTCGAGCGCCCGCGCCGCCATCTCCTCCGGTCCGGCCCGGTACACCGTCCGCATGTCGACCAGCTCCGGGATCCCCGCGTTCGACTTCGCGACGATTACCGCATCAGGCGCCGTCTCGCGCATCTTCGCGACCACCGGCACGAGCTCCTCGGGCCCGTTCCCGCAGTTCCCGCCGATCGCGTCCACGCCCCAGTCGAGCAGTGACCGCGCCGCCTGCTCGGGGGTCACGCCCATCATCGTCCGGCCCCGGGTGTCGAAGGTCATGGTCGCGATGATCGGCAGCCCCGGCGCGCCCTGCCGCGCACCCTCGATCGCCGCCAGGACCTCCGCGAGGTCGGACATCGTCTCGATCCAGATGACGTCGGCGCCGCCCGCCGCGAGGGCCCGCGCCTGCTCCCCGAAGCCG
>DASSPX010000002.1:0-25792 GCA_035699445.1 Candidatus Limnocylindrales bacterium | reverse complement strand
ACCCGTGCTCCCCAACCAGAGCCGCAGGTGCCAGCAGGGTTGCTCGCTTGTGCTTGCCAGCTGCCACCCGGTAGGTCGCGCGCTCGAAGGCAAACGTCACGGGCGCCGGCAGCTCGATCGGCTCGATCGGCTCTATGGTCTCGATCTCGACGATGCCGGCGGGAAGTCCAGGAATTGTTAGCTCGACGATCCCACTTCCGTCCGGTGAGGTGGCGCTGGCGCTGAAGGTTCCGCTGAGTCGGCCTTCGAGGCGCGTGTCCCGGGTAAGGGCGCACTTGTTGGCGGAGAGCTGGATGCAGCCCTCGGGGTCTGCAGCGAGCAGAAGGAGCACGTCGACCTCAGAAGGGTCGTCACGCAGCACGTCCGAGCGCAGTCGCACCGCGAAGGTCGCGGTCTGCCCGACCTGCAGGACCTTTCTTGGCGGGATGACCTCCAGGATCGGAACGTCCGGCGTGAGCTCAATGCCCTGCGCCGCATACTGCGAGAGCTCGAGTTCGAGTTCCTCCGCCTTCGCGGCTTGGAAGCGCGCGACGATCCGGGCGAGCGCGTCGAGCCGCTGCTTCGTCTGCCGCGACTCCTTGGCTCCCTCGCTTAGCTCGCGCGCTTTCCGCTCAAAGTGGGGTCGGAGCACCTCCTCCACGGCCGCGCGCAGGGCCTTGACCGCTGGGTGGCTCGCGTTCAACCCCCGCCGGTCAGCACGGATGATCTGCATTGGATTGACCGGATCCATCGCGCGTCCCTGCTCGTCACGGTCGTCAAAGTCGCGTGCGAGGTCGTCGATCTGATCCCAACGAACGGAGCCGAGGAAGTAGCCGGCGTACGGGTTGTTTTCGTACCCATAAAGGGTCGCCTCGTGGACGGCTCGCCCGCTCTCGACCAGCAAGCCGCCCTGCCGACACAGCTCGTCCTGCTCATCTGGAAACGGCGTGGGAACCTCGGCAACGATTACGCGAGCGCGGCCCGAATACCCGACGACGTCGACGTCAACGGGCGGGTGTTCCTGGTACCCGCTCGGCAGGACGTAACGAAGGTTGATGAGGTCGTCGTCGCCGTACTGGAGCTTCACGGTCCGCCGCTGGCTCGCCATGATCCGCCGCAGCGGAACCGCGTACTCGAGGCGCTGCTTGATGCGATCGCGGCGCGGTCGACTGAACCGCGCCTTGTCGCACGAGATGGTGGCCACGACGCCGTTCTTGGGCACGCCGAACTGCTCGCGCAGTGACTCTGTCGCGGGAGTTGCCCGCTCCGACTTCGCACCGTGCCCGTGGCGGTTCACCCAGAGCCACCAGTACTTGCCATCCCTGAAAATGTCCCAGCGGATCCGCCCGAACTGCGAGACGTCCTTCGCGCCGCGCCCCCGATTGCCGCGCTTGCGCTCGCCGCGCTCGTGGCCGCTCGTGCGCCCGCCGAACCGAAGGAGCTTCGCGTCACCCTCGGCGTACTCGATGCCCGTCGCCCTGTCCCTGACCTCGGCGTCCCACCACTCGCTTTGAGGGGTCGGCTTCGGGAGACGGATCAGGATCGAGCCCGACTGGTCGCCGTACTGGTCATCGGAGTTCGTGATGAGCTCGATGAGTCCGAGCAGGATGTCCCCGCCCATCGCGCTCTCGGTCGCCTGAGTGAAACTTCGGTCGGTCTGCTCGACGGAGACCGGAATTCCCTCGCCCGTCGCCGCCCCCTCGTGCCGTGTGCTCGTCACCCTCTTCGTCTCCTACCCTGCCGAGCCCACGCCCGCGGCGCGACCCAAGTCCTTGAGAAATTCGCGGATCTCGGAGTCGCCCCACTTGTCCGCGACAGAATCGAAGTGCTCGAGCTGACCCCGCACCGTCCCTAGCGGTGCGTCGGGCAGGCAGCTGAGGGCGTCGTACAGCTGCCAACGCTCCATGTCGCCGAGATCATTCCCATCGGCCCACTCTTGGTACACACGATGGCGACGGAGTTCGAGCAGCTCGGATTGCACGCGACGCCGCTCCGCGGGAGTGGGTGCCGGAGCGGTCGCCTCCGACTCACCGGCGAAGTGCGAGATCACTGCAGCGAGATCAGAGAAGCTTCGGCCCGCGACCTTCTCGGCCACCTGCAACGCGGCGGCGCGCCCCTCAGCCGTGAGGCGCCTTGTTGCGACATCATCGGCCTGGTCCTGGACACCGCGGCGGGTCAGCCGGTCCTTCCCGTGCTTCCGCTCGAGGTCCGCGACGGCCTGGACAACCGTCTTGTCCGACGGGAATTGCCGCGTCCGCCACCCGAACCTCTGCGGCGACAACTCGAACGCCTTCTCGGCGATTACCTCGATATCCACGAACTCGTCGGCGGCGCCGACGAGGGCCATGGCCAAGAGCACGAGTTCCGTGTTGGCGATCTCGGTGACTGGGCTCATGTCTGACCGCTGATCCCGTGCACTCAGTTTGGCGTCGCTACCCACGCATGCGTGGGCGGCGTGAAGAAGGAGGTCACATCGAAGACAGCTCGGCGAACAAGACCGCACCTGCCGCAGCGAACGACGAGTGCGTCATACCAGCGGCCTCCGATGGGCGCGACCTCCTCGCCAGCGATGATCCAACTGCTTCCGCAGCCACAGGTCCCGAGGACAGCGTCCTCCTCATCGATCGAAGCCACGGGAATCACCGCCCTAATCATTCGTCACCGCCCGTCGTCGACTGGAAGCGGCTCGCCCAGCGCGTCTCGATTTCGCGGGGCCACCGCCAGCCTTTCGCATACCTGGCCAGTCCGAGAGTCCGTACATGCCTCGTCCGGGTCCGCGAGCAAATCGGTCATCCCGAAGCATGTGTGCAATGAGGTTCGCCCCAGGATCCTTACCGGGTACGTACACACCCCGGTCGTTTAGAGCGGTCACGAGTTCCTGATAGTGGGTTGGCGTACCCCTTTCGACGAGGATGGCGACAGCAGCGTCAGTGAACCTCTGCGACTTGAGTGGCACACCGCGCGCGGGGGACGTTTCCGATCCATCAAGTCCCTCGAGGCCGCCAGCCTCGAGGGACAGGAGATCGTCGAGGTTGCGCAACTGGCTCTCCTTCCCGGAAAGGCGGTTGGCAAGCTCGGCCGCCTGAGCGCGGAGGGTCTCGATTTCGGTCAACACTTCTGTTCTCTTGTGCCGCAGCACGTCCACGTACGTCACGACAACACTCCATGCGGCACGCCTTGGGGTACGCGGTCACGTTACGACGCTCCACGGTCTGTGTCAAGATGTGCGATACGCATGTGTGTATTAATGAGCCGTCCGCGCTTCACCACAGCGTACGCACGCGATGTGGACGTTCCCGTGCGCGCCGAGGGCATCGCATAGCGGTTTGGGCGCAAGCGATCGGCCGGACCGATGAGCGACCGCTGCGCGCGCGAAGTCAGGAGTCTCGCCGCCGAGGGCGCTACGCTTGCTTGATCGACGACAGGGTCGCGACCGCGGAGGGCCCAGTGCAGTCCTGGAGCGAACAAGAGCTTCGTGACGCGCTCGGGCGCTTTGAAGTCGAGCATGTTGCGGCGGGCCTGACCTCCAAGTCGGTGCACTCGTACGTCGACTATGCCGAGCGATTCCTCCGCTGGCGACGCGGCGACTACCGACCGAGGACGGCGGTCGGGCTCGGCCCAACCCCGCGCCGGGGCCCCGCGTCGACCGAGGACCTACGAGCGGATCTGGGGGAATACGAGGCCGACCTCCAGGGTGCGGGACTCCAGCCGGCCGCAGTGCACACGTACGTCGACCACGCGGCGAGGTTCGTCAGATGGCTCGACGGTCGCTTCAAGACCGGTGGCCCGAGAGGAACCGGCGTCATCCGCAGCATCCGGCCTACCCGCCGCAACGAGCCCCAGGCTGCCGGCGGCGCCCGCGATTGGACGTGGGAGGGGAACGTTCAAGCTGCCGTTGTGGCATGGCTTGAGGGTGAGGGCTGGGCCATCGTTCAGCAGGCTGACATCAGGGCCGGCGATCACGGGGTCGACATCGAGGCCCGCCGCGGTAGCGACCACCTCTCCATCGAGGTCAAGGGTTACCCACAAGCTACATACGCGCGCGGCGAGCGAGCCGGTCAGCCAAAGCGGTGGCACCCCGGCGCCCAAGCACGGACGTACTTCGGGACAGGGCTCCACGCCGCAATCATCCAGCGAGATCGGACGGAACGCGGCCAGGTCGCGCTCGCCCTCCCCAACTTGAAGACGTATCGACTACTGCTCGACCAGGTGCGCTCGGCGCTTCGCGACCTTGGGATCCGCGCCCTGCTTGTCGCCGAGGACGGGTCAGTCACGGAATTGCGCCGCTAGGCTGTTGAGGCGCCGTATTACGCGTTTGCCAGTGACGCGACGCGCTGCGCCGGGCCCGCGCCCCAGGCGGCAACTTCGGCACGCTCTATCTACTACCCCGTCAACGGAGTCCGGGGAGCGACGGGTGCCCGACGGACCGCGATCACCCGACCGTCCGGCTCTTTCCTGGCACGCCGAAGTCGACCGACGCTGGTCGCGCCCAAGGAGGTTCGGACATGCGGGTACTGGTGAGCGTCGCGTCGAAGCACGGAGCGACGGACGAGATCGGCCATGTGATCGCGGGTGCGCTGCGGGAGGCGGGAGTGGGCGCGATCGAGGTCGAGCCCGAGACGGTGGCGGGGATCGATGCCTTCGACGCCTTCGTCCTCGGCAGCGCGGTGTACGCCGGGCGATGGCAGGAATCGATGCGGAAGCTCGTCGAGCGGGAACGGGACACGCTTGCGATCAAGCCCGTGTGGCTGTTCTCGAGTGGGCCCCTGGGTGATCCGCCGGTGCCCGCCGCCGAGCCGATCGACGGCGCGGAGCTGAAGGTTCGCATCGGCGCACGGGAACACCGGGTGTTCGCCGGTCGCCTCGACCGGCACGAGCTCGGGATCGCGGAGCGGGCGATCGCCGCGGTCGTCCGGGCGCCCGACGGCGACTACCGGCCGTGGACAGAGATTCGTGCCTGGGCGGCGGACATCGCACGGGCGCTGGAGAAAACGCCGGCCGGCACGCGGTGACCTGTCGCCGGGCCGACAGCCCCCTTCAACGCCGCTGAAACCCGACTCGCCGACCGTTGGCTCGCGTGCAAGGGCCGGGCGTGCAGGGTGGGAGCCACCATGGATACGCGACTGCACCAGTTCCTGAGCACGACCATCTCGCCGGCCTATGCCGACGAGGCCCGGCGTCGGCTCGCGCGCAAGCTGGCCGAGAAGGCGTCCAGGCGGCCGCGCCGGCCGCAGCTGAACATCGCGCTCCGGCACACGCGCCGCCCGGCCTCGGCCTGACGTCGGCAGGCTCGCGCCGCCCCGGCAGGCCGTTCGTCCAGCGTACCGCCCGATAGGCCCGGGGGTTGGGCGCGTCTGCCGCACCCCGTACCACCGGGCTATCGCTGCCGCGCACGCCCGAGGCGTAGGGTCCGGTCGATCGGCCGTCCCTCGATCACCGTGCCTCTCCGCAGGAGCCGCGCCGACGCATGTCCACCCTGCCCGCCGACCAGCCCGACACGCGGGACGCCCCGGCCGGCCCCGTGGACCGGCCCGCGCCGGTCGATCGACGGCGCACGGACGCCCTGCGCCGAATCGTCGCGAGCGTCAATGCATCCGCCGACCTGCGCCAGCTGTTCGAGGACGTCCTCGATTCCTCCCGCACGCTGTTCGGCGCGTCGAAGGCAGGACTATGGCTCCTCCATCCGGGTGATCGCCCGTTCCGGCTCGTCGCGCATCGCGGGCTGACCTCCGAGTTCCTCGGCACGGTCGCCGGGCTGCGCCGCGACGAGCCGGCAGTCGGCCTCGACGCGATCCGCGAAGGCCGACCGATCGTCCTCGTCGACCCGGTCCGTCAGGCCACCGCACCCGCGCTCGCCGCCAGCTACGCCGCTCTCGGGTTCCGGACCGTCTGTTTCGTCCCGCTCCGGTTCCGCGACGAGGATGTCGGCCTGCTCGTGCTGTACCACGAGGAGCCGCACGAGTGGTCGACACACGAGCTCGACCTCGTGGCCGCCTTTGCCGATCAGACCGCGACGGCCGTCGTGAGCGCTCGGCTGTTCGAGAGCGTCACCCGCAACGCCGACCGGCTGCGAGCGATCTCCGAGCTGTCGATCCGCCTGAACCGGATCCAGGACGTCGAGGGGATCGGCCGCGCGATCGTCCAGGGTGCCGATCGACTGATCGAGCACGACCTGATCCGCGTCTATCGGCTCGACCACGGGTCCGGGATGTGCCTGCCCATGGCGGTGCACGGCAGCCGTCCGGGCACCCTCCAGCTGCCGCCTGCTGCGCCACCGGTGCGCGTCGGTGAAGGCCTGACGGGCTGGGTTGCGGCGACCGGGCAGGCGCTGCGCATCGCCGATGCGACGCGCGACCCGCGCGCGACGGCCGTGGATCGGCCTGGAGGCGGCCCGGGCTCCGTGCTGATCGTGCCGATGCGCTACGAAGACCGGGTGATCGGGGCGATCGCCGTGTCGGCCGAGGGCGAGGACCGCTACCACGAGGACGACGAGGCCACGCTGGGGATCTTCGCCGGCTACGCAGCACAGGCCCTCGTGAACGCGGAGCGGTTCGAGCAGCTCGAGCACAAGGAGCAGGTGCTCCGGCAGCGGCTCGAGAGCCAGCGCCGGCTGCTCGAGATCAACGAGCGGCTGCTCTCGACGCTCGACCCGGTCGGCGTCCTGGACATGATCGCGGACTCGCTCAAGCACGTGGTCGCGTACGACACGCTCACGATCTATCGGGTGGACCGCGAGGCGGGCGTCCGCCGCGCCGTCGTCGCGCGGGACCGCTTCGCGGAGCTCATCCTTCAGCACGAGGGCCCAGTCGACGCCGGGATCACCGGTTGGGCGATCCAGCACGGGCAGAGCGTCCTCGCGAACGACGCCCACCTCGATCCGCGTTCCATCCAGATCCCCGGCACGCCGTTCGAGCCGGAGTCGATGATCGTGTGCCCGCTGCTCGTCGCGGGGGAGGTTGCGGGCACGCTGAACATCGGCCGGATGGGCGAATCGGAGGCCCATTTCAGCCAGGACGAGTTCGAGCTCGTCCAGCTGTTCGCCGGCCAGGCGTCGATCGCGCTCCGCAACGCCGCGGCCCACGGCGCGGTCCTGACCCGGGCGGAGCAGGATGCGCTGACCGGACTCGGCAATCACGGCGCCTTCCAGCAGCGACTACACGCCGACGCGTCCGAAGGGCACCCGTTCGCGATCGTCATGCTCGACCTCGACGGGTTCAAGGTCTACAACGACACCCGCGGCCATCCGGCCGGCGACACGCTGCTCGTCCGGGTCGCGGCCGCGATGCGCGCGGCCGTGCGGGATCGGGACGGCGTCTTCCGCTATGGCGGTGACGAATTCGCGCTGCTCCTGCCCGGCGCCGACGCCGGCGCGGCCCGCGACGTCGCCGAACGTGTCAGGGCCGCGATCGCCGCCCTGACGCTGGCCGAGGACCCGCAGGTCACCGCGAGCGCCGGAATCGCGCTCTTCCCCACGGATGGCCGCACGCCCGGCGAGCTCGTCGCGGCCGCGGATCGCGCCCTCTACCTCTCCAAGCCGAGCGTTCCCGGGCGAACGGTGGATCTGCTGCGCGACCCCTATCTCGCGGCGCTCGACGAGACGGCGATGGCGCTCGTCGAGCGGCTCGACCCGACGGAGCTCCTTGGAGCGATCGTCGACCGGGCGGCGGCGCTGATGCGGACGCCGCACGCATACCTGTACCTGCTGGAGTCCAGCGCGGCGGGCGACGAGCTCGTGCTCCGCGTGGGCCGGGGGATCTTCGAAGCGTACGTCGGCTATCGATTGCCTCGCGGGATGGGCCTCGGCTGGCAGGTGATCGAGACGGCCCATCCAGTGACCGTCGACGAGTACGACGCGCTTGCCACGCGCGCACCCGACATGCCCGTCCACACGTTCGGAGCCGTCGTCGGTGTCCCGATGACGTCGGAGGGGGCGGTCGTGGGCGTCATCGGGCTGGCGTCGGGCGGCGGTGACCGGCGGTTCTCGGAGCGCGAGGTGGTCGCGATCGGCCGGTTCGCCCAACTCGCGTCGATCGCCCTCGACAACGCCCGCCTGTTCGAGCGCGCGCAACGCGAGGTCCGCGAACGAGCGCGCGCCGCGCTGCGTGACGGCCTCACCGGGCTCCCGAACTCGGACGCGTTCCGGGACCTCGTGGGCGTCGCACTTGACCGGGCCGCGGGGGCGGCGCGCGGGCGGCGCGGCGGCGTGGCGGTGGCGCTGCTCGACCTGGAACGGTTCCGGACCGTCAACGAGAGCCTGGGGCATGCGGCCGGCGACCGCCTGCTTGCCCTCGCCGCCTCCCGCATCAGTGCGGCCGTCCGGCCGACCGACACCGTGGCCCGCTTCGGGGGCGACGAGTTCTCGCTGCTGCTCGCCCCGGTCCGCGACCGGAAGGACGCCGAGCGACGGCTCGGACCCGTGGTCCAGGCGCTGCACCAGCCGTTCGATGTCGGTGGCCAGGAGGTGAGCGTGAGCGTGTGCGTTGGCGTCGCGATCGGGCGGCCCGGCACGACGACACCCGAAGAACTCCTGCGCGAGGCGGAGATCGCCCTTCACGAATCGCAGGGCGACCGCGTCCGGAGGGTGGTCGCGTTCGATCCGCGGATGCGGACGCAGGTGCTCGACCGGATCGATCTGGAGCGTGACCTCCGGCACGCCGTCGAGCGCGACGAGCTGCGCCTCCACTATCAGCCGATCGTCGACCTGCGGTCGAAGCGCGTGCTGGGCTACGAAGCACTCGTCCGCTGGCAGCACCCGGTCCGCGGCCTGCTCGGTCCGGCGTCGTTCATCGAGCTGGCCGAGGAGGTGGGTGCGATCTCGGCGATCGGCGACTGGGTGCTGCGAACGGCATGCGCGCAGGCGCGGGCCTGGCGGGATCCGGCGCGGGCCGCCCCGGGCGACGCCGCGCCGACCCTGTCCGTCAACCTCTCGGCGCGCCAGTTCGCGGAGGGAGATCTCGCCGCGCGCCTGCGGCAAATCCTCACCGAGACCGGCCTCGACGCG
Source organism: Candidatus Limnocylindrales bacterium (assembly GCA_035699445.1). Classification (GTDB taxonomy): domain Bacteria; phylum Chloroflexota; class Limnocylindria; order Limnocylindrales; family CSP1-4; genus DASSPX01. The sequence continues at coordinate 16,812 of DASSPX010000002.1, read as the reverse complement.
GGTGCGCTGGAGCTGGAGATCACCGAGAGCACCGTCATGGACCTCTCGGAGCGGGGCGTCGAGCGGCTGCGCCAGCTGCGCGACCTGGGCGTGCGGCTCGTCCTCGACGACTTCGGGACGGGCTACTCATCGCTCGCGTACCTGCGGCGGCTGCCGCTCGACGCGCTGAAGATCGACCGGTCGTTCGTGCTCGAGCTGGGGGGCGAGGCCGCCGATGCGCCGATCGTCCAGGCGGTGATCGACCTCGCGCACGGCCTGGGGATCGAGGTCGTGGCGGAGGGCATCGAGACCGCCGAGCAGCTGGCCATCCTCCGCCGCCTGGGCTGCGACCGGGGTCAGGGCTTCCTCTTCGCGCGGCCGCTCCCGGCGGCCGACTTCGCGCCCGGCCTCGCACCGGCCAGGCTCACGCGCGTGCTCGATCGCGCGAGCTGAAGGCCGGGATGCCCGGCCAGCCCGGTGACGGAGGTTCGACTCGGCCGGGATGCCCGGCCTGCGGACGTCAGTCGCGGTTGCCGAACAGCCGGAGCAGGAACAGGAAGAGGTTGACGAAGTCGAGGTAGAGGTGCAGCGCGCCGATGACGCTCGCCTTCTCCATCGACCCGGTCGCCGCGGCGATCTCGCCGTTCTGGATCCGCTGCACGTCGTACGCGGTGATGACCGTGAACAGGATCACGCCGACGAGCGAGATGATCCAGCCGATGGCGCCGGAGCCAAGGAACATGTTCACGACCGAGGCGACGATCAGGCCGATGAGCGCCATCGTGAGGTAGCCGCCGATGCTCGCGAGCGAGCGCTTCGTCGTCGCGCCGTAGATCGCCGCCCCACCGAACATCGCGGCCGCCGAGACGAACGCGGTCGCAACCGATGAGGCCGTGTACAGGCTGACGATCACGCCCAGCGTGGCGCCCATCGACGCGGCGTAGACGAAGAACAGCCCGAGCGCGGCAGTCGCCGAGATGCGGTTGATGAGCAGCCCGATGCCGAACGCTAGCGCGACCTGGCCGATGAGCAGCAGCAGCCAGAAGTCGGCGATCGTGGCAATGAGCGATTCGCTGCCCTGGACGAGGAACGCGACCCCCGCCGAGAGCAGCAGTCCCGCGAACATCCAGGCGAAGGCCTGGGTGAGGAACTGCGCCGAGAGCGCCGCGGCGGGACGGACGCCGAGCTGCGTCGGGCTGGACGGGTAGCTGTTCACGTGACGGTCCTCCTCAGCCTGTGGCCTTAGGGGTCGAGCCGTCGCCGTCGCCCGATCGGCGTGCGGCGCGCGGCCGGGTGGTGGCACGGATCGGAGTCCGGGATTCGGCGGCCTCGGCCGCGCGGGCGAGGATCCACAGCAGATCCGCGAGTCGGTTGAGGTATGGCAGGACGTGGCTCTCCGGGGGGAGAAGGCCGTCCCGTGCGAGCGCGGTGACCCGGCGCTCGGCACGGCGAACGGTCGTCCGGGCAAGCTCGACGTGGGCGCTCAGCGCGGTCTGGCCCGGGACGATGAACTCCCGGGGAATGTCGATCCGCGATTCCACCTCCCGCAGCACGGTCCCGAGCGCATCGACCATGTCCGCCGTCACCCGGGTCTCGCCGTCGCGGGCCCGATCGCGGGCGTCGGGGTTCGTGGCCAGCTCCGCGCCCACGACGAACAGCTCCCGCTGGAGCCGGACGAGCAGCTCGCTCCAGCCGCCGAACGACAGCGACAGCACGCCGTACTGGCGCTTCAACCCCAGCTGAGCGCGGGCCACCCCGAGCGCGGCAACAGCCTCGTCGACGGTGCCATACGCCTCGACGCGCGGGTCGTCCTTCGTCACGCGATCGCCGCCGAACAGCAGCCCGGTGGAGCCGTCGTCCCCCTTGCCGGTGGCGACGGCCGATTCGAACGGCAACGGCTTCGCAGTCATCGAGGGGAGCGGCCGCTCACCACATCAGGCCCGCGTCGCGCGGATCCCAGCGCTCGGCGAGCAGGGTGACCTTCACGGGGTGCTCGACCACGCTCTCCGCCTGCTCCTTGACCTGCTGGATCATCGCGCCGGCGTACGGGCAGAACGGGGTGGTGAGGATCATCTTGATCTCGGACTCGGTCTCGCCGAGCAGGATCTGCTTGATGAGCGCGAGCTCGACGACGTTCATCCCGATCTCGGGGTCCACGACGGCCCGGAGCGCATCGAGGATCGCGAGCTCCGTCGCGCGGCGCTCGGGATCGAACGCCGGCGCGGCGTCGGGCGTCGAGGCGGTCTGGATGGGGTCGAGGGACGTCGTGTCGGTCATCGCGAGGGGCTCCGTGTGTGCCGTGAGAGGCTACCACGCACCCTCGAGCGGCCCGGTCAGGCGACCTGGCGCTCCTTGATCACGACGCCGGGAAGGCGGTACTGCGCGGGCAGTCCGGCGGCTTCCTCCTCCGTGTAGCCGGGGCCGGCAAGGGTCCCGTCGGCCTCGAAGAACTCGCGGTAGCGCTCCCGGTTCTCGGCCGCGAAGGCGTACGCCGCCGCGATCCCGACGACGCGCAGCTCGGGGTGGTCCTTGAGGATGTCCGTGAGGGTCATGCCGTTCGAGCGCAGCTGGAGGAGCTGGCGCACCGTGAGCCGGCTGCCGTAGCAGAAGGGCTCGCCGTTCATCACGAGCGGGTCGACCTTCACCCACTTGATCGTCATTGCGCGCGCTCCACCGTCAGCCGCCCTTGTAGATCGCGGCAAGGATCGGGTTGCGCCTGCGCGCGTCGCCCGCCAGGCGACGATGCCAGCGCAGCTTCGCGATCGCGGCGTCGATGCCGGCGTCCGCGGCCCGCTGCTCGTCGCCGCTGAGCACGGAGCGCGAGGCGGCGCGGATGCCCTCGAGGAGATGGATCACGTCGTCCAGCGGCACCTTCCGCCGACGGTAGGGCACGGTGGTGTGGTCGGCGAACTCCTGCATCCAGCGGGGCTCGTCGCCGGCCACGGTGAGCGCGAGCTGCTCGATCCACACCTCGGTGTCGCGCAGCAGCTTGCGCAGTGCGAGCTCGTCGTGGCGGTCGCGCATCGTCGGGTCCCGGTCGATCGCGATCTCGAGGGCGCGGACGCCGAGCGGGCCGACACCGGCGCGCAGCCGGGCGGCACCGGCCGGGTAGCCCCGCTGCAGGTCGGGGGGCGGCAGCCCGAGGGAGGGATGGCTCACGAGCGGAGAGTCTAGCGCCCGATCGGCGGCGCGCCTCGGCGGTGCGGGAGGCGGGCCCCTACGATCGCGCCGTGACAAGTGATCGGCGTCGTCGCGGCAGGGTCGAACTGGCTGGCGTAGTGCTGGTGGGCGCGATGCTGCTCGCCGTGCTCGGCCTGCTCGACGTGTCCCTCGGGCTCCTCGCCGTGACGGCCGGAATCGGGTGGGCGGCGGGGTACGCGGCGCGATCGGTGGGTGGCGTGAGGCCCGCGGGCGTCGCCGTGGCGGCGGCCGTCGCGTCGGTCGTCCTCGGGCTGGCGCTCCGCTGGGCCTGGTCGCTCGTCGAAGGTGGGGCACTGGGACCGGTCGCCTACCTCGCTGAGCGGTACGGCTTGCTCGCGGTGCTGCTGCCGGTGGTGGCGGGCGTGGTCGCCGCGGTTCGCGCCCGATGACGGCGTTCCGGTTCCGGCGGCCGCGCGAGGAGGACCACCCGCGGGTCCTCGATGTGGCCCCGGACTGGTGGGCGGATCGGCGGGTTCGGCCGCGGGTCAGACGAGTCTGGTTTCGGCACTTCACGTCGTGCTCGTGGCTCGCCGAGACGCCAGAGGGCCGGCTGGCGGGTGTCCTGATCGGCTTCGTGAGCCCGGACGACCCGTCCGTTGGGGTGATCCAGCTCCTGGGGGTGTCACCGAACCACCGGCGGTCGGGGCTGGGTCGGGAGCTGATCGCCCGGTTCGAGGCCGACGTCGCGTCCCTGGGCGTCAGGCGTCTCGAGGCGGCGGTGTGGCCCGACGACCGGATTGCGGTGACGTTCCTGCGCGCGCTCGGCTTCCGGCCGGACGACGGCCCGGGCACACAGCCGCTCTACGGAACTCCGGCGTACGCGGACTACGAGGGGCCGGGCGAGGACGTCGCGATCCTGGTGCGCGACCTGGCGTAGCGGATCGCCGAGCGCTTCCCCCGGTCGCGCTTGCGCCGCCCGGCGTTCCACCTGACGACGGAGCCGTCGCGCAGAGGCCTCTCGACCCCGTCTGGAGCACGCTCCGTTGTCGTTTCGCGCGCGCGGCGGCTCACGTGATGGGCCAGTCGTCGAGTGCGCCGCCAGCCGTGTCAGGCGACCGGGTAGGGCACCCCTCCCGCGATCTCGGCGCGGATCCGAGGCGGCGTGAACGGCTCGCGAAGGAGCCGGCCGAAGCGGGCCACGCGCTCACCGTCGGGCACCAGATCGACCCACCGGCGCAGCAGCGCCTCGCCCTCGTGGTAGACAAAGATGTATGTGCGCCACAGCGGGTGGTCGATGAACTCGAGGCGCTTGGTCGCGGCCTCGACGCTCTGCCGGCCGACGTCCACGAGATACCGGATCACCGTCTCCCGGTCCGCGCCGTCGACATGGCGCATGAGCGCGGCGTTGCCCGGCACCGCACGCAGCCGCCGGTTCGCGTCCCCGATCCGCACCCGCCGGGCCGCCGCGTCGCGAAGCACGGCCGGGTCGCCAGCGATCGGGAGCCCGGCGATCTCTGCCAGCTCGACGTACAGGTCCGCCTCCTCGTCCGATCCGACCGCGAACCCGGCGCCGAGGTCCGCCAGGCCCTCGCCGATCAGGTTCTCCGGGGTGTTGATCGCGAGCACGGCATGCTCGAGCCAGCCGCGGCCGTCGACCAGCTCGGCCTCCTTCGTGGAGCCCTCCAGGTGGTGGCCCGGGTACGTCTCGTGGGCCAGCAGATGCACGAGCTTCGGGATCCGGACGGGCAGGTCCGTGTTGATGTCGATCCGGGACCGGCGGCCACCGTCGAAGTGGTTGTAGCCGCCCCACGGCTGGTTCGAGACGAACGACACGTGAACGGCCTCGCCATCGGGCAGACCGAACTGCTCGCGCGCCCGCTCGCGAAGCCGCTCGAGCAGCCGGTCCACGACCCGGCCGGCCGCCTCCCGATCGACCGTCCAGCGCGCCTCCTCGGCCTCGAGCCGCGCGTCGAGCGGGCCCGGGCCGGGGACCAGGGCGTCGAGCGTTTCGCCGGCGGCGAGGAACTCGTCGTCGGGCCGCCGGACGGGCTCGTGGGCGAAGCATCGGGCGACGTGCTCGAGGTACGGCAGCTCGTCACCCGCGAGACCGCGCGCCTGCGTCTCGAGGGCGAGCAGCTGCACCTCCAGCCAGGCACGACGCACGTCACCCGCCACCTCCGCGGAGAGCCGATCGCGCAGGGCCGCGGCGTCCTCGGCAAGGCGGCCCGGTGTGCGCCGGTTCTCCATGTCGACCTGTGCCTTCAGGTCCGCCGGCCCGAAGTACGCGTCGACGAGGCCCGGCACGTGCTGGTCGAGGCGAAGCACGAGCAGCAGGTAGTCGCGGGCGATCGGGTCGGGCGCGGGGACCTGCCGCACGCCACCGACCGCCGGGACCAGAATCCGGCCGACGCTCGTCACCGCTGGAGCCGGTCCGGGCGGGGCGCGCGCCGCTCGTGGCCGGGGTGCTCGGCGGCCTTGCGACGGGCCTCGTCGAGGCGCCGCTGGAGCTCCGGTTCGAGGGGGATCGATCGGCGGGACCCCTGGGCAAGGTGCGCGTGCCGCTCGGCGACCGCGGCGTCATCGAGACGGGGCTCCTGGTCGACCGCGCCCGGGACGCTGCCCTGCCCCTGGCCCGACCCGACGCCGCCGGTCTCGCCACGGAACGGCATCCCCTGCCGCGCCACCGCGTCGAGGCTCATCCGGAGTGCGGCCGTCTTCTGACCGGCGACCTCGCGCACGTACGCCGCCTCCTCGTCCGGCGTCATCGCCCGGCCACGCACGGTGTCCTTCGGCTTGCCGACCATCAGCCACGCGAGGTGGTAGCGATCCATGCTCCCCCACGCCTGCGACAGGAGGTCGTCGGACAGCTGGAGCCACGTGCGCAGGCCGGTGATCGACGGACGCTCAAGGAGGCGGTCGCCCTCGTCGATCAGCTGGCGCGTGCGGGTGATCAGCTCGTCGCGGCGCATCGTCGGTCAGCCTTCGCGGATGTACCGCTCGCGATCCTCGCGAGCGCGCCGGGTCCACGGCCCGGGCCGCCCGTCGCCGATCGGCGAGCCGTCGAACGACGTCACCGCGATCACGCCCATCACCGATGCGCAGACGAACGCCTCGTCCGCGGCCAGGAGATCGTCCGGCGTAAGGGTCGCCTCGACCGGTCGCAGGCCAACGGCCCCTGCCCAGCGGAGCAGCCAGGAGCGGGTCGTGCCGGGCAGGATCGCGCACGCGAGCGACGGCGTCGCCAGCTCGGTCGCGCCGTCAGCGGCGCGGCGCACGAGGAACACGTTCGAGGACGTCGCTTCCGACAGGTGGCCGTCCACGGTGAGGAACAGCGCGTCCTCGGCGCCCGACCGGCGGGCCTCGAGGCGCGCGTAGACGTAGTCCGCGCGGCTCGTCGTCTTGAGCGCGGCAAGCGGGTTCGACGGGTCGCGACGCACCGAGCTCGACACGAGCGCGATCCCGCGCTCGAGATGCCCGGGCGCCGGCGCAACGACCGGCCAGGCCTGGATCGCGATCGTCGGGTCGATGTCCTCGTCCGGCGGCAGGAGACCGCGGCCGTGCACCGGGCCGCGCGTCACCGTGATGCGCACAGAGGCATCACCTGTGGGTCCGTCGAGCCCGGCTGCTGCGAGCAGCTCACGGACCCCGGAGGCGATCCGCACATCCGCGTCCCCGCCCAGCGCGATTCCCAGCCCGTCCGCCGAGCGGTGCAGCCGGGCGAGGTGCTCGTCGAGCTCGGTGACGTGACCAGCCCGCGCCCGGAGCGTCTCGAAGATCCCGTCGCCGAGCTGGAAGCCGCGGTCGAAGACCGTGATGTGCGGCTCGTCAGCGGGACGAATCCGGCCGTCGACCCACACGACGCCGGCCATCAGTCCACCTCGCGCGCGCCGATCGCCCCCAGCGGCCCGCGGGCCTTGACCACGGTCTCGATCCATTCCTCCTCGGGGTCGCTCCGGTGCGTGATCCCGCCGCCCACATGGAGCGTGAGCCGCCGCCCGTCCGCGACGAGCGTCCGGATCAGGATGCTGGTCCCCATCGCACCGTCGGCCCCGATCCAGCCGAGCGCGCCCGTGTACGGCCCCCGCCGGACGGGCTCGAGCGATTCGATCAGCTCCATCGCGCGGATCTTCGGCGCGCCCGTGATCGAGCCGCCCGGGAACGATGCGCGCAGGAGGTCGAAGGCGTCGCACCCCGGCCGGAGCGTCGCGGTCACCGTCGAGACGAGGTGCTGGACCGACGGCGTCCGCTCCAGCCGCCACAGCCGCGGCACGCGCACCGAGCCGGGCAGCGACACCCGCCCGAGGTCGTTGCGGAGGACGTCCACGATCATCGTGTTCTCGGCACGGTCCTTCGCGCTCGCGAGCAGCTCCCCGGCGAGCCGGCGATCGTCGTCGCGGGTTCGCCCCCGCGGCCGCGTGCCCTTGATCGGGTCGGTGCGGACCCGGCCGAAGGGGTCGAGGGCCAGGAACGGCTCCGGTGATGCCGAGAGGATCGCCCGCCCGTCGCCGAGCTCGACGAACGCGGAGAACGCAGCGGGCTCTCCGGTCCGCAGGAGGCGGAACAGCGGCCAGGGATCGCCCACGAACGGCGTCGTGAGACGACGGGTCAGGTTCGCCTGGTACAGCTCGCCGGCGGCGATCGCGTCGCGCACGGCCTCCACCTGCCGGACCCATTCGTCGTGCGGCGTGTCCGACCGGAACCCGAGCTCGCCCAGCTCCGGCAGCGACACGGGCAGGGTTGGCACGCGCGCATCGAGCGTCGCGAGCACGCGATCCAGCCGGCGGGCGAGGTCGAGCGCGTCTCCGTCGAGCGTCCGTCCGCCGATCCACGCGCTGCCGTCGCGGCCGTCCCAGGCGATCACCCACGGATGGAGCGCCAGGCGCAGGTCGGGCAGGTGCTGGTCGATCCGGGCGATCGTGGGGAGGCGCTCCAGACGCCGTCCGAGGTCGTAGCCGAGATAGCCGACGAGCCCGCCGAGGAACGGCGGTACCGGGGCCGCGACCGGGCCGCCGACGCGACCGCCCACCGGGCCGGCCACCGGGCCGGGAGCCAGCCGGCGGAGGGCCCGGCGGGCGTCGGCGAACGGGTCGGGACCGTCCGCAACCCCGCTCACCAGGACGGGCTCGGCGGTGAGGAACGACCAGCGCCCGGCCCGGCCGGGTCGCGCGCTCTCGAGCAGCGCGAGCCCGCCCAGCGCCCGGAGGCGCTCGGCCACGTCCATCGGCCGGGCATTATCGAGCGCCGGCAGCCGCTCGACCACGACGTCGGCGCGCGACCGGACGGTGCGACCCGGTACCAGGGAAGCGCTCACGCGGCGATGATAGGTCGGCAGCCCGGCCGGCCCCGGCCGGGGCCGTCGCCGCAGGAGGAGCACGTGCGCGCACGCGAGCTCGGGATCGTCATCGGCCGCCTTCAGCCGGGTCCGCGCGACGCGATCACCGACGTCGCCGGCGTGCGCGTGGGACACGCGACGATCATCGAGGGCGATGGGCCGCTCGTCGTGGGTCGCGGCCCGGTCCGCACCGGCGTGACCGTGATCCTGCCGCACGACGGCGACGTCTGGAACGAGCCCGTGTTCGCCGGATGCCATCGCCTCAACGGGAACGGCGAGCTGACCGGACTGGAGTGGATCCGCGAGGCGGGGCAGCTCGGTGGCGCGATCGCGATCACGAACACGCACAGCGTGGGGATCGTCCGCGACGCGCTCGTGGCGCACAGCATTCGTCATCGGCAACCGCGCGGCAGGCTGTGGTCGCTGCCGGTCGTCGGCGAGACATGGGACGGGCTTCTCAACGACATCGACGGGCTCCACGTCCGGCCCGAGCACGTCGACGCGGCGCTCGCCGACGCCGAGGCGGGGGCCGACGGCCGCGTGGCCGAAGGCAACGTGGGCGGCGGCACGGGCATGGTCTGCCATGACTTCAAGGGCGGCATCGGGACCGCATCGCGCCAGGTCGACGGCGAGGGTGGGCCGTGGACAGTCGGCGCGCTCGTCCAGGCGAACTACGGCAATCGCGAGGACCTGCGGATCGACGGCGTTCCGGTCGGCGCCGCGCTCGGCCTCGACGCGGTCCCGTCGCCCTACGCCGGTCAGCCCGTGCCCCCTGGATCCGGATCGATCATCGGCATCCTGGCCACCGACGCGCCACTCCTGCCGCACCAGGCCGAGCGCCTCGCACATCGGGCGGCACTCGGCGTCGCCCGCATGGGCAGCACGGCGAACCACTCGTCGGGCGACCTGTTCCTCGCGTTCGCGACCGGGAATCGCGCCGTGCCCTCGGCCGCCGCGGAACCGGACGGCGTGCCCTTGGTCGCGAGCGTCCGGATGGTCCCCGACGCACGGATGACGCCGCTGTTCAAGGCGGCGGTCGAGGCCACGGAAGCGGCGATCGTGGCAGCGCTGCTGGCGGCGGAGACGATGACGGGCCGCGACGGGGTCATCGCGCACGCGCTCGGGGCGGAGCGCCTGATCGAGGTCATGGCCCGCTACGGGCGGGGACCCCGGAAGGCGTCGTAGGGTCGGGTGCCGCGTGCAGCTCCTCCGGTCCCCACGCGGCGCGGCGGCCCGCCTCGGGAGCGCCGGCTTCCCGATCCTCATCCTTGCCGTCGTCGCGTTCGCCAGCCAGGTCGGCGTCGCGGTCATGCTGCCGCTGCTGCCGCTGTACGCGATCGAGCTCGGCGCCGATCCGTTCGTGCTCGGCCTGCTGACGTCCGCGTTCGCGGTGACGAACGCCGTCGGTCAGCTGGGTGGCGGGTTCCTCGCCGACCGGTTCGGCGCCCGCGGCCTCGTGCCGGGCGGCTGGGCCGTCTACGCGGCGTGCAACCTGCTGATCGCGACGGCCGCCGCGGCGCTGCCACTCATCGCGTACCGATCGCTGGCGGGGCTCGGAGCCGGGGTGGCGCTGTCCGCCGAGCGGATCTACCTCGCGGGGATCGTCGACGAGACCGTGCTGGCGTTCGCGAACGGGATCCTGTCGGCCGCGGGATCGGCCGGGGCGCTGCTCGGTCCCGCAGTCGGCGGACTGATCGCCGCCGTGAGCGACCTGCGGATGCCGTTCCTCCTGGTGGGGGCGACGAGCGCGGTGGGCGTCGTCGTGGCGCTCCGGTTCCTGCCGCCGGAGCGCGGTCGGGAGGCGGCGCGGTCGCACGACTCGGCGGACGCGGCGGGGCCGTCGGCGGCGGCGCCAGTGGCCGTGCCGACTTCCCCGCGTTCAGCGCTTGCCGTGCTCGTCGTGTCCAACCTCGCCTTTTCGGCCGCCTTCGGCGGGTTCATCACGACCTACTCGCCGTACGCCACCGCACGGCTCGGGTGGTCCACGACGGACATCGGCATCCTGTTCTCGCTGTTCGGCCTGGGCAACATCCTCATCGGCCCGTGGCTCGCCCGGCGCGGCGACGAGCGAGGCCGTGCGACATGGGCCGTCCTGAGCTGCATCCCGGTCGCCCTGTACACGGCCGTGTTCGTCAGCGACCTGCCGCAGCCGGTCATCTACGCTGCTGGAGTCATCGCCGGTGGGGGCGTTGCCGGCTTCGGCGCGAACTGGTACGCGATGCTGGCCACCGTCGCCGGCGCCGAACGACGGGGGCGCAGGATCGGGTCCGTCATGGCCTTCTCGAACCTGGGGCTCGTGGTCGGCGCGATGGGGGCGTCCGCCGTGTGGGAAGGCATTGACCTGCGGGTCGCGGCCGTCTCGCCGCTCGTGTCGGTGCTCGTCGCGGCGGGAACGCTCCTGGTCCTCCCGCAGTCCGCGGGGATGCCGCGTCCCCGACCGGCGGCCGCGGCGTGATCCGGGTCGCCACGCGGGAGGACGTGCCCGCGATCCGGGAAGTCCTCGCCGCGCACGGCAACGACGGCCCCGTGGTGACCGCCGACGTCGTCGGGCCGTACGTGCGCCACCTCATCGATCACCACCGCGCGCTCGTGACCGTCGAGGATGGCCGGGTCGTGGCGTTCGGTGCCGTTGCGGATGCCGGGGCGGCGCACCACCTGGCCGACCTGTTCGTGGCGCCCGACCGTCTGGGCCGGGGCATCGGCGGAGCGCTCCTCGAGGCGCTGTTCGAGGATGCGGGGCGGAGGACGACGTTTGCCTCGGACGACCCGCGCGCGCTGCCGCTCTACGTCCGGGCGGGGATGACCCCGCTGTGGCCCGTCCTGTACCTGCGGGGGGCGGGCGACGCCGTACCGGAGGCGTGGCCGGGCGTCGGGACGCGCGACGCGGATGCGGGGACGCTGTCCGCCCTCGAGGCGACCTGGACCGGGCGTGGGCGGCCGGTGGACCACGCGTACTGGGCGGCGGCGCCCGAGGGAGATACGTTCGTGGTGGCGGACGGCGGCGAGGTGGTCGCGTTCGCGTACGCCCGGGTGCGCCAGCCGGCGCCGGTCCGGACGGTCGCGCGGCTCGTCGTTCGACCCGACGCAGAGCCCGTGCGGCCGATCCTCGCGGCGGTGCGTCGGGCGGCGCGGGGCGGCCTCGTGCACGTCGGCCTCCCGGGACCGAACCCGGTCCTGCCGATCCTCCTGCGCGCGGGGTTCCGGATCGACGAGCGCGATACGTTCATGGCGTCGGACGCCGGGCTGGTCGACCCGGCGCGGCTCGTCCCGGACGGAGGCCTGCTGTAGGGGTTCCGCCGCGGATGAGCCGCCGGGCGTTTCACCTGATGACGGAAGCCCCCGGCGTGCCGCACGGGCGCCCGCATCGGGCGAGCTCCGTCCTCGTCTGGCACGTCTGGCGGCTCAGGTGACGTGCCAGTCGTCAGGTGCGCCGACAGCCGTGCCAATCGCGGCGTGGCAATCGAAGGCGAGGGGTCGCGAGAGGCGACCCCTCGCAGGATCAGGCCGGGACCGCCACCGGCTTCTCGATCGGCACGCCGACCATGCTCCCCCACTCGGTCCAGCTGCCGTCGTAGTTGCGGACCCGCTCAAAGCCGAGCAGCTCGTGGAGCACGAACCAGCTGTGCGAGCTGCGCTCGCCGATTCGGCAATACGCGATCACGTCCTTGTCCGCGGTGATGCCCTTCGCGGCATACAGCTGCTCGAGCTCCTCGCGGCTCTTGAACGTGCCGTCCTCGCGAACGGTCTGCGCCCACGGGATGGACGCCGCGCCCGGGATGTGTCCCGCGCGCTGCGCGGTCTCGCTCATGCCCGGAGGCGCGATCACCTCGCCGTTGAACTCGGCGGGCGAGCGCACATCGACAAGAGCCAGCTCCGAATCGCCGAGCCGTGGGAGGATGTCGTCGCGGAACGCGCGCAGCGAGTAGTCCACGTCGGGCAGCTCGTAACCGGTCTCCGGGTACGACGGGACGTCGACGGACAAGGGCAGGCCGTGGTCGAGCCAGTACTTGCGCCCGCCGTCGAGGATCCGGACGTCGCGGTGGCCGTACAGCTTGAGCTGCCAGTACGCCCAGGCGGCGAACCAGTTGTTGTTGTCGCCGTAGAGCACGATCGTCGTGTCGGGATCGATGCCGCTGCGGGACAGCAGCTCGCTGAACTCGTCGCGGCTCGCGATGTCGCGGCGCACGCCGTCGGCGAGCTGGCTGGTCCAGTTCCAGCCCACGGCGCCGGGGATGTGGCTCTGCTCGTAGGCGGTGGTGTCGACGTCGACCTCGACGAACCGGACGTTCGGATCGTCGAGATGCTGCTGTGCCCAGTCGGCGGACACGAGGACGTCCTTGGCGAAGCCGGGGACGGTCATGGCGTGAGCTCCCTTTCGGTGTCGTGAAGGTCGTGACGGACGGTCGGAGGAGCGGGACGCGGGCGGCCGGTCAGCGCGACCGGGCCCGCCAGGGACACGCGCAGCGGCCCGGCCGCCCGGCGGCGGTGGCCGCCGTCGCCACGGTCGCGACCGTCGCCACCGTCGCGACGATCGCCATCGGCATCGACATGGGCATCACCCCCCGTCGAACAGGCGATCCCGACGCGCGAACGCGTCGAGGCGCTCCCGGCAGGCAGCGGCCTCGCGCTGCGCCTGCCGCACGATCCAGGGATCGACGCGCGAGCTGTCCTCGAGCGTGACGGTGCTGCCGTACGGCCCCTCCTCGAGCACGATCCCGGCGTTGCTCCGGTAGTCGGTCATCCAGTTCGCCTGGAGCGCGATGAGCGCGTCCGTGACGACCGGTCGGGAAAACAGCCAGTCCACGTGGCTCGCGTTCAGTGCGTCCACGAGGTCGTCGATCCGGACCGGCACCCCGCGCGGCATCCGGGCGACGAGATCGAGGACCCGCAGCGTCGCGAACGGGTCGGCCGATTCCGCCACGACGGGCGGCCGCGGGTTCGGGTCCGGGAGGCCTGCGGGCGCCGGGCGGAGGGCGCCGAGGCCGAGGGTCACGGTCATCCGACCGGCATCTCCGAGTCGCTGACTAGGAATTCATCGCGAAGCCTACCATCGAGGCGCCCGCATGGCACCGCCCCGGGCAGCGGAGGAGGAGCGATCGGTGCGATTCGAGGGACGGACGGCGCTGGTCACGGGCGGCGCCGGGGCGATCGGCCTGGCCACGGCGACGCGGCTCGCGCGCGAGGGCGCCCGGGTGGCAATCGCCGATCGCGACGGGGACCGCGCCGAAGCGGCCGCCGCCGCACTGGCGCACGCGGACGACTGCACCGCCGCGATCGGGCTCCGGCTCGACGTGACGGACGAGCGCCAGCTGGCCGACGCGGTCTCGCGGGTCGAGGGGGCCCTCGGGCCGGTCGACGTCCTCGTCTGCGCGCACGGCGTCCTCGCCACCGGCTCGGCGACCGAGACGACCGTCGCCGACTGGCAGCGAAGCCTCGACGTCAACCTCACCGGCACGTTCCTCACGGCCCGGGCGGTGCTGCCGGGCATGGTCGCCCGCGGCCGCGGCTCGATCGTCCTCCTGAGCTCCACCGCCGGCGTCGTCGCGGAGGCGGGCATCGCGGCGTACTGCGCGAGCAAGGGCGGCGTGCTCATGCTCGGACGCCAGCTCGCCGTCGACTACGCGCGGAAGGGCGTCCGCGTGAACGTCCTCTGCCCGGGCTGGATCGACACGCCGTTCAACGACCCCGCGATCGAGCAGGCGGGCGGACGCGAGGCGCTCGAGCCGTTCATCGACGCGATGGTGCCCCTGGGGCGCCAGGGAGCGCCCGACGAGATCGCCGACGTGATCGCGTTCCTCGCCTCCGACGACGCCCGCTACGTCACCGGCAGCGTGCTCCTCGCGGACGGCGGCCTCACGAGCCTCTGACCGGGCGCGGTCGTCGCCCGCCCACAACGGACGAGGGCCTGAATTGTCGGGTGGCGCCATTGCTGCGCGATGACGGCCGCCCCTAGCGTGCCGCCGCGCGCCCGTGTGCCGCTGCCCTCCGCGTCCCCTGCGTTCCCCCCGGTGTCCCGCGTCGAGGAGTGAGGAGGAGGATCGATGAGCGAGGCCGTCGTCGGCACCCCGGCCAGCGTGAGCGGCACGCCCGGCCGCCTCTTCAGCCGCGAGTCGTCGGGCCTGGTCCGGGTCGGCTCGCCGTGGCGGATGCTGCTCCTGAACGTCGCCAACATCGGCGTCGTCTACATCATGTTCACGTACTGGTCGCACCCGGCGATCTTCCCGCAGAGCAACCTGCTGCTCGCGATCCCGATCGCCGCCGGGATGGCGATCTTCTTCAACCTCCTGTACGGGATGTTCGCGGCGATCATGCCGCGCACCGGGAGCGAGTACGTCTTCCTGTCGCGGACGTTCCACCCGGTCGTCGGCTTCATGGCCAGCTTCGCGGCCGCCACGAGCCAGTCGTTCTGGGTGGGCATCGGCGGCTACTGGATCGCCCAGTTCGTCCTCGGGCCGATGTTCTCCGCGTACGGCGCCGTGAGCGGCGACGCGACGATCGCGGCGATCGGAGCCTGGGCGAACAGCCCCGACACGTACCTCCTGTTCGGGACGGTGTTCGTGATCCTCATGGCCGCGCTGAACATCCGCGGCCTGCGCGCGTACCTGCGGTTCCAGGACATCAACTGGGTGATCGGCGCGGCGACGGGCATCGTCCTGCTGGCGATCTTCGCGCTCGCCACGAACGATGCCTTCCGGGCGGGCTTTGATCGCTACGCGGCCGCCGCTGGAATCCCCGGCTACCAGCAGACGCTCGATCTCGCCGCCGAGCAGGGGATGCCGACCGGCTTCTCGCTCGTCGACACGCTGGGGATCATCCCGATCATCTGGCTCATCTCGTGGGCCTCGACGTACATGGGCGGCGAGGTCCGCACGCCGGCGAAGACGCAGCTGCGCGCGACCGTGGGCGGCATGCTCCTGTACGCGGGGATCGCGTGGGTGCTGTTCGCCGCGATCACGCGCGCCGTCCCGGTCGAGTTCAACCAGGCGCTCGCGTGGCTCTCGTACAACGGCACGCCGCCCGAGGGCGGCGCGTTCGAGGCCTACCCGGTGTTCATGCTCTATGCCGGTGTGCTCATCGACAGCCTGCCGCTGTTCCTGATCGTGGCCGCGGGCCTCGTCCTGTGGAGCTACTTCTGGGTGCCGTCCGCGATGCTCATCGCGACGCGGGCGATGTTCGCCTGGTCGTTCGACCGGCTCGCCCCGGAGAAGCTGTCCGAGGTCCACCCGCGTTACCACTCGCCGTGGGTCGCGGTGCTCGTCGTCGCGATCATCGGCGAGGCGTTCCTCGTCCTTTACCACTACGGGGTGTTCAAGTTCCTGACGCCGGCCCTCGCGTACTACGGCGTGTTCTGGCTGGTGTCGCTGTGCGGCGTCGTCTTCCCGTACCTGCCGCACACGCGCCCGCTGCTCGAGGCCAGCCCGGTCAACTGGCGTGTCGCCGGGATCCCGGTGATGGCGATCTGCGGCGTCGTGGGCCTCGTCTACTTCACGATCGGGCTGTACCTCATGCTCACGAACAGCCTCCTGTTCCTGAACACCCCCGAGCAGCTCGCGACCACCGCTGCCCAGTTCGTCATCCCGCTCGTCCTGTTCTTCGTCGTCCGGGCGTACCGGGCGTCCCGGGGCGTCCCGATCGACGCGGCGTTCCGGGAGCTCCCGCCCGAGTGAGCCTCGGCCCCTGCGGCATCGCCCTCCGGTCGCTCCCACGCGGTCGGAGGGCACCTCTCCCCCGCCTGCGATGAGCGGCGACCTCACACTGTTCTACGTCGCCGATATCCACGGCTCGGACGTGTGCTTCCGGAAGTGGCTCAACGCCGGCCGGTTCTACGGCGCGGACGTGATCGTGATCGGCGGCGACCTGACCGGCAAGGTCCTGCTGCCGGTCGTCCCCGTGCCCGGCCGCGCCGCCTGGACGGCCCACTGGCGTGAGCGGGTCCAGACGCTCGAGACGCGGGCCGAGGTGGACGAGCTCGTCCGGGCGGCGCGAAACGAGGGCACATACGCGTTCCTCACGACCGTCGAGGAGGTGGAGGCGATCCGCGCCGACATCACGCTCGAACGTGCGACGTTCCTGCGCCTCAAGCGGGACGCGCTCGAGGGCTGGCTCGCCCTGGCCGACGAGCGGCTCGCGGGCAGCGGCATCCGGGCCTACGTCATGCCCGGCAACGACGACCCCGCCGATCTGGACGAGGTCCTCGCCGCCTCCCGAAGCCTGATCGACGTGAACGGCCGATGTGTCGAGCTCGCCGACGGCATCGTCATGGCGTCGCGCGGCGAATCCACGCCCACGCCGTGGCACACCCCGCGCGAGCTGCCCGACGACGAGCTCGGGAGCCGCGTCCGTGCGGCCGTCGAGCAGCT
>DASSPX010000001.1:0-48249 GCA_035699445.1 Candidatus Limnocylindrales bacterium | reverse complement strand
CGGGGTCTTCGCGGAGTCACTGAAGTTCGTCCGCCTCCCAGCGGGCTCATACACCCTCGAGCTGGTCGCCGACGGAACGACCATCCGCCAGACGTGGTTCGAGGTGGGGGAGATCGTCAAGCCCGCGTACACGCTGGAGGTGGAGGTAGACCGCCATGTGTTCGTGGCCGGCGAGGAGGTCGTCGCGACCGTCACGGCGCGGTTCTTCGACGGGACGCCGGTGCCTGGGCTGCCCATCTGGCTGTCCACGGAGCGCCAGACCGACGTCGACGCCCAGTGGGGCGTGACGGATGCCGACGGGAGGATGACGCGATCGATTCGCGTGGAGGCCGGGGACTACCAGATCGTCGCGACGCCCAGGGCGGCGGAGGAGGCGGATATCGAGGGTCGCGCAGAGATCGAGGTGTTCCCGTCGAGCGTCGATGTCCGCGTTCGCGGAATCGTGGACGGTTCGCGCGTGCGCTTCGAGGGCTTCGTGTACCGGGTCGACGTCGAGGCGTTGGAACGTACGTGGGATCGGCGCTGGAGCGAGGAGTGGTGGGCGCTCACCGGTCCCCCCGTCCCGTCCGCCGTCGCCAGTATCACGGTGGTCGACCGGTTCTGGGTCGCCATCCCGACGGGTCGTCGATACGACTTCATCAGCAAGCAGTCCGTCGAGACGTTCCGCTGGGAGTACCGATCACCCACCATCCTCGAACGGTCCGTCACAACCGACCGCCAAGGCCAGTTCGAGGTAGATCTTCCGCGGACGGAGCCGGAGCGGGAATACCAGGCGAACGTGACGACGGCAGACGGCGACGGGCGTCTTGCCAGCGGGTGGGGCTCCGCGTCGACGTGGCCGAATGAAAGCGAGGCGCGACGTCCGGTGACGGGCACACGGTCATACCTGGTCGAGCGGTCGGACGACTGCGGCGGCCGCTCGTCCACCGTCGCGGCGGTCGGCGACGTGGTCCCCATCACCATGTACGACGCGTCGGGAACCGCCATCGAGGACGGCGCGAACCGGTACCTCTTCGCGACCACGGCCCGGGGCCTGCAGGATGTCAGCGTCACGGCTTCACCCACGCACGTCCAGCCGTTCCGGCCGGGCGATCTCCCGAACCTGTTCGTCGACGCCGTCCGCTTCACCGGGGATGCCTACGTCCAGGCCGTTGGCTATCGCGTCGGCATCGACCGGGGCCGGCATTCGCTCTCCGTCACGCTGACCGCGGCGTCCGGGCGGTACCGGCCGGGCGACACCGTGAACGTCCAGGTCCGAACGACCACCGCGGAGGGCACACCGGTCCCCGCCTCCGTCGTGTTGCGCGCCGTCGACGAGAAGCTGTTCGCCTCCGGACATGCCTGGGTCCAGGACGTGCCCCGGGAGTTGCTGACAGGAGTCAGATCCGGGCTCCAGGAGATCGTGCTGAGCCACGAGCACCCGCTACCCGACATGGACTGCGGTGGCGGTGACACGACCGGTGGCGGCGGCGACGAACGCTTCGACTTCCGGGACACCGCGCTGTTCGAGAAGATCCAGACCGATCGCCGGGGCAGGGCGTCCGTCTCGTTCACGTTGCCGCACGATCTCACCTCATGGCGCGTCCTCGCCACGGCGATCGACGAGGGGCTCCGGGTCGGCGACTCGCGACTGCTCGTTCCCGTCGGGCTGCCGTTCTTCGCCGAGATGACTGTCGGAGCCTCGTACGTGTCGGGCGACCGGCCTGCCGTCCGCGTGCGCGCGTACGGGGCAGCGCTCGACGCGGGCGACTCGGTTCGGTTCGAGGTGTCATCCGACCTCCCCGGGCAGGAACCCACCGTCGTCATCGGGACGGCATTCGCGCCATACGACGTCGCACTCCCGGCGATGCCCGTGGGTCGACATCGCATCACCGTTCGCGCGACGAGCACCGTGGACGGCGTGCGGATGACGGATGCCCTGACGCGCTCGATCGACGTCGTCGCGACACGCCTCACTCGCACCGAGTCGGTAGCCTGGGCGGTGGGCGCCGCGATCCCGGATCTGTCACGCGCCAACGGGCTCGTCGAGGTGACCGTCCATGACACCGGCCGGGCACGTCTCCTGCCGTGGCTGTGGGCGGCCACGCCCGCTGACGGCCTCCGCCTTGACAGCCTCGTGGCTGCGGACACCGCCCGCCAGCTCCTGATCGATCGGTTTGGCGTCGACGCGGCCCGGCTACCGGAGGCGCTTTGGCAGGGAGCGGACTACGACCGCGAAGAGAACGGATGGGCCCTTGTTCCGCACGGGTCGCCCGACCTTCGCCTCACCACGCGCGTTGCGATCGCCGCGCCCGATCTCGCGCGCCAGACGACAGGCTACCTTCGCGGGCTCGCCGACAACCCGGACGAGCGGCGGGATCGACGGCTGCGCGCCATCGCCGCTCTCGCCGCACTGGGCGACAACGTGCTGCCGGACATCGTGGCTGCGGCCCAGGCCACCGACCTCTCCACGGACGAACGCCTGCTGCTGGCCCTGGGCGCCGGCCTTGCCGGCGATGATGCAATCGCGACTGGGCAACTCGGTCTGGTCCTCGAGGCGTCGGGCGAGCAGTTCGGACCCTGGATCCGTGTTCGTGCAACCGATCCTGACGCCTCGCTTCGGAGCACCGCCCTGCTCGCGATGGCACTCGCCTCCGTGGGCGACCCGCGGGCGCTCGACGCGCTGGCCTATCTGGAGGTGGTTCGATCGACGCGCGAGCTGTTCGCGCTCGAGCCCGTGATCGTCGCCCGGCTGCTGGTCGACCGACTGCCGGCGTCGACCGGGCGCGCCCGCTGGACGATCGATGGCCAATGGAGCGAGGTGTCGGGAGGGACCTGGCTGACGCTCAGTCCCGAGCAGGCCGCGACGCTTCGGCTCGAGCGCCTCGACGGAACGATGGAGGCGGTCGCGCGGTTCCAGGTCAGCGATCCCGTCGTCGCGCCCTCTGCCGGGGGGCGGCTCGTTCGCTCGTCCTTCGCAAACGCCCTGCCAGACGATCAGCTGGTGACGGTGTCCCTGTCGTTCACACCGCCTCCGTCGGATGCGGCCGAGACGGCCTACGTCATCACGGAGCAGGTGCCGTCCGGTCTGGCCCCGATGCAGCTCTCGGGCATGGATTCCGACGCTGCCTGGTACACCATCGATGGACAGACGGTGCGCTGGTGGGTCGACCCAGGCGAGGCAAATCGTCGGCCGCTCAGGTACCGGGCGCGTGTCGTCACGACCGGCTCGTACGTCTGGGAGCCGGCGGTTGCACGGGGGTCGGTGTCGGGCCGGGTGGTCGCGGCGACGGGCGAGAACAGGGTGACGGTCCAGTCACGGACCTGATGTCGCTCCCATGCGCCGGGCAGAAGGGTGGTGAGGCCACCGCAGCATGGGCGTACGCTTTCGACATGCGCGGCTACACGGCCCTCGCACGGATCGACGGAGCGGCGATCCACGTCGCGCGTGCCGCCGTGACGACGGACGCCTTCCGCGGCGAGCGGCCCGCCGAGCTCCCGGATCCCGCGGCGGCGACCCCCGCGCGGCCTGTCGGGGCCCGGCTCGCCGAGCTTGCCGAGATCGCCCGCGAGCAGTGGGCGATCACGACGTTCTACCTGTTCGACCCGGAGAGCTGGCGCTGACGCGGTCGCGGTCGCTGCACGCACGCACCGCTCGAGCACCAGGAGTCCCGGTCGCCGCGTGCCGATCGGGCCGTGGCAGCCGTCGCGACTCGCACGCCACCCTGCCGCCAGATCGTCGGCCCAGCCACGCGCCTCGCGTCCTCGCGTCCTCGCGTCCCCAAGGAGGTCAGCCCGTGAACCGACCGCGCTCGATCGCGCTCGCGATCCTCACCGCCGTGGCCATCGCGGTGCCGCTGCCGGTCGCTGCCTCGCCTTCGGCGGGCTCGACCGCCCCCGATCAGCCGAGCGCCTTCACGCCCGGGTCCCTCGCCCTCACGTTCACGTCGGTCGGGACGTTCACGAAGCCCGTGCTTGTCACCCACGCCGGCGACGGATCCGGCCGGCTGTTCGTCGTCGAGCAGGTGGGGCGGATCCGCGTCGTCGGCGCGGATGGTTCGATCGGGACCTTCCTCGACATCCGAAGCGCGGTCTCGCGCGGCGGCGAACAGGGCCTCCTCGGGCTTGCCTTCCACCCGGGCTACGAGTCGAACGGCCGCTTCGTCGTGAACTACACGAACACCGCGGGCGACACGATCATCCGCGAGTACCGCGTGTCGAGCGATCCCGACCGCGCCTCGGGGACGCCGGTGCGGACGATCCTGCGCATCGACCAGCCGTACGCGAACCACAACGGCGGGCACCTCGCCTTCGGCCCGGACGGCTACCTGTACATCGGGATGGGCGACGGCGGGTCCGCGGGCGACCCCGGCAACCGGGCCCAGAACATCGAGTCGCTGCTGGGCAAGATGCTGCGGATCAACGTCGACCGGCGCACGTCGACGCGCAACTACGCGATCCCGTCCGGGAATCCCTACGTCGGCCGGGCCGGGCGCGATGAGATCTGGTCGCGCGGCCTCCGCAACCCGTGGCGCTGGTCGTTCGACCGATCGACGGGTGCGCTC
Organism: Candidatus Limnocylindrales bacterium; assembly: GCA_035699445.1. GTDB lineage: Bacteria > Chloroflexota > Limnocylindria > Limnocylindrales > CSP1-4 > DASSPX01. The sequence goes on along the minus strand of DASSPX010000001.1, from coordinate 43,705 downwards.
TGGATCGCCGACGTCGGGCAGGGCCGCTACGAGGAGGTCAATCGCAGCCCGGCGACCTCGTCCGGGGCCGGCCGCGGCGCGAACTACGGCTGGCGGGTGCTGGAGGGTCGGCACTGCTATCGGCCGTCCTCCGGGTGCAGCACCTCGGGCAAGGTCCGGCCGCTCATCGAGTACGCCCACGGCTCCACGTCCCGGTGCGCGGTCACCGGTGGCTACGTCTACCGCGGCAGCGCGTTCCCGGCGATGGCCGGCGGGTACTTCTACGGCGATTACTGCACGGGCGAGATCTGGGCGATCGCTGCCAACGCCAGCGCGTCCACCGCGCCGACCCGGATCGCGAACACGGAGCTGCTGATCTCCTCGTTCGGGGAGGACGAAACAGGCGAGCTGTACGTGACCGATCTGTCGGGCGGCGTGTACCGGCTGGCCGGCAGCTGAGTCTCCGGCCCGCGCCCGCCCCCGTCCCGCCGAGCGATGTCGTCCCCGCGCCCGGGCGGCTCCGGACCCGGGGCGCGCCCCGCCCGTCGCCGCGCGCTCCTGCCGCTCGTCGCGGGGGCGGCCCTCGTCGGCTCATCCCTCTCGGGCGCCGTGGAGGCGGCGCCCGTCGATCTCCTGCCGGACCTGCGGATGGGCCGCCCGGTCGAGTTTCGCGTCGTGGCGCACGCCGGCGGGCGGCGGCTGCTCCGGCTGACGACGGCGATCGTCAACGCCGGGCGGGGCCCGTTCGAGGTCCGGGCGACCCGGCCGTCAACGGGGGTGTCCACGATGACGGTTCGCCAGCGCATCCGGCGCGCCGATGGGACGTGGCGGACGATCGCCACCGGTGCGACTGCCCGCTACACGGGTGACGGGCACGACCACTGGCACGTCCAGCGGGTAGCCACGTACGAGCTGTTCGCCGCCTCCGGCGCGCTCGTGCGCGCCAGCCCGAAGGTGGGGTTCTGCTTCTTCGACACCCGTCGCGAGGCGTACCTGGGGTCGGCGATCCTGTCCCCGCGCTACGCCGAGCGCGGCTGCGGTACGCGTCGCTCGGGGAGCGTGACGATGGGCATCAGCCCCGGCTGGAGCGACCTCTACCCGTACACGTTCGCGCACCAGTGGATCGACGTCTCCGGCCTGCGCGGCACGTTCGTCGTCCGGGTCGCGGTCGACCCGGAAGAGCGCTATCTCGAGGCGAGCGAGACGAACAACTGCGCGTGGGCGCGGATCTCGCTGTCGCGGACGAGCCCGACCGTGACGGTGCTGTCCCGTGGTGTCGGGTGCCAGCCGCCCGGCCTGCCGCCACTGCCACCGCCGGCACCCACGCCGGTCGCGACACCGACGCCCGCGCCGTCGCCGACCGCGACGCCGTCCGACGGGCTCCCGACGCCGTCGCCGACCGCGACGCCGCTGCCCTCCGAGGCCGCCTCCCCCTCCGCGAGCCCGACCCCGCCGCCATCGGGTGGCTGACGGATCAGGGAACGCCGAACCGCGCCGGATCGAGCGCCGCGCGGAGCGACGCCGGCACGCCCTCGCCGGTGCCGAGCGCGAGCGACGCGACGTGGGCTCCCGAGGCCGGCCCGGTCGAGATCCCCCACGGGCCGTGCCCGGCCGCGACGTACAGCCCGTCCACCCCCGGCACCGGGCCGACGAGCGGCCATCCGTCGAGGGCCACCGGCCGCGCACAGGCCCGGACGCCCCGCAGCGCGGCCGTCGCGATCGCCGGCAGCCAGGCCACACCGCCGGCGACGAGCCGGTCGACGAATGCCGCAGGGTCGGGCTCGCGGGGCAGGAACGTCGACCCGAGCGCGGACCGGCCGCCCGCGGTCACGAGGCTGAAGTCCACCACGCCCTCGGTCTCGTCGGGCGTTCGCGCCGCGCGGAGGGCGCCGGGCGCGATCGCGTCCTCGATCCCGGCGGCCTCCAGGACGTGGCGCGGCGGGTCCGCGAGCTCCACCTCCACGACGACGCCCCAGAACGGCCGGATCGGTCGCCACCGCCCGGTTGGGTCGAGCAGCTCGGGCGTCCACGGGCCGGCCGCCGCGACGACGGCCCCCGCCTCGAGCCGCCGCCCGTCCGCGATCACCCCCTGGACCCGTCCGGCCTCCGTGACGATCCGCTCGACCGTGGCACGCTCGATCGTCGCGCCGTTCGCCCGCGCGACGGCAGCGAAGGCGTGCGTGGCCGCGGCGGGGGCGACGGGATAGCCGATGTCGAGCCGGCAGGCGACGAGGCCCGGTGCGAGCGACGGCTCGAGCTGCCGCAGCGCGGCCTCGTCGACGAACGAGGCTCCGAGCCAGGGGTGCGATGCCTGCCAGCCGGTGACGGTGGCGCGGATCGCGTCCGCGTCGCGGCCGAGGGTGAGGATGCCCGCTGGGCGCTCCGGCAGCTCGAACCCGACCTCGCGCACGGCGGCCTCCTGCTCGAGCGCGCGGTAACGGGCGAGCGATTCGCGATACAGGGCGTCGAGCACCGGGTCGGCCGGCTGCCACACGGCACCCGAGTTCCGACCCGAGGCCGCCGACGCGACGGCAGCGCGTTCGACGAGCACCGTCCGCGCCCCGGCGCGCGCGCACTCGGCGGCCGCCGCGGCGCCGACGATCCCGCCGCCGACGACGAGGACGTCCGGGACGCTCACGGCCGAGTGCGGGAAGCCTGGCCCGGGCGGGTCACGCCGGAGCGGGTCAGGCCGGGACCGCCGCGCCGCGCGCGATCGCCGCCAGCTCCTCGAGCAGCCGGTCGACCTCGTCCGCGGTGTTGTAGTGCGTCAGCCCGATGCGCAGCACGCCGCCGGGCGCGAGCCCGAGCCGGTCGATGAGCGACGACGCGTAGAAGTCGCCCCACCACGTCGCGATCCCCCGCCGCCCGAGCGCGACGGAGGCCGCCTCGGCCGGGACCCCGTCGATCGTGATCGCCGCGGTCGGCGTGCGCTCGACCGACCGGGCCGCATCCGCGATCCCCCACAGGCGGACACCCGGGATGGCGTCGAGCCCTGCCCGCAGGTGCTCCCACAGCTCGAGCTCGTAGGCCCGGATCGCCGCCATCCCCGTGTGCGCGTCGAGCCGGCGGCCGGTCATGCCGGGGAACGCGTCGGCGAGGCCGCGCCCGTAGCGACGGCCCAGGTCGGCGATGTACTCGACCGCGGCGAGCGTGCCGGCCAGACCCTCGTGGTTCTGGGTCCCGGTCTCGAACCGGTCCGTGGCCGGGCGGATCCGGTACGTCGGCAGCCGATCGAGGACGTCGGCGCGGCCGTAGAGAACGCCCAGGTGCGGCCCGAAGAACTTGTACACGGAGCAGGCGAGGAAGTCGGTGCCCATGGCGCGGACGTCGATCGGCAGGTGCGGCGCCGCGTGGACCGCATCCACGTACGTGAGGGCGCCGGCCTCGTGCGCCCGGCTGACGAGCTCGGCGACCGGGTTGATCGTGCCCACCGCGTTCGACGCCCAGCCGAAGGCCACCAGCTTCGGCCCCTCGTGCAGGGCCGCCTCGAACGCCTCGACGTCGAGGGTGACGTCGTCGTCACGGATGTCGATCGTCGTCACCCGCAGGCCGCGGTCGCGCGCGATCGCCAGCCACGGACCGATGTTCGCCTCGTGATCGAGCCGGGTCACGACGATCCCGTCGCCGGGCTGGAGGCTCGCCGCGATCGAGCGCGAGACGTGCATCGTGAGCGTCGTCATGTTCGCGCCCACCTTGATCTCGGACGGGTCGGCGGCGTTCAGGAGATCGGCCAGCGCGGCGTGCGCCTCCGCGACGATCGCGTCGCTTCGCTCCGACGTGAGGAAGGCTCCGCCGTGGTTCGCGTTCGCCTCGCGGTAGTAGCGGCTGACGGCCTCGATGACCGTGTCCGGGACCTGCGTCCCGCCGGGCCCGTCGAACAGCGCCACGGGCCGGCCGTGCTGCTCGTTCGAGAGCGCGGGGAAGCGGGCGCGGATCGCGGGGAGGTCGAGGGCGGTCATGCAGGCTCTCCTGGTGCGGTCGCGTGCCGCGGCGCCGATCGATCGGCTGATGCCGGCGGAGCATCACGTGGTGCGGGTACGTGCCCGGATCGAATCGTGATCTGCCGCCCTGCGTGACGATCCACGCCCGCTCCGGCCGCAGCTGATGCACGGACGGCATCGCGAGCCGACGCACGCCCGGGGGGCGAGGCGATGGTAGGGCCGCCGGTCGTCGCCCGCCGCCACGGCCCGCCGGCATGGTTGCCGTGTGAACGATCTGCATCCAGCGTACGATTCCCGGCACCGTGGACACCGAGCTCGTCCCGCCCCGCGACGCGACGGGCGCCACCCCACGCCTCCGCGCCGACGACCCCGCGATCGCGCCGTGGCGGACGTTCCTCCATGCCCACGCGCGGGTGACGCGCCGCCTGGACGACGAGCTGCGGCGGGAGCACGGGATGTCGCTTGCCGAGTACGACGCGCTGCTCCAGCTCGCCGCGACCCCCGGCCGGCGGCTGCGGATGAACCAGCTCGCGGAGCGCGTGCTCCTGTCGCGAAGCGGCGTCACCCGGCTCATCGACCGCCTCGTGGAGGACGGCTCGGTGGAGCGGAGCAGCTGCCTCGAGGACGCGCGCGGCGCGGTGGCGGTGCTGACGGCCGCGGGTCTCGAGCGCCTCCGGCGGGCCTCGGCCACGCACCTGCGGGGGATCCAGCGGTGGTTCGTCACCCCGATCCCGGCCGAGGATCGCGAGGCGATCGAGCGCGGGCTGTCCCGGGTGGTGACCGCGCTGGGGCCGGCCGTCCGCCCGGCCGGGGACCCGTCGGACCACGCCTGATCCAGCCGCGGGCCGGGTCCTCGCCGGGACGAGCGGCTTCGCCTACCCGGCCTGGGCGCCCGCCTTCTACCCGCCCGGCCTCCCCTCCGGCCGGCTGCTCGAGCACTACGCAAGCCGGCTACCGGCCGTCGAGCTGAACAACACGTTCTACGCCCGTCCGACGCCGGCGAGGATCGGCACCTGGGTCGCCGCGACGCCGCCGGCCTTCCGCTTCGTCGTGAAGGCACAGCGCGGGGCGTCGTGGCGCGCGATGCGTGGCGGGGCGGCCGGGAGCGTGCCGTGGCTCACCGAGGCGCTGCCGAACTTCGGCGAGCGACTCGGCGCCGTGCTGTTCCGCGTGCCGGGTGAGCAGCCCCGCGACGACGCCGCGCTCGACGAGCTCCTGGAGGCGTGGCCGCGCGACCTGCCGCTGGTCGTGGAGCTGCAGCATCCGGCGTGGCATGTCGACGAGACGTTCGCGCGGCTCCAGGCAGCCGGCGCGGCGCTGTGCGCGACCGACGTCGACGATGCGGACGAGCCCGCCCTGCGCCGGACGGGGGGCTTCCTCTACCTCCGGCTGCGTCGGTCGGCGTACGACGAGGCCACCCTCGACACCTGGGCGCGCCGGATCGCGCCGTTCGTTGCCGACGGGATGGACGCGTTCATCTTCCTCCGGCACGACGGGGACGGCCGGAACGCACGGCTCGCCGAGTCGCTCCCCGCGCGCGTCGAGCGGGCGCTTGCGCGCTGACCCCGCCCCCTCACCCGGCGCCCGAACCCTCCGGCGGCGCGAACACGACCAGCAGCCGCAGCTCCTCCGTGATGTCGTGGAACCGGTGCGGCACGTGCTTCGCAACGTAGATCGTGTCGCCCGGACCGACCGGACGGGTCTCGTCGCCGGCGGTGAACCGGCCGCGCCCGGCGGCCACGACGTACACCTCGTCCTCGGTGTGGGGCTTCTGGCGGTCCACGTCGTCGGGGCCGAGCACGTACAGCCCGACCGACAGGTCCGGGACCCGCAGGAACTCGAGGTACGGCCATCCGAGCCCGGAGCGGCGGGCGAGCAGGTCGTCGAGCGCGAACACGTCCATGGCGGGCTCCGGGTGCGGCCCGGCACGGCCCGGGTCCTCGCGGGACAGGATGCCCGCAGGCGCGCGTCCCGACCACCCCCGTTACGCTCGCCGGATCCGAGCACGACGGATGGTCGAATGGGACGCGAGATGGACGACACGCCTGCCGCCCGGCACCGGGCGATGCGCCGCACGCTGACCGCCCTGCTCGCCGCGGTCCTCGCCGGATGTGCGCCCGCGGAAACGCCGGCGCCGGTGCCGACTGCGCCACCCACTCCCGGGCCGGCGGCGACCGCCAGTCCCGCGCCGATGCCTACGCTCTCGCCCGGCCCCACGCCGGCCACGAACGGGCCGATCGCCGCGAGGGTCCGGCTCGAGGTCGTCGCCGACGGCCTCGTGGCCCCGGTGGGCGTGGTCGCCGCCCCGGGAGCCGCCGAGCGGCTGCTGGTCATCGAGCAGGCCGGCCGGATCCGCGAGGTGCGCGACGGCAGGCTCCTCGACGTGCCGTTCGCCGATCTCTCGGACAGGATCCGGTCTGGCGGCGAGCGCGGGCTGCTGGGCATCGCGCTCCATCCCGCGTACCTGGAGCATCCCCGTCTGTTCGTGAACTACACGGATCTCGAGGGCGACACGGTCGTCAGCGAGCTCACGGCGGCGCCCGACGACGAGGGCACGGAGCGAGCGGACCCGGGCTCGGAGCGGATCCTGCTCACGATCGACCAGCCGTACCCGAACCACAACGGCGGCGCGCTCGCGTTCGGGCCCGACGGGTTCCTCCACATCGCCACCGGCGACGGTGGCGGGGGCGGCGATCCCCAGGACCATGCCGAGCGACTCGACACGCTGCTAGGCAAGATCCTCCGGATCGACGTGGACACGGACGACGCGCAGCCGTACGGCATCCCGGCGGACAACCCGTTCGCCGGCGACCCCACCGCCCGCCCCGAGATCGCGCACTTCGGGCTCCGGAACCCGTGGCGGATCGCGTTCGACCGCGAGACCGGAGACCTCTGGATCGGCGACGTCGGCCAGGGTCGCTACGAGGAGCTCGACGTGGCGCGTGCCGGCACGCTCGGTCTCGATTTCGGCTGGGACCGGCTGGAGGGCCGCCACTGCTTCGAGCCCGACACCGGTTGCGACCGCACCGGCCTCACGGAGCCCGTCGCCGAGTACGGACGGTCGTTCGGCTGCTCCGTCGTGGGCGGTCCCGTGTACCGCGGCGATGCGATCCCCGAGCTCACCGGGGTCGCGCTGTTCGCCGATGTCTGCAGCGGCCTGCTGTTCGGGGTCCGTGCCGCGGACGACGGCCCCCAGGAGCCCACGGTGCTCCTCGAGACGGGCCGGCCGATCGCCTCGCTGGGCGAGGACGCGGACGGCGAGATCCTCGCCGTGGACCTCGGCGGCGGTGCCGTGCTCCGCCTCGTGCCCGCGGCGTAGGGCCGTTCCGGCCTGCGGTGGAGCCGCGGGTCGCAACTCGACTGCAAGTGCGCGCCGATCCGGGCGATCGGGTCCGCCACCCGCCGTGCCCGAGGATGCAAGCGTGCGACCGTCCAACGATCCGCCGCTGCATGCCCGCCACGCGCGCCACCCGAACGGGCACGGCGCCGCTTCGGGCTGGGGGGTCACGCATCCGCGGGTCCACCGGCGGCGCCTCGGGGTCCGCCACCCTGCCCGCACCGGACGCTCGGTCGCGGATACGGTGGGGCTCGCCGTCGGCGTCGGCCTCATCGCGCTCGCGGTTCTCGTCACCGGCACGGTCGGCGTCGCGGGCACGGCCGCCGTTGCCGCGCTGTCGGCGCTGTCCTCCGACCTGCCCGATCCGAGCGCGCTCGACGAGCTGACGTTCTCCCAGCCAACGATCGTGTACGACCGGACCGGCGAGCGCGAGCTGGGCCGGTTCATGCGCGAGCAGCGCTCGGTCGTGGAGTACGCGGCGATCCCGCCGCTCGTCCTCGACGTCACGGTGACCGCGGAGGACCGGACGTTCTGGGAGAACGAGGGGTTCGACGCGGCCGCGATCCTCGCCGCCGTCACGGAGAACGCGAGCGGCGTGAGCGAACGCGGCGCGTCCACGATCACCCAGCAGCTCGTGCGCGCCCGGCTGCTGCCGGATCAGTACGTCGAACCCGGCGCCGACCGCTACGTGCGCAAGGCGAAGGAGATCATCCAGAGCGTTCGCCTGACCGCCGCGCACCCGGGCGAGGAGGGCAAGCGGCAGATCATCACCGCGTACCTCAACGAGATCTTCTACGGCCACGACGCGTACGGGATCGCGGCGGCGGCACGCGTCTACTTCGGCGTCAATCGCCTGGCGGAGCTCACGCCGGCCCAGGCCGCGCTCCTCGCCGGCCTCCCGAAGTCGCCCTCGACGCTCGATCCGTATCGCTATGCGACGGAGGACGCGGAGGGTCGGCTGGTCGTCGATCCGGAGTCGCCGCCGGTGGTGCGGCGGAACTGGATCCTGCGCAACCTCGCCGAATCGCGCTGGACGCGGCTGTCGCCGAAGGATCTCCAGACCTCGCTCAACGAGCCCGTCATCCTCGCCGGCGATCGGCCGCTCACGTACGTCGCGCCGCACTTCACGTGGCAGGTCCGCCGCCAGCTCGAGCAGATCGTCGGCTCGCGGGATGCGATCGAGACCGGCGGCTTCCGGGTGATCACCACCCTCGACGTGCCGGCCCAGCGCCTGGCCGAGAAGTGGATCACTGCGGCCGTCGTCGCCCCCAACCTGCGGACCCGGGAGCAGCAGGAGCGGATGCTCGAGCGGCTCAAGATCGGCGAGGGAGACCTGGCCTGGGTCCGGGCGCTGCGCGGGAAGGACCTCCACAACGCCTCGCTGGTCGCGCTCGACTACCGCACCGGAGACGTGCTCGCCTACGTGGGCAGTGCCGGCTACTACCGCGACAACCTGCGCTCGCCCAAGTTCGACCCGAAGTACGACGCGGCGGGCGACGGGACGCGGCAGCCGGGGTCGGCGTTCAAGCCGATCGTGTACGCGACGGCGTTCGAGACCGGCACGCTCACCCCGGGCAGCCTGCTGCTGGACGTCACCACCGAGTTCAACCCGCGCGAGGACTGGGCGCCGCGTGACGCGGACAACCTCGACCGGGGGCCGGTGCTCGTCCGGCGAGCGCTGCAGTACTCGCTCAACATCCCCGCGATCCGTGCGCTCGAACGGGTCGGCAACGAGGCGGTCGCGGCGCAGGCGGAGCGCATGGGCGTCCGGTTCCAGGGCGGCACGACCGCCTTCCTCCAGTCCGGGCTCGCGGGGGCGATCGGCACCGTGGAGGTGCGGCCGCTCGACCTGACGTCCGCCTACGGCACGCTCGCGAACGGCGGGGTACGGGTTCCACCGCGCCTGATCCTCGAGGTCCGGGACGCGGCCGGCAACGTCGTCTGGAAGGCGCCGAAGCCGGAGGGCGAGCAGGTCGTCTCGCCGGGCACGGCGTTCCTCGTCACGGACATCCTGAGCGGCAATACCGACCCGCGACAGAACCCGATCTGGGCCGAAAAGCTCATGATCCGGAACGGGCCCGACCGGGAGCGCCGCCCTGCGGCCGTGAAGACGGGGACCGCCAACGACGCGCGCGATCTCGCGACGTACGGCTACCTGCCGGCTCCCGAGGGTGAAGGCTACGCACTGGCGGTCGGGATCTGGATGGGCAACAGCGACCACTCCACGCCGCGGACCGAGAAGCCCGCGACCTCGCTCACCGCGGCGGCGCCCCTGTGGCGCGCCTTCGTCCGCGACCTCACGAACAAGCAGCCCGTCACCAGGTTCGCCCGACCGGATGACGTCGTGCGAACGCGCATCGACGCCTGGTCGGGCGGGGCGCCGGGCCCCTGGACGCGGACGACCATCCGCGAGTGGTTCCGGCGCGGGACCCAGCCTGGCGCGGACGGCGCGGTCGATCCGCCCGGCCTGCTCTACTCGCGCGGATGCGCAGGCTGGATGGTCGACCCGCTCAAGGCGGAGCTCGGACCGTCCGCGTGGGACGCGGACGTCGAGGACTGGCTGCGGCGCGCCCGGCGCGGCGTGGGCGTGGAGGGCCGACACGAGTCCGCGACCGCGTACTTCTGGGGCGAGTCCTCGTGGGGCGGGCCGCTCCTTGGCCCGTGCCGCGTCCGCTCGGACGACGACGAGAAGGACGAGGACAAGGAGGACCGCGGCAAGGGCAAGGACGGCGACCCCGGCGACGGCCCGGGCAACGGCAACGGCAACGGCGGTGGCGGCGAGGGCGACGTCGTGATCGCCCTCCCCGTCTGAGCCGCACGCCCTCGCCTTCCGCCACGATGCGCTCGCTGGTCCTCGGATGGTCCGCGCGCGGCGCCGGCCTTGCGCTCGGAGCGCTTGCCGTCTGGGCCTTCGCGAACCTCGCCGTCCGGGCCGGCGACGTCCTGCTCCTCGCGTTCATCGCCATCCTGCTCGCGGCCAGCCTCGAGCCGTTCGTGGGTGCGCTCCGCGCGCGGTTGCCCCTCGGGCGGATCGGCACGATCGTCCTCGTGTACGCGACGTTCTTCGTGCTCGTCGCGCTGCTCGTGCTGCTGGTCCTGCCGTCTGCGCTCGCGCAGGCCGAGCAGGTCGTGGACCGGCTGCCCGCCTTCTTCGAGCGGGTCCGGGCGTGGGGCGCCCAGCTCCAGCCCGAGGCCGTCTCGATCGCGGTCCAGCGCATCGCCGACGCGGCCCAGGGGCAGCTCGCGCCCGCCCCACCGCCGGACGCCGAGGACGTCGTGCGCGTCGGGCTGACGCTGGCGGAGGTCCTGGGCGCCGTCGCCACCGTGCTCGCGCTCGTCTTCTTCTGGCTCATCGGCCACGCCCGGCTGCAGCGGTACGTGCTCGCGTTCCTGCCCGGCGACCGCCGAGCCGAGGTGCGCGACACGTGGAACGAGGTCGAGACGAGGCTGGGCCTGTGGGTCCGGGGACAGCTCATCCTCATGGTCGTCGTGGGCGTGCTGAGCGGGGCGGCCTATCTCCTCCTCGGCGTCCCGGCGGCGCTGCTGCTCGCCCTCGTCGCGGGCATCGCCGAGGCGATCCCGCTCGTCGGCCCGATCGTGGGCGCGGTGCCCGCGGTGCTCGCCGCCGGCACGCAATCGTTCGAGCTCGCCGTGGCAACGGCGGGCGTCGCGATCGCCATCCAGCTCGTGGAGAACAACGTCCTCGTGCCCCACGTCATGCGCAACACGATCGGCCTGTCCCCGCTCGTCGTGACGCTCTCGCTCCTCGTCGGCGCGGCAGTGGGCGGGATCGCGGGCGCCCTCGTCGCGGTGCCGCTCGTGGCCGCCGTGGAGGTGATCGCCGGCCGGCTCCAGGATCGGGACGTGCCGGTCGCCCAGGAGCCGGCGGCCGCCGAGGCGCCCGACGAGGAGGAGCGCGAGGCCCTCAGCCGGTCGCTGCCCGACGCCGCGGGAGGCGCAAGCTCGCGCTGAGGCGGGATCCCCCGGCTGTCATGGATCTGCAATGCCTTGCCCGGGCCTGCCGAGGATCCCGTCACACCGGTTCTGATCCGATCCGCCGGCGGTCCCGGGTGGCACGGGCGCGCAAGAGGGGTTCGTGATCGAGCAGCCCGCGTCACCGATCGTTCCCGACGCGAACAAGCCCCCGTTCAGCTTCGCGTCCGAGCTTCGCGCGATCCTTGACGCCGTCCCCGACGGCGTGACGGTCCAGGACGCCACGGGGCGGCTCGTGTACGCGAACGAGGCGGCCGCGCGACTGTCGGGGTTTGCCTCGGCCCAGGCGTTCCTCGCCGCCAGCGGCCCGGAGCTCCTCGCCCGGTTCGAGCTGCTCGACGAGCACGACCGTCCCTTCCCGCTCGAGGCGCTGCCGGGCCGGCTGGCGCTTCGCGGAACGACTCCCGAGCCGGTCACGGTCCAGTTCCGCGTGCTCGCGACGGGTGAACGACGGTGGTCGACGATCCGCTCCACGCCCATGCGAGACGCGTCCGGGCGCGTCACCCATGCCGTCAACGCGTTCCAGGACATCACGGCGCGGGTCCTCGCGGAGCGCGAGCTCCGTGCCTCCGAGGCCCGCTACCGGCTGGCCGCGGAGGCCGCGGCGGACCTCGACGAATCGCTCGACCTCGAGGCGACGATCGCGGCCACCGCGGCGATGGCGGTACCGCGCCTGGCCGACTGGTGCGTGATCGATGTGCTCGAGTCCGATGGGACGGTCCGTCGCGCGGCCGTCCGGGTCGCCGACCCGCGGTACGGCTCGGGCGCCGACGCGCTGTGGGCGTATCCCTCGGTGCCCGGGAGCGAGGGTCTGATGGGCCGCTCCATGGTCGACGGCGCGGTCCGGCTGTACCGACTCGAGGAGCTCGACCTCGCGCGCATCACGCGGGACGAGCGCCATGCGGCGATCCTCCGGTCGCTCGATCCCCGGTGGGCGATCGTCGTGCCGCTCGCCGCCCGGGGGACGATCCTGGGCGCGATCGCCCTCGTCCGGGCGTGGAGCGGGCGGACGTTCACGGAGGAGGACGTGCCGATCGCCGAGGAGCTCGGGCGGCGAGCCGCGCTCGCGATCGGGAACGCCGCGCTCTACCGCGCGGAGGGCGAGGCCCGGCGAGCAGCCGAGGCCGCGGCGGAGCGCACGTTGCAGCTGCAGCTGCTCACCCGCGCGCTGGCGGGGGCGGAGTCCCGCCCCGACGTTGCTCGCGTGGTCGTCGAGCACGCGCTCGCCGGACTCCACGCCGACGGTGCCGCGCTGTACGTGCGCGGGAACGACGACCCGCCATCGCTCGTGGCGCTCCAGCTCGCCGGGCCGCTCGCCGCGCAGGCCTCGCGCTGGCAGCGCATCGCGCTCGACACCCCGTCCCTGCTCCAGCACGTCGTCGCGGACGGCGAGGACCGCTGGGAGGAGATCGACGGACAGATCACCGCGGGGCTGGGACTCACGTCCAAGACCGGCCTCGTTGGGGCGGTCGCGATCACCTGGACCGGCGGGCGCGAGATCACGGCCGAGGATCGCGACGTCGCCCGCGCCATCGCGGACCTGGCTGGACAGGCCCTCGAGCGCGCATCGCTCGCGGAGGCCCGCGAGGCGCTCGTCGCGGACCTGGAGCGCCAGCGTGCGCGCCTCACCGCCGTCATCGAGCAGATGCCCGGCGGCGTGATCATCGCCGAGGCGCCCGAGGGTCGGATCGTCCTGCTGAACGAGCAGGTCGACCGGCTCGTCGGGACGCGGATGGAGAGCGCCTCGGCGCTCGAGGCATACGGCCGGGTGTTCGACGCGGCAGACGGTCGCGAGCTGGGCCGCGACGAGTGGCCGCTCATGCATGCCCTGGTGTCCGGTGAACGCATCGAGAACCAGGAGCTCGAGTTCGAACGGTTCACGGGCGGACGCCGAACGATCCTCGTCAGCGCCGCGCCGATCCGTGCCGGCGACGGGAGCACGGTCGCGGCGGTGGCGACGTTCGCGGACATCACCGAGCGACGCGCCGCGGTGGAGCGCGAGCGGTATCTCGCCGAGGCCAGCCGCATCCTCGGCTCGTCGCTCGAGTACGAGGCGACGCTCGCCCGGATCGCCGAGCTGGCCGTGCCGGGCATCGCCGACTGGTGCGGCATCGACCTCGTCGGCGACGACGATCGTCCGCAGCGGCTCGTCGTCGCCCATGTCGACCCCGCGAAGGTCGAGCTGGCCCGGCGCCTCCGCGAGCGATACCCGCCCGACCCGGACGCTGCGGTGGGCATGGCGGCGGTCATCCGAACGGGCCAGCCCGAGCTGGTCACCAGCGTCCCGGCGGAGCTCGTCGAGGCGGCCGCGCAGGACGAGGAGCACCTCGCGATCCTCCGCGCGCTCGACCTCCGGTCCTACATGTGCGTGCCGCTCGTCGCCGGCGGTCGGACCCTGGGCGCGATCACGTTCGTCGCCTCCGAGTCCGGACGCCGCTTCGGCGAGGAGGACCTCCGGTTCGCCGAGGCGCTCGCGGCGCGTGCCGCCGCGGCAATCGAGAACGCGAAGCTCTACCGCGATCGGGTCGAGGCCCAGGAGCGGCTGGAGCAGCTTGCGGCGTCCGAGCACGCCCGGGCGGCGGAGCTCGACGCGGTGATCGACGCGATGGCCGAGGCGATCCTGGTCTGCGACCCGAGCGGCCGCGTCAGGCGGGCGAACCCGGCCGCCCACGCCCTGGCCAGCGGACGTCGCCTGCGCTCGTACCGGGACCTGCGGGCGGTCATCGGCAACGGAGCATCGGCGCTGCCGCGGCTCGGCACCCGGGCGGGACCCGTGGAGCTGCCGCTCGCCGGCGACGAGGATCGCTGGATCGAGGTGTCCACCTACCCGGTCTCGCCGCGCGATGCCGGGCGGCCGGACGGCCGCGGCGAGACGATCGTCGTCATCCGGGACATCACCGAGGCGCGCCGGCGCCAGACGGTCCGCGAGACGTTCGTGGGTGTCCTCAGCCACGAGCTGCGGACGCCGGTGACGACGATCTACGGCGGCGCGAAGCTCCTGTCCCGCCCGGGACTCGACGAGGAGCGCCGTCGAGCCGTGTTCGAGGACATCGCCGTCGAGGCCGAGCGGCTCCATCGCCTGGTGGAGGACGTGATCGCCCTCAACCGGTTCGGCGAGGCCGAGGGCGACGTGGGCCGCGAGCCGGTGCTCCTCCAGCGGGTCGTGCCCAGCGTGCTCCAGGCCGAGGAGGCCCGCTGGCCCGGGGTGCGGTTCACGCTCGACATCCGGCCCGGGCTGTCGACCGTCGAGGCCGACCGGACCTATGTCGAGCAGGTCGTCCGGAACCTGCTGTCGAACGCCGCGAAGTACGGCGGGCCTGGCACGACCGTGAGCATCGCCGTCGAGGGCGGCGATGACGAGGTGCGGGTCCGGATCGTCGACGACGGGCCGGGGTTCCCGCCCGAGGAGGCGCCACGGCTGTTCGACCTCTTCTTCCGGTCGCCCAGCACCGCGTCGAGCGCGGCGGGAGCGGGCATCGGGCTGTTCGTGTGCGCGCGCCTCATCCGTGCGATGGGCGGGCGGATCTGGGCCCTGCCGCGAACGGATCGCGGCGCGGAGTTCGGGTTTGCGCTGCGCGTGATGAGTGACGACTAGGGCGTCAGCGCGGCAGGACGGCCAGGACGATCGCGCTCAGCAGCGCGACGAAGGCGATCCCGGACTCGAGGACGCGCATCGCGCGGTCGTTCATCGCCAGCGGCGGTTCGGCGGGGTCGTCGAACGTGGTGGGTTCGAGCATCTGGGTCGAGCTCCGGCGTTGGGGGGTCGGGCGATCCGGCGGTCCCATTCCCTGGGCCCGGGGATGCGGCGCATTCCCGGTACGGCGAACGATCGGACGCGGACCGTACGCGTCGCGCGAGGCACGAGCCGGTGTCCTCTAACAGGTCGCTTGCGGTTGCGGACCGGGCGTGGGACGTTCACGCGATTGTGAGCCGGACGCAATGCGAACGCGGCCCGGAATGCGTTTCGACGCAGATGCCGCCCGGCTACCGTCCCCCGTCGCGGGCAGGCCCAGCCCCCGCCTCCCGGGTGGAGCGACCTCCGGGAGATCACCCTGAACCAGATGGATTGAGGTATATCTGCATGCGGAAGCTTCTGCTCATTCTGACCGCCTCGCTGGCCATGGTCATCGCTGCCTGCGGCGGCGGCACCGGCACCAGCACGGACGGCACCACCGAGAGCCTCGCGCCGGTCACCAGCCCGTCCGACGGCCTCGAGGCGTCGCCGTCGGCGTCCTGATCGACGCGCGCAACCTCGAAGACGCCGGGGCACGTCCCCGGCGTCTTCGTCTACCCGGAGGAATGACGATGGGCAGCACTATGGCCGGTGGCGGCCCCGTGACGAGCGGCACGGACACGCGCGAGCCGCGCGCGCTTCACCCCGCGGTCGACGTGTTCGACCTGGGCGCCGAGATCGATGCGCTGCGGGCGGAGCCGGCCTGGCGCGAGCACGGCCGCGCCGCGAAGACGCTCGCGAAGGCGCCCACGCAGCGCCTCGTGCTGACGCTCGTCCGGGCTGGTGGCGAGGTCGGTGACGACGACACCCGCGGGCCGCTCACGCTGCAGGTGCTGGAGGGGCGGGTTACCGCCGGGCGGGGCACCGAGGCGCTGGCCGTCCCGACCGGTGGCGTGGCGTGGTTCGCGGCCGGGCCTGGCTGGAGCGCCCGGGCGGACACCGACGCCGCCCTGCTGCTCGGCGTCGGCTGGCCCGAAGCCCTCGCCCAGGGCGCGGACGTGGGCGGCGATCGGCCGGACCGCACGGATGGCGGATCCGGCCCGCTGCCGGGGACGGCCTGAGGGGTCAGCCGGGCCCGTCGCCCGCGCGCCGAACGTCGTCGTCCGACACGGAATCGCCGAACCGGTGGCCACTCGGCTCGTCGGCGGGCTGCCCTCGCTCGTCAGGGCGCCCCACGCCGGTGCCCTGGGTAGCCACGGCGGCCACGCGCTCGTCGCCCGGACCGACGCCACCGGGGATCGTCTCGGTCGCCCGTTCCGGCTCGCGTCCGATGTAGGCGCCCGGATCCTCCTGGCCCACCGGCTCGGGCCGCGGGCCGCCGGCGTCGTTCCTGTCGCTGGCTCGGTCAGTCATGGCGTCTCCTCCTGGCAGTCGGATGGCCGGTGTTCCGTTGGACGCTACGAGCCGGCACGCGACGGCCGGGCGCGCGGAGCCTGCCGGCGACGTTGCGCCTGCCTCGCGCCGGCCGCCGGATCGAAACCCCGCAGGACCCCATTCCAGGGAGGCTGACCCGCGCATGTCGAGTTCGCGCCCGTGGCGCGCCCCGAGCGATCTCGGGTCGATCGTCGCGCGACACGCCAGCGTCGTGGATGTCACGACGTTCTGCCACGTCCCCGGCAATGCGCCGATCGACCTGCCGGCGCTCGCCCACGGCGGCGATATCCTCGACCGCTGGAGCGGCCCTCGCCGGCCCACGGTCTACCTCGCGACCGACCCCGGGGTGGTGCTCGCGGAGCTCGGGCGCCATGAAACGGGAGCGGGCGAGGCCGTCGTCGAGCGACGCGTCCTGCGGCTCAGTCTGGCCGGCGTGCGCCTGCTCGACCTGCGTGACGCGGCAGTCGTCGCGGCGCTCGGCATCGCGGGCGCTCCGCACGCGTTCCTCGATCGGGCGCTCGCACGCGCAATCGGCGAGGCCGTGCGCGCGGCCGGCGGCTGCGAGGGCCTTCGCGTCCCGTCCATGGCGCTGCTCGACAGGCCGGAGCGCCACTGCGTCGTGCTGTTCGACGACCGGATCCCGGGCGGCTTCGTGACCCGCGTCGCATCCTGTCGCGAGGCGGGTGAGGTGCGCTTCCGCGCCTGACGGCGGCCCGGCGACCACGTGACGGCGATCACGTGACGACGACCCGGTCCATCACCCGCTCAGGCGGCCTTCGGGTCGTCCTCACCGTGTCGGCTCTCGAGCTGGTCGAGGAACCGCGCCCAGAACCATTCGCGACGGGCGAGCTTGCGGATCCGCGCGAGGTCCAGTGCGCCCACCGGGCAGTCCCCGTGGACGAACCGGCCACTGCGCCGGTCGACCGAGCCGACGAACGGATGGTGGCAATAGGGACACCAGAGGGGAACGGGCGGGCTGAACGCCTCGCGGCCAGTGGCATCGTCCATGCGGGGGGTCATCGAGCCGGCCTCGCAAGCTGGGGCGCTGACGGCTGGAGTGCCGGCGCAGCGGGTCCGGGTCAGCGTAGGTGCCCGCCGATCACAGCCGGTCGCTCGCCGGTTCGTCCGCAATTGCAGTCTCGTGCAGGCGCGTGCGCACGGTCCGGCGGGCCCGGACGGCGAGGTCCAGCGGTTCGCCCCGCTGTCATGTCGACGCAACGCCGCCCCGGCGGTTCGCAACGACGAGGACACGGCAGCGGTTCGACAGTTGCTGGTCCTGCACGCCCAACTCCTGAGCCGCCGGGAGGATGCGATGGATCGAGGCCGCCCCCTGGACGCCGTCCTCGAGGAGCTCGTCGCCGCGATCGAGGAGCGCGACCTCGGCGACCCCGACGCGGTCGACTGGTCGGTGGGCGTCCGGATCCGGCGCCTCGAGCGGGACCTCGTGGCGGCCTACCGCGAGGACGCGGACCTTCGCCGCCGGGTGCGCGAGCGCCAGGACCGCCTCCGCGCGGACGACCCCACGGCGCTGGCCGGGATCGTCTGACCCGGAGGCCGGAGCCGTCAGGAGCGGATTCGCCCGAGCCGGACCAGCTCGCGGACGAACAGCAGCCGCTCGAGCTCCTCGATCTGCCAGCCCTTCGGGACGGCCGGCAACCCGGCGAGGTGCGCCGTGAGATTGCCCGCCTCGGCCGCGGTCAGACCCCCCATGCGAAGTCGGCGGTACGTCGTCCGTACCGGTTGGACCAAGGGTCCCGGCTCGGCGTCACCCGGCGTCCGGGTGATCGCGTCCGCCTCGCGATGGGTCAGCATCACTCGTCTCCGTGCCTGCCTCGGCGGGGCCCGCGGCGCCGCCGGCCGCCCGACCCTACGGGCGCGGATGCTGCGCCGGCCCTCCCAATCGCGCGTCGCCCGGTTGCACGCCGGTTGCACGGCCGCATCTGCAAGCCGGCTGCGACGCCGCGGCCCGCCGCCGGGGCCGCCCCGTCACATCCCGGGCTCAGCCGCCGGCCCCACCGGCGATCACGCCCAGGATCAGGAGGTTGAGGATCGTGGCGCCGCCGACGACGGCGGCCATGTACCCGAGCCCGGGGCCGAGCCGCTCCAGCGGCGTCTCCGGTGCCTCGTAGGGCGGCGCGGCAGGTCGCTGCGCTCCGGCGGTTCCCGGCGATCCCGGTGCGGCACGTGCCGGCGACTGCCGGCGACGGCCGGCAGGTCAGGAGGCGAGCGGCGTCGAGGCGGCCCGGGCGGCGAGCCACCAGGCCTGCGGCGGCTCCGTGGCCAGCGCCTCGAGGTCGAACGTGATCGACGGCACGAGCGGCCCCGGACGGCCGAGCAGGTACCCCTGGGCCGCATCGATGCCGAGCGCCTTGATCATGCGCAGCTGCTCCGGGGTCTCCACGCCCTCCGCGACGACGAGAGCGCGCCAGCGCCGGGCGAGGTCCACGATGCTCGAGAGAACCGACCCGACCGGCTCGCGCCCCGCGGCAGCCTGCACGAGCGAAAGGTCGATCTTGATCACGTCGAACTGGATCTGGCTGAGCATGCGGATGCCGGCGTTGCCGGCCCCGACGTCATCGGCCGCGATCTGGACGCCGGCCCGGCGGCAGGACTCGAGCGCGACCCGCAGGCGATCGACGTCCTCGATCGTCTCGCGCTCGGTGAGCTCGAGGATGACGCGACGGGGCGGAACGCCGTGCCGGTGGAGGATCGAGAGGAAGGCGTTCGCGCTGAACTCCGGCGCCTCGAACGTGCGGGGTGAAACGTTGAGGCTCAGGTACACGTCGTCGGGCGCCTGCCGGGCGCCGGCCACGACAACGTCGAGACAGGCCCGGTCGAGATCGATGATCCGGCCGCTCACCTCGGCCGCGGCGAACAGCGCAGCGGGGGACTCGAAGCCGCTGTCGGGTGCCGGCCGGATGAGCCCCTCGTACGCGATCGGGCGACCCGACTCGAGGTGCACGATCGGCTGGTAGACGGCGGTCAGCGAGCGGCTGCTCGCGACCCGCGTCACGCGCGCCGACAGCGTCGCTCGCTCCTGCTCGCTGAGGGCCGGGCGATCGATCTCGGCATCGAACAGCGTGATCATCGTCCGGCCGTTGCGCTTGCTGCGGTAGAGCGCCGCGTCCGCGCGCGCAAGCAGCTGCAACCGGTCGCCGGCGTGCTCCGGAGCGGCAGCGACGCCGCCGCTGCACGAGATCGGGCGCTGGTACCGGCCGGACGGGCGGTCGTCGAGCAGGCGGCGGAGGAGGCGGTTCGCGAGGTCCATGCCACCCGACGCGTCGGTATGCGGGAGGACGATGGCGAACTCGTCGCCACCGGTCCGGAACGCGCGGTCGGCAGCGCGGATCGTGCCCCGGATGACGCGGCCCACCTCGGCGAGCAGGTCGTCGCCCACGGCGTGCCCGAGCGTGTCGTTCACCTGCTTGAACTCGTCGAGGTCGAGCAGCACGACGGACATGGGCACGTGGTAGCGGCCGGTCTGATCGAACTGCCGGGCGAGCTCCTCCTGGAACGCCCGGTGGTTGCCGAGCCCGGTCAGGTGGTCGCGCAGCGAGGCCTCGCGCTCCATCGAGTACAGCTCGCGGAGACGCCGCCGCGACGCGTCCAGCTCGGCCGCGGGGCGGAGCACCTGGCCGGCCATCCAGCCGATGAGCCCCACGAGGGCGAGGCAGATGAGCGCGAGCAGCCCGAGCGGCGCGAGCGGCACCGAGGACACCGCGAACGGCGCGTGCAGGACGACGGTCCAGCCGGCGAACCCGAGGGCGTCGAGCGCGTCCTCGGCGGCGGCCTCGAGGCCCTCGGCCGGGTCGAGCGCACGTCCCAGGACCTCGCCGGGCAGGCTGGCAACGTCCATTCCCGGCCGCTCGACGACGGAGATGGGCTCGCCGCCGGCCGGGCGGATGGCAACGCTCCACTCGCCGTTGCCGGCCTCGGCCGCGGCGAGGCGCACCAGCCGCTCCAGGTTCAGGCTGGCGGCCAGGAGACCTGCAGCCTTCCCTTCGCCGGGAATGGCCGTGAGCAGCAGCAGATCGGCACCCCTCGGTCCGGGATCCACCACGCGCACCTGGCCGGGCTGGAGGGCGAGGGCGCGCGCGAGCTCGGCGGCGGACAGCGCGGGTGCCGGCGTGGCCGCCGGCTCGGGATCGAGATCCACGGCCGTTGCACCGTCGGACGTGATCGTCCACACGTGGTGGACGAAGGCGCTCCCCTCGCGCAGCCGGTCGACCGCGCGTGCGAGCTCGTCACGAGCGTGCTCGTCACCCGCCGCCGCCGCAGGCGCGGCGTCATGTGCGGCAATCAGACCCAGGGCGCGTCGTGTGCCCTCGAGCTCGACCGTCATGGCGGTGGCGACCTCGGCCGCATCGTCCGCGAGGCGATCGGTGGCGGCGGCCTGTGTGTCGTCGAGCAGGACGCGGAGCACGGGCGCGCCGACCGCAAGCGGCAGGATTGCGGCCGCGATCAGCGCGAGGGCGAGCCGAAGCCGGACGATCCGCAGGCTCGTCGGATCGAGCTCGCCGTCGGTCGCGATGTCGCCCGGTGACGGAGTCGAGACGAGGCGCAACGGGCGGCTCCTCTAAGGTGGCGTCGGGCGTGTTATCGCCTCCGACGGTGCCAGACAGCCCCCACCCGATGGTCCCGGCCGCGACTGCTCATCGTTCCGTAGGCGCTCCCGTAACGGGGATGGCCCGGCGTGCCGCGCGCGCCACTCGTCCGTTGGCCTGAAGATGTGGCGGTGATCGAGATCCGGGAGGTCGTCACGGTCGACCGCGCCGCCTCCGACGTCTTCGCCCACCTCGCTCGGATCGAGGCGCTGCCGGCGTGGCTCCCGCCGATCCGGACGGCCGAGCAGCTCGACCCGGGGCCGCTGCGGATCGGGACACGTGCCCGGCTCACGATCGACGGCCCGGGCCGGACGATTCGCGCGACGGCCGAGATCACCGAACTCGAGCCCGCGACGGCGATCGCGTTCCGGACGCTCGACGCGCCCGCGGGTGTCCGGGCACGTTGCCAGCTCGTCCCGCTCGCGGCGACGCGCACGGAGCTCCGGCTCACGGCGTCGATCGAGCTGCCCGGGCTCCTGCGGTTCGCCGAAGGCGTGGCGCGCGACCGGATTCGGCGTGAGATGCCGATCGCGCTCGAGGAGCTTCGGCGGCGCCTCGAGGCGTCGGTCGCCAGCGGAGGAAGCCCGTCCACGGGAGACGCACCGACCTCCGGATAGGCTGTGCGCATGGCGGCAGGCGATTCGTCCCTGAAGCGGCTCGGCGGCGGGCGCTGGGCATCGCGGGACGGCCGATTCCGCATCGAGTTCGAATCGGGCCGCTGGGTCGTGGTCGACGAGGAGCAGACCGACGAGCTCGGCCTTCCCCGCGTGCACGGTCCGTACCCGTCCCTGGGTGACGCACGGACCGAGCTCGAGCGGCTCGCGACCTCCGCTCCCGAGCCGTCGCCGCTCGCGGAGCGCATCGCAACGGTGCGCGCACGGCCGGCAGCGAACCGGGCGGCTGCAGACGATGCACGCGGACCGCGGCGCGCAGCGCGGCGCGCCACCCGGCGACGTCCCCGATCGGACGAGGAGCCCGAGCCCTGGCTCGGCGACGTGCCACCCGCGGCGCGTGAGCGCGCCCGGCGGCTGCGCGACGGTCTCGCGCGGCTCGGCGTGGAGGATCCGGAGCCGCTGGTGATCGCCGACCTGACCGGCCCTCGCCCGGTCGTCGCGGAGACGCTGCTTCGGCGCCGCATCGCGGCGGTGGTCGCGGAAGCCCGTGCCGGTGGCACGCGTGCCGCCGAAGCCGACGCCGAGGTGATGGTCGACCGGCTGCTTGCCGTCCTGACGGACGAGGCCGCCGACGGGCTCCCGGGCTGGGTGCTCGCCGAGCGCGGCGAGGCGGGTCGGGAGCTGCGCCCGGGCGCAGCGGATCGTGGCCGCCGCGGACCGGTTTCGCGCCGCTTGTAGGAGGTCCTCCGGGCGTCCGCTGACACCGAGTTGTTAGCACCCGGGCGTCCCGTTTGCCGCGCCTGACTGTCCCGTGCACCGAGGATGCGCTCACCAACCCCGACGCGATTCGGGCGTGGTTGATCGGAAGGGATGGAGGTACGGATGAGCATCATCGCGTGGATCGTGCTCGGCGCGATCGCCGGCTATCTCGCCGGCTTCCTCGTCAAGGGTGACGAGGGCCTGGGCGTGATCGGACACATCGTGCTCGGAATCGTCGGCGCGCTCGTCGGTGGATTCCTCGCCGGCGCGCTGTTCAACACCGACCCGATCGACGGGGCGCTGGACATCTCGTCCATCGTGACCGCCACGATCGGCGCGGTGATCGTCGTCCTCGTGGCCAGCATGGTCATGGGGCGCGGTCGGACGGGTCGCGGCGCCATCTGACGCCGGCCCGGCACCAGCAACAGACGCCCACCGCGCCCGCGGTGGGCGTCTTTCGTGTTCAGCATCTGCAGTGGGAGGTACCGCATGTCGAAGGTCGAGCAGTCCATCGACGTTGACGTCCCCGTGCGCGTGGCGTACGACCAGTGGACGCAGTTCGAGGAGTTCCCCCGGTTCATGGAAGGCGTTGAGTCGGTCCGCCAGATCGACGACACCCACCTCCACTGGGTCGCCGAGATCGGCGGCAAGCGGAAGGAATGGGACGCCGAGATCACGCAGCAGGAGCCGGACCAGCGCGTCGCCTGGACGGCCACGAGCGGCGCCCGCAACGCCGGCTCGGTGGACTTCCACCGGCTCGACGACCATCGGACGCGCGTGACGCTGACGATGGACATCGACCCCGAGGGCGTCGTCGAGAACATCGGTGACGCGGTCGGCGTGCCCGATGCCACCGTGCGCCGGGACCTCGAGCGGTTCAAGGAGTTCATCGAATCGCGCGGCACGGCCACGGGTGCGTGGCGCGGTACCGTCGAGCAGGGCGACGTAACGGGCTGACCCGGCCTGCAACGGATCTGTAACGCGCCGCCATCGGAGCCGCCCCGCAGGGGGCGGCTCCGTCGTGGTTTCCTCGACCCGACGGCGAGCAGCCGTGCCCTCGGCTGCCCCGTGGAACGCGGGCGCCGTCCGGGTCCGACGCGGGGAGACCGGGAGGGAGCGTGCGCGAAGCGGTATCGGCGAAGGATCGTGCCCGCGGAGGCAACGGCGGCGGCAGACCCCGGGCCATGCCCGCGATCGCGGCGGAATCGCTCATGATTCGCGACGCCGAGGGACGTCTCGAGCCGCTCATCGCGGAGCATCCCCTGCCCCACCTCCTCGTCGCGCCGGAGGACGGCCGGCTGCTGGCGCTCAACCGCGCGGCCGCCGACATGCTCGGGTTCGACCGCAACGACCGGCTCGAGCCGTGGCCCCTGGAGGTCGAGCCGCAGCCGTCGAGGCGGGCGACCGACGAGGTGGCCGGCGGGCGTCAGCTCGCACGGCTCCACGCGCGCTCGGGCGAGCTCATCCACGCCGAGGTGATCGAGCGGAGCGTCGGCTGGGGCTCGACGCACGTCCTTCTCCTGATCGTGCTCGGCATCGCACCCACCGCCTCCCGGGCGGCGCGGCTCGTGGAGCAGCGACGGCAGAGCGAGCGAATGGAGGCGATCGGCCGCCTGGCTGGCGGCGTGGCCCACGACCTGAACAACCTGCTCACGGTCATCCGAGGCCACACCGACCTCATCTCGCTCCAGATCGATCCCGCCCACGAGATCGCGGAAGACGTCGGACGCATCCGCGAGGCGGCCGACCGGGCCTCCGATCTTGCGCGGCAGCTCCTCGCCTTTGCGCGCCGCCAGGTGCTCGCCCCGACGGTCGTCGACCTCAACGCGGCGGTGGAGCGGCTGCGGCCCGTCCTCGAGAGCCTTTTGTCGAGCGACCAGGCCCTCGTCATCGGCCTCGACCCGGCGACGGGCAGCGTTCGGGTGGACCCGTCACAGCTCGACCAGGTCCTCCTCAACCTCGCGCTCAACGGGCGCGATGCGATGCCTGACGGCGGCACGCTGCTCATCGAGACGGCGTCGATCGACGTCGATCCAGCGTTCGCGCGCCTGTACCCACCCCTCCAGCCCGGCCCCCATGCGCTGCTCGCGGTGAGCGACCAGGGTGTCGGCCTCACGCCCGACGTACGCGAGCACCTGTTCGAACCGTTCTTCACCACGAAGGAGGGCGGCCGCGGCACCGGCCTCGGGCTCGCAACCGTGTACGGAATCGTCCGCCAGTCGAGGGGCGTGATCTCGGTGTACTCGGAGCCCGGGCTGGGCACGACGATGCGGATCTACCTGCCGAAGGTTGCCGCGGACCCGGAGCATCGGCGGGAGCCTCAGTCCGCCCAGGCGACGCCATCGCCCCAGGCGGTGCCCGTCGGGCCGGCCGCGACAGCGGTGCGCGCCGCGGCCGGGGCACGAAGCCGCATGGCGAACCGCACGCTGCTCGTCGTGGACGACGAGCCCGAGGTCCGCCAGCTGCTCGAGGCGATCCTGCGCCGGGCCGGTCACCGGATCCTCACGGCACCCCACGCGGCGGCGGCGCTCGCCGCCGTCCGGGCACAGACCGGCCGGATCGACGGGCTCGTGACCGACGTCGTGATGCCGGGCCTGACCGGCCCTGAGCTCGCGGAGCAGCTGCGAGGAGAGCAGCCGGACCTCCGGGTGCTGTTTATCTCGGGACTCGTGGAGGACACGTTCCTCGATCGCGAGGAGCTTCCCGCCGCCACCGCCTTCCTCGCGAAGCCGTTCTCCCCGGACCGCCTCCTCGCGGCGGTCGAGGCCCTGTTCGGCGACACGGACGCCGCCGGCGACGCGCGTTGATACGCGTTCCTGTCACGACTGCAAGGTAGCCGGCGCCGCACGTTAGTCGGCGTCCCCCCCTGCCCGCGGTACGGTCGAGCGCAGCGTGGCGGGCCGGATGGGCCGCCATCGACGCCGGGCGACATGAGAGCGATCCCGTCAGGAGGTGTGGTAGCGGTGCCGCGTGTGTTCGTCGATCCGTCGGCCGTCGTCGAGCCGGCGACCCGCCCCGCCGACTCCTCCGCCGTGCGGTTTTCGCCCGGGGCGGTCGACGCGCTGCGCCATCTCACCGAGGCCGAGTGCGAGGTCGTCCTGCTCGACCCGGCGGGCGACGCCCAGGGCGAGGCCCTGCCCGACGGCGTCCGCCTCGCGCGGGACCTTCCCCGGCCGCTGGGTCCGGACGTCTGGTTCGTGACCGCGGACCCCGGGAGCCGCTTCGGGCGGCCCCGCGGCGCCCGGACGATCCTCGTCGGACCGAAGCGCCCGAGCGGCCCGATCCCGCTGCCTCGCTACGACGTGGAGGCCCGCGACCTCGGCTCGGCGGTGATCGAGATCCTCACCCGACAGGCGATGGTCTGAGGGGGCGGAGCGCCCCTCGACGTGGGGCTGCGCCCGCGGCGCGCGCAGCGCCCGCGCGATGCGATGCGCCTGCGATGCTCGCGGCCCCGGGCGTGACATCCGGGGCCGACGACCGGCCCTAGAGTCCGGACATCGACGCCGGGCCTCGGCCCGCGTCGACCCGACAACTCGCCTCACCCCCAGGGGACGCTTGTGACGGGGCGTCCCCGACCCCCTCGCCGCGGACCGCCGGAGCCCCCTCCTCCGGCGGTTCGCTCTATCCGGCGCCTGACGTGTGCTGCTCCGAGGGCGTCGGGGCGATGACCCGCAACCTCGAAACGTGGAGCCCCGCGACGGGCTGGTGGGCCCGGGCGAGATAGACCACGGGCACGGCACGTCCGTCGGCGGTGACGAGGCGGTATTCCCCGTCGAGTCTGCCCAGCCGGAGGAACGTCGCCCACGCCGCCGCGGCCGCCTCGACGTCGCCTGGTGCCGTGACGTCGGCGATCGACCGACCGATCAGGCCGCCACTCGGATAGCCCAGGACCCGGTGCGCGGTCTCGTTCGCAGCGACGTACCGCATCCGATCGTCGGCGACGAGCACGAGCTCGTCGGCAGCCACCGAACCGGATGCCTCCTGGTAGGCCAGCCACGGCTCGGCGACGGCATTCCGCACCTGCTCGTAGTCGGGATCGTCCGGGTGCGTCGCCTCCCACCGTCGCTCCGCATCCCGCCACGACTGCAGGACCTCTCTGACCTGCGTAGCGCGCATCTGCTCTGCCCCTCGTCTTGAGCCCCCGCGCAACTAGCGTACGGTCCACAGGCCGCGATCGGCCACGGCCGGACGGGCGCCGGCGGTCTCCCAGCCCCCGCAGGTACGCGGTCGTGATGCGCCCGATAGGCGCCGGGGCACGCGTGCGGACGGCGCGCGACCGGGGCCGGGCGAGACTCGACCCCGGGACCGGCTTCGGTCGCCGACGATGCGCGAGGGCCCCCCGACGGGCGCCTCGCAACGGGGGAGCGAGACGATGTGGGTCAGGGACCACCTCGGCGAATGGCACCGCGAGGGTGGACGCCCGGCGCAGCCCCAGTCGGTCGTGTACACGCGCCGCGGCCAGCCGCGGGCGGTATCGCTCGTGCGGGACGCGGACCGGGAACGCGGCGGCACGACCACCGTGTGCGGGCGGACGATCGATCCACGCAATCCGCATTACGAGCGGGCGCCGTCGCCCGGCCCGGGCGACACCCTCTGCCGGGCCTGCCGGGACGCCGGCGACGATCGCTGAGTCGCGTCAGGGGGCCCCGACGCGTTGGCGTCGGAGCCGGGTCGCGACCGGGCCGCGTCTGGCACGGCGCTGCAAGCCCGCGCCCGCTGGTGGCGGCGCTCGGCGACACGAAACGGGTTGCACGATCGGGTGGTCGGCGTTCGCCGGCGCGATCGGGCCGTCCGACGGCCCCAACCCTACGGAGGACACGATGGACGACCTCAAGAAGACCTACCGCGAAGGCGAGGAGACGGCCAAGGAGACCTGGCGCAAGCGTGACGGCGAGGACCTCGCCGACGTGGTCGGCAACGCGGGCGACGACCTCCGCAAGGAGCTCGGGAACGCCGGCGACGAGCTCGATCCCGACCGGAAGGTCGATCCGGAGACCGGCCGCTACTAGATCGGCCGCACGGCGGTGTAATGCCGCTGTGATGTCCTGAGGCGGTGTCGTGACGGCCCCGCGAGCCGGGGCCGCCGACACTGCAGCAAGCTTCTCCGCACGCTCGAGCGGTGCGCGCCTGTGACGGGGCTCGCGTCGCGAACAACGCGCCGCCACGGATCGGCCCCCTCCCGATCCGGGCGGCGCTTTCTTGTGCCCGCGGACTCGGCCCGGTCCTGGATTCGGGAGGGCGTGCCGAAGGTGAAGCCGGCGGGTTGACTACCGGGGGCGTGCCGACGGAAGGCTGGCTTGCCGACTACCGGGGGCGCGCCGACGGAAGGCTGGCGAGCGGACCCGCCGCCAGAGCGGCCGGCGCTGCCGGCGCGGCGGTCGCGGGGGCCGTGTGAGGGCGCGCAGCCGCCAGCACGCTCACCGGCTGCGTCGGCCAGTCCTCGAAGTCATATGCGCACCACGCGCACACCACCCAGTCCAGCCCGACGCGCTCGCCGCAGCCCGGGCAGTCCGACGCCAGCGGCACCCCGCAGGCCGGGCAACGGCTCCACGTCTCCTGGACGCGACGCCCGCACGCAGGGCAGGCCTCGACGTCCGCCTCCCGCGCGAGGAGCTCGGCCTCGAGTTCCATCGCGCGCCGCTCGACGAGGGTCGTGGCGGGCCGCATCAGGCGATAGGCGAGGAGCGCGAGCGGGAAGAAGAGCGGGGTGAACAGCACGACCGCCCCCGCCGCGGCGTACGGCGAGATCGGGTCGCGGGTGCGCCGATACAGGTCCCGGAAGACCCAGAAGGCGCACGCCAGCCAGAGGATGCACAGGTACGCGACCGTTGCCTGGATGGCGAACACGACGACCGGATGACTGATGACCGCCGCGACCTGCTCACCGACGATCTCGAGCAACTCATCCATGGTCGGCTCCCGGGCCGGTCGCGGTCATCGTCGCCCTCCGTCGGTGCGCGTCCGGGCATGTGCAGCCCCGCAGGAGCGAGATGAACATGAAGGCCGTCACGGTCTCGTACGTCGATCCCGTCCGCAGGTGTCAGCCCGGTGTCACCTCCAGGGGCGGGACGGTGGTGCGATCCGTTGCCACAGCAGGAGGATGGCGTCGACCAGGACGAGGGCGATCCCGACCACGCCGAGCGCGATCCCGAGGGGTCCATCGTTCTCGCCCGGCGCGGTGCCCGGACGGGGCGGCCGTGCTCCGGGGATCCGGCCGTCCGCCGGCGACGCCTCGCCGGGCGCGATGCCGCGGAGGAGATCTCGCTCCGCCTGCAGCCGCATCCGGTACAGGACCTCCCACTCGTCGTACGGCACCTGCAGGCCGGCCAGGTCGCGATCGATCGCGGCGAGCTCGCGCGCCGCCTCGGCCGAGGTGAGCACGCCCGCCCGCGATCGGGTGCCCAGCAGCTCGATCCGGTCCTCGATCGCCTGGGTCTCCGCCGTCGTCGTCAACCACGCGGGTGCCGCCGCCAGGCGCGTGGCGATCGCCGAACGGGCGCGCGCGACCGCGTCGCCGGCACCGGTGATCGCGACGTCGGTCGGGTAGACGATCACCTCGAGTCCCGGCCCCATCAGCTGGGCCAGACGCTCCGGCACGAGGCCGCCGATCCCCTTCCCCGCCACCTTGCCGAGCAGCCGGGCGGGCACGGCCAGGGCGCCCGGCGCGGCGCGCGTCCACGTCCGCAGTCCCGCCGCGTCGAGCGCTTCCTCGAGCTCGCCCACGGTCCGGTCGTAGCCGCCGGGGCGCACGATCACGGGAACATGCGCGGTCTCCCACCGACGCACCACGGCCCGCGCCTTGTACCACACGGCGATCACCGCGAGGACGACGAGGCTGAGCGCGAGGAACGGCGCCATCGGGTAGCCGCGCAGCGCCTGGGCGATCGCGCCCGCGCCGCGCGGCCGGGCGCCGCCGGGCATGAGCGCGAGCGTCGCTGCACCGAGGACGAGCGGCAGCACGAGCGCCGCCGCGAGCATGACGACGCGGACGGCCCACTCCGGGACGGCATCAGGAACGGGGACGAACCCGAGCAGGAACGTGCCGGCGTCGGGGATGAGGGCGCCGATGACGAGCGCCATCCATGCGATCGACCCGAACGTCACCAGCACGAGGACGAGCTGACGGTCCGCCGGGACGCGGCCGAACAGGAGCGTGCTCGCCCAGCCCAGGACGGTCGTGAGGATCCGCTGGAGCTGCCGGCCGAGGAATGCGAACAGGGTCGCGAAGATCGCCACCTCAGCCTCCCCGTGAGGGGGCGGCCTTGCCTGTCGCCGCGGCCTCGCTGTGGCGCCGTCGGCGCGGGCGACGCGGGCGGTCCGTCGCCCGGGCAGCGTCGATCTCGAGCCGCTGCTCGAGGAGCTCGACGACGGCGCTCTCCTCAGGCTCCGTCGACCCCGCCGGCGGCTGCTCCTGCTCCTCCGCGACCTCGACCAGCGCGTCCGGGACCCCGCCGTCGAGGTAGGCCTCGACGACTGCCGGATGGACGTAGCTCGAGCGCGTGACCGCCGGGGTGTTGCCCAGCCGGTCCGCGGTGGCCTTCATCGCCTCGACGACGGCCTTGCGCGAGGTGCCGGTATCGGGCTGGAGCGCGCGCAGCGCGCGATACGCGAGAACCGTGCCGGCCCACGTCCGGAAGTCCTTCGCGGTCACGTCGGGGGAGATCTCGCGCAGGTACGCGTTCACGTCCTCGGAGCGGACGTCGCGGACGACGCCGTCGTCGTCGACGTACTGGAACAGGTCCTGGCCCGGCAGGTCCTGACAGCGGGCGACCACCCGGGCGAGCCGCCGGTCGCGGAGCGTCACCTCGTGACGACGCCCGGACTTGCCCGTGAACCGGAACCGGACCTGGGTGCCCTCGATCCGCGCATGGCGATCGCGGAGCGTCGTCAGGCCGAAGGATCGATTCAGGCGCGCGTACTCCTCGTTGCCCACCCGGATCAGGCTCAGTTCCAGCAGCCGGACCACGGCCGCGAGCACCTTCTCCCGGGGCAGCCCGGGCTTCGAGAGATCGGCATCCACGCGCTCGCGGATCTGTGGAAGCGCACGTGCGAACTCGAGCAGCCGCGAGAACTTCGCCGCCTCGCGCGCCTCGCGGAAACGGGCGTGGTACCGGTGCTGCTTGCGACCGCGCGCGTCACGGCCCGTCGCCTGCAGGTGGCCGGCCGGGTCGGGGCAGATCCAGACGTCGGTCCATGCGGGCGGGATCGCCAGCGCCCTGATCCGGCGCAACGTCGCCCGGTCGCGGATCACGCTGCCGTCCGGCGCTCGATAGCTGAACCCACGCCCGGCGCGGCGACGCGTGATGCCCGGCCGGTCGTCGGACGAGTACCGCAGGCCCGCGTCGCGCGCCGCGTCCGCGGACGCCGGCGCCGGGGTCGTGGTCGCCACGCGATGGTCCCCTCCATGGGCAGATCGCCCGGCTCGTCGCCCGGCACTCCGAGCCGCGCCGCCGATCGGCCGGGCAGCGCGAGCGTGCGGACCGCGGGATGTCGCCCGAGTCGGGCGCCCGCGGGCCCTCGCTTGCACGTGGGTGTCAGGTCGGGGCGGCGCGCGGACAGCCCGATCGCCGATCGGGCGGCTTATGCGCACCCATATCCAGGTATTTCCGATTGGATGTGCGATATTGTCTGTCTATGACGACGCCACGAACCCCGGCGTCCACACGCATCCGCATCGGCCAGGCGGCCGAGATGCTGGGCGTGTCGATCGAGACCCTGCGCCGCTGGGAGGCGGATGGCCGGATCCGCGTCGAGCGCTCCGCGGGCGGCCAGCGGGTCCTCGAGCTCGCGGAGGTGGCCCGCCTCCTTGCCGAGCGCCGCCGGACGTCGACCGATCGGCCGATCGTGGCCCAGTCCGCGCGCAACCGCTTTCCGGGGATCGTGACCCGCGTCGAGAAGGATCGCGTTGCCGCCGTCGTCGAGGTCCTTGCCGGGCCCCATCGGCTGGTGAGCCTGATGACGGCGGAGGCGGTCGACGAGCTCGGGCTCCGGGTCGGTGACGAGGCGGTGTGCGTCGTCAAGGCGACCAATGTGATCGTGGAGGTCCCGTCCGGGCGGGAGCGGCGGACATGACGGCACGCGCCGTGCTCGTCGCGGCGCTGGCCCTGGCCGCGATCCTGGCGGGCTGCGGCCGCGGCTCGGCCGGCTCGGGCGACTCGAGCGCCTCGGACACCGAGCT
This sequence comes from Candidatus Limnocylindrales bacterium, assembly GCA_035699445.1. Taxonomy (GTDB): domain Bacteria; phylum Chloroflexota; class Limnocylindria; order Limnocylindrales; family CSP1-4; genus DASSPX01. The sequence continues at coordinate 12,193 of DASSPX010000001.1, read as the reverse complement.
CGCCGTGTTCGCCGCGGCGTCGCTCGGTCCGGCGGTCGTGGAGATCGGGCCCGCGTACGCCACCGTGGAGCCCGGCGTGGCGGTGCTCGTGTCGACGGACTCCTCCGCCGCCCTCGCGACCCAGATCGAGCACGGGGCGCCAGCAGACGTGTTCCTCTCGGCAGACACCAGGAACGCGGAGCGGCTCGTGTCGTCCGGTATCGCGGAGGGCGCGGCCGTGCCGTTTGCCATGAACGGCCTCGCGATCGTCGTCCCGAACGGGAACCCGGGTCGGATCCGCGGCCCCGACGACCTGGCCCGTCCGGGCGTGCAGATCGTGGCCGCCGGAGAGGAGGTCCCGATCACCGCCTACGCGGCAGAGCTGATCGACCGCCTGGCCGGGCTGCCCGGCTACCCGCCGGATTTCGCCAGCGGCTACACGGCCAACGTCGTCTCCCGCGAGGACAGCGTGGCGGGCGTGATCGCGAAGGTCGGGCTCGGCGAGGGGGACGCCGGGATCGTGTACGCGACCGACGCCGCTGCCGCGGGCGACCTGGAAAGCATTCCCATCCCCGCGGAGGCCAACGTGATCGCGACCTACGCCGCTGTGGTCGTGCGTGGACCGGATGCGCGTGCCGCGGCCGCCTTCGTCGAGTGGCTCGTCGGCCCGGACGGGCAGGCCATGCTCGCCGCTCACGGCTTTCTCCCCGTCGGCTGATCGCCGTGAGCTCGCCGATCGACGCCGCGGCCCGTCCCGCTCCGAGGGGCCGGCCGCGTCTGTCCGACCACGTCGGCCGGCCCGTCGAGCTGCTCGCCCTCCTCGCCGCGCTCGCGCTCGGGCTGCCCGTGCTCGCCCTCATCCTGCGGGCCGCTGCCGACGGCGCGCTGCCCGCCGCAGCGCGAAGCCCGGTCGTCATCGACGCGCTCGTGCTCAGTCTCGTGACGACGGCCGTGAGCCTCCTGCTGACGCTGGCGGTGGGCATCCCGCTCGCGTTCGTGCTCGCACGACGGTCGTTCCGCGGTGCGGCACTCGTCGAGACGATCGTGGACCTGCCGATCGTCCTGCCCCCGTCGGTGGCCGGCCTCGCGCTGCTCCTGCTCCTGGGCCGTCGCGGGCCGCTGGGCGAGCCGCTTGTGGCACTCGGACTGCAGATTCCGTTCACCACCCTGGCCGTGATCGCGGCGCAGACGTTCGTGGCGGCGCCGTTCTTCATCCGTGCTGCCCGTACCGGGTTCGCGGGCGTGGATCGCGACCTCGAGGACGCCGCGCGCGTCGACGGGGCGTCCGAGCGGCAGCTGTTCACCGCGATCACCCTGCCCCTGGCGCGCTCCGCCCTCGGAGCCGGGCTCGTGATGTGCTGGGCGCGGGCGCTCGGCGAGTTCGGGGCCACGATCATGTTCGCGGGCAACGTCGCCGGGCGGACGCAGACGCTCCCGCTGGTCGTGTACGGGGAGTTCCAGGGTGGCGACCTGGAGGCATCGGTCGCAGCGGCGACGATCCTCGTGCTCGCGGCATTCGGCGTGCTGGCCGCGGTCCGGCTGCTGCACTGGGGTCGCGCGCTCGACGTCCGCGCCACGACCTGAGCCGGCTGCTCCGGCCGCCCGGCCGGCAGCGTCGACACGCGCCCGTCTCCCGCGCCGACATGCGCCCGTCTCGCGCGCGCCGGAGCAACCGATCGCCGCCGATACGGCCGGTCCGCGATCGTTCCTTCCGCGCCGGATATCGGCGCGCTCGAGGGAGGCCGATGAACGATCCGCAGCATCAGCCCGTGGCACAGGACGCGCCCGCGGCCGATCCTCCGCCCACGCGAGCCGAGCCGGCACCGCCGGCGGCGGCGCCGCGCGACGCCCGGCCGCGCCGAGGCCGGCGACCGATGACCGCGACCCCGGTCGTGATGGAGGATGCCGCCAAGGACTTCGGCGAGGGCGTGGGGGCACGCGACCTGACGTTCGAGGTGCCGCAGGGGGAGATCCTTGGCGTCGTCGGACCGTCGGGATCGGGCAAGACGACCACGATCCGGCTCCTCACCGGCGCGCTCGAGCCAACGGCGGGACGGGTGCGCGTGCTCGGCGAGGACCCTCGCCGCTTCCGGCGTGCGACGCGCGAGCGCATCGGCTACATGCCGCAGCTGTTCACGCTCTACGCTGACCTGACGGCCCGCGAGAACGTGGATTTCGTCGCCAGCCTGTTCGGGATGCTCTGGCCGCGCCGCCGTCGTCGGGTGCGCGAGGTCCTCCAGCTCGTCGAGCTGTGGGATGCCCGCGGCCGCCGCGCCGGCGACCTCTCGGGCGGCATGCAGCGCCGGCTCGAGCTCGCCACGGCGCTCGTCCACCAGCCCGATCTGCTGTTTCTCGACGAGCCCACGGCCGGCATCGACCCCCTCCTGCGACGGACCATCTGGGACGAGCTCCACCGCCTCAAGGGCGAGGGCCGCACGATGCTCGTGACGACGCAGTACGTCGGCGAGGCCGAGGAATGCGACCGCGTCGCGCTCATCGCGGACGGGCGGCTCGTGGCGCTCGACCGGCCCGAGACGCTCCGCCGGCTCGCGATCGGCGGCGACCTCATCGAGGTCGAGACCGAGCAGCCGTTCGATCCGGTCGCGCTCATGGGCCGGGAGGGGGTCCGAGAGGTGGCCTCGCGTGGCCTGCGCACGTTCCGCGTCACCGTGGACGACGGCGCGGCGATGCTCCCGGTCATCGACGACCTGGTGGCCGAGAGCGGAGGCGCAGTCACAGCGGCCAGCCAGGTCACGCCGACGTTCGACGAGGTGTTCGCGGTACTCGTCGCGCGAGCCACCGACGAACGGGCGGGCGCCGGGGCCGAGACCGCCGAGCGCGGGGCGGCCGCGGCATGAGGATCCTGTCCGCGCCCGCGAAGAGCGCGACGCGCATCCTGTCGTTCATCGGTCGCGAGCTCGTCGAGACGGTGCGCCGGCCCGGCGCGCTCCTGTCGCTCGTCCTCGGCCCGTTTCTCGTCATGGCGCTGTTCGGGCTCGGGTACAGCGGCTTCAAGCGGCCCCTGGAGACGCTGCTCGTCATCCCGGCCGAATCGGGCCTCCCCACCGACCCGGCGACGTACCAGCAGATGGCCGCCGCCGGGATCCAGATCGTGGGCGTCGTGGGCGATCGGGCCGAGGCCGAGCAGGAGCTGCGCGAGCAGCGCGTGGACGTGGTGGTCGTCGCCCCGGCCGATCTCGAGGAGCGGTTCCGCAACGGCGAGCAGTCGGTGCTCGGGGTGGAGATCGACGCCGTCGATCCGACGGAGGCGAACTACGCCAGCTTCCTCGCGGGCATCCTGGCCGATGAGGTGAACCAGGAGCTGATCCGGCGGGTGGTCCGTGAGGGTGAGGAGCAGGCCGCCGCCGAAGGGATCCCGAACGCGAACCGCATCCCGCCGGAGGTGGTGGCCGAGCCGACGCGGGCGGAGGTGACGAACCTCGCCTCGGTGCAGCCGAACGTGATCTCGTACTTCGGGCCCGCGGTGCTTGCCCTGATCCTCCAGCACATGGCGGTGACGCTCATCGCGCTGTCGGTCGTCCGCGAGCGGACCACCGGGATCATCGACCTGTTCCGGATCTCGCCGACGTCCGCCTGGGAGGTCGTCGTGGGCAAGGTCGCGGGGTTCTTCGTCCTGTGCGCGGCGATCGCGGCCGTGACCGTCGGACTGCTCGTGGCGGCGTTCGGCGTGCCCATGCTCGGCGACCCGGCGAACCTGGCCGGCGTGCTGGCGCTGCTGATCGTCGCCTCGCTCGGGCTGGGCCTGCTCATCTCGATCGTGTCGGATTCCGAGCGGCAGGCCGTCCAGCTGTCGCTGCTCGTGCTGCTGGCGTCGGTGTTCTTCTCGGGCTTCGTCCTGCCCATCGAGGAGTTCAGCGAGCCGGTTCGGTCGATGGCCTACGCGATCCCGGTGACGCACGGCATCCGGCTCACGCAGGACTTCATGCTCCGTGGCTGGACCGACAGCGGGTGGGAGATCTACGCCCTGGCGACGATCGCGCTCGCGCTCCTCGTCGCCTGCTGGCTGCTCCTGCGGCGGAGCATGAGCCGGGCGTAGGACGTCCCGGGCGGGCGATCAGGAACGGGGTTTCGAGCCCGTCCCCGCGTTCGTCGCGTCCGCGCCGGCAGCTTCCTCGTCGGATGTGGCCGCGGCCGCCCCGGCCGCGGCGCCCACGAGCCCGCCGATCAGCGCGCCCGGCGCGCCGGCGACCACGCCGCCGATCGCTGCGCCCCCGAGCGCCCCGGCGCCCAGGGCCTCCACGTCGCCGCCGCCGGGCGCGGCCGGGCTCGGGTCGTCCCGCGTGTCGGACGTGTCGGACGGGGCCGGCTCGCGGGTCGGCTTGCCGACCACGGCGCCGTCGGAATCCGCCCAGCCGCTCCCACCGTGGAGCAGGTCGTCGTTCGTCGGCGGGTCGAGGGGGTCGTCGGTTCGGTCGAGCGGTCGCGCGGGTCGCGCGGGATGCGCCTGGGACATCGGTTCTCCCTGTGCGGCTGGGGTCGCCCTCCGGGGCGACGGTACGGTCGCCTGCCGCGCGTCCGTCCGCGCACGCGCGGCCTCGTCGTTACAGCCGCGTCACGCAGGGTGGGTACGAGGCGAGGCCTACGCGAGCGCCCCGCAACGTGCCTGCCACCCGTGGCGCCGTCGCGCCGCTCGGTCCGTCACCGCCGGCTGGCTAGGGTCGGTCGCATGCAGGACGCCACCCTCTCCCCGAGTCCTTCGCGGGCCGGCGTGCTCGACCGCGATCCGGCTCCCCGGGAGATGCCGTGGATTCGGTGGGCAGTCGAGGACGCAGCCAAGGTGACAAGCTCGAACCGCACCCGCGACGAGCCGGACGGGCCGCACGGGCCGGACCAGGAGCCCATCGGGCACCCCGAGTCCTCGACCCCGGCGCAGCCCGATGGCAGCGTCCCGCCCCGGCCGACCATCTCGAGCCCTGCATCGGAGACGGGCGACAGCACGACCGCCGCCGACCCGATCGAGGTGCTGTCCCACGAGCTCCGCTCGCCGATCACGACGATCCACCTGGGCACGAAGGTCCTGCGCTCGCGTCGGAGGGTCTCGGAGCCCGTCAAGGAGGCCGTCGTGGAGGCGGTCGAGCTGGAGGCCGAGCGACTGCTCCGGCTGGTGGAGGATCTGCTCGCGGTCGCCCGGCACGAGGGCGGCCGTGAAGCCCTGCCCGTCCAGCCGCTGCTGCTCCAGCGCGCGCTGCCGCCCGTGCTCGAGGCCGAGGCCCGAATCCACGAGGGAACGCCGATCCGGGCCCTCCTGCCGGAGGACCTGCCGCCCGCGGTGGCCGACGAGGCCGCGCTCTCCCACGTCGTGCGGAACGTGATCGCGAATGCCGTGCGCTTCGCTCCGCCCGGCTCACCGGTCGAGGTGGTCGCCGAGGCACGCGACGGCGTCATCGAGCTGCGGATCGCCGATCGCGGTCCCGGCATCGATCCCGCGGAGGCGGACAGGCTGTTCGAGCCCTTCTACCGCTCCGCCCGGACCGCCGGGGCGGGCGGCGGCGCGGGCCTGGGCCTGACGGCGGCACGACGGCTGCTCGCGGCGATGGGCGGAACGATCGAGGCCCGGCCCCGAGCGGGGGGCGGCGCGCTGGTCGTCATCCGCTTCACGCGCACGGACCCGGCCACCGAGCACTGACGCAACGACCCGGACGGATCCGCCCGGCGCGGGTCAGGCGAAGGGCGCAGCGGACTCCGGATCGACGCCGAGCTCGCGCATCGCCTTCACGGCAGTCTTCGCGGGCACGTCGCCGCAGCGGACGAGTGCCGCCAGGACGGCCGCCGCGATCGCCGGCGGGTCCACCTCGAAGTGGCGGCGCAGGTTCTCGCGCGTGTCGCTCCGTCCCCAGCCGTCCGTCCCGAGGGACGTGTACGGGGCCGCGATCCACGGCGCGACCATGCCGGGCAGGGCGGCCATCCAGTCGGTCGCGGCGACGATCGGACCGCCGTCCGGCCCGAGCACCTGCCCGACGTACGGCACCCGTCGCTCGCGATCCGGGTGCAGACGGTTCCAGCGCTCCACCTCGAGCGCCTCGCGGCGCAGCTGCTGGAACGAGGTCGCGGAGTAGACCTCCGCGGCGATGCCGTACTTCTCGGCGAGCAGGTCCCGCGCCGCGACCACCTGCTGGAGGATCGACCCGGAGCCGACGAGCCGCGCGCGCCCGCGTGCCCCACCGACGTCGGGCGCGTCGCTCAGCCGGTAGAGGCCGCGGACGATGCCGTCGTCCACCCCGTCGGCCTTCGGCGGCTGGGCGTAGTTCTCGTTGTAGAGCGTGACGTAGTAGAAGACGTCCTCGCCCGCGCCGTACATCCGCTCGATGCCGTCGCGGACGATGGCCGCGAGCTCGTACGCGTACGCCGGGTCGTAGGCGCGGACGACCGGCACCGTGGACGCGAGGATGTGCGAGTGGCCGTCGTCGTGCTGCAGGCCCTCGCCGGCAAGCGTCGTCCGGCCGGCCGTCGCGCCCATGAGGAACCCGCGGCCACGCTGGTCGCCGAACGCCCAGATCGCGTCCCCGGTCCGCTGGAAGCCGAACATCGAGTAGAAGATGTAGAAGGGGATCATCGGCTCGCCGTGCGTGGCGTAGCTCGTCCCCGCGGCGGTCAGCGAGGCCATCGACCCCGCCTCCGTGATCCCCTCTTCGAGCACCTGGCCGTTGACGGCCTCGCGGTAGCTGAGCACGAGGTCCGAGTCGACCGGCTCGTAGCGCTGCCCGAGGGCCGCGTAGATACCGACCTCCTTGAACAGCGGGTCCATGCCGAACGTGCGCGCCTCGTCGGGGATGATCGGCACGATCCGGCGGCCGAGCTGCGGGTCGCGGATGAGGTTGCGCAGGATGCGCGTGAACACCATCGTCGTGGAGACGGCGGTCTGGCTGCCGCCCGCGAACTCGCGGTCGACGGCGGCATCGGGCGCGGGCAGCGGCTGGCTGCGGACGACGCGGCGGGGCACCGATCCGCCGAGCTGCCGACGCCGCTCGAGCATGTACCGGATCTCCTCCGAATCCGGGCCGGGGTGGTAGTAGGGCGCATCCTTCAGGCGCTCGTCCGGGATCGGCAGCTCGAGACGGTCGCGGAAGACCCGCAGCTCCTGTTCGGAGAGCTTCTTCGCCTGGTGCGTGATGTTCCGTGCCTCGACGCCCGCCCCCAGGGTCCAGCCCTTGACGGTCTTCGCGAGGATGACCGTCGGGGCGCCGGTGTACTCGGTGGCCGCCTTGTAGGCCGCGAACACCTTCCGATAGTCGTGGCCGCCCCGGCGGAGCTTCGTCAGGTCGTCGTCCGAGAGGTGCTCGACGAGGCGGGTGAGGCGCGGGTCGGGGCCGAAGAAGTGCTCCCGGATGTACGCGCCACCCGCGACCGAGAACTTCTGGAACTCGCCGTCGAGCGTGTTGTTCATCTGCTCGACGAGGACGCCGTCGACGTCGCGGGCGAGCAGGTCGTCCCACTCGCGACCCCAGATGACCTTGATCACGTTCCAGCCGGCGCCCCGGAACAGGCCCTCGAGCTCCTGGATGACCTTGCCGTTGCCACGGACCGGGCCGTCCAGGCGCTGGAGGTTGCAGTTCACGACGAACGTCAGGTTGTCGAGCCCCTCCCGGGCCGCGATCGAGAGCCCGGCTTGCGCCTCCGGCTCGTCCATCTCGCCGTCGCCGAGGAACGCCCACACGCGCTGCTGGCTTGTGTCGCGGATGCCGCGGTTCTGGAGGTAGCGGTTGAAGCGGGCCTGGTAGACCGCGTTGATCGGCCCGAGCCCCATCGAGACGGTGGGGAACTCCCAGAAGTCGGGCATGAGCCGCGGGTGCGGGTAGCTCGACAGGCCGTTCCCGCCGACCTCCTGCCGGAAGCAGTCGAGCTGGCTCTCCGTGAGCCGGCCCTCGAGGAATGCGCGCGAATAGATGCCCGGCGCGGCGTGACCCTGGAAGAAGATCTGGTCGCCGCCGCCGGGGTGGTCCTTGCCCTTGAAGAAGTGGTTGAAGCCCACCTCGTAGAGCGTCGCCGCGCTCGCGTACGTGGCGAGGTGGCCCCCGATCCCGCTGTAGGCGTTGTTCGCCCGGAGGACCATCGCCACCGCGTTCCAGCGGATGAGCCGCCGGATCCGGCGCTCGAGCACCTCGTCACCCGGGAAGAACGGCTCGTGCTCCGGGCTGATCGTGTTGATGTAGCGGGTGCGGGTCAGGCTGGGCAGGCCGACGTGCAGCTGCCGCGCGCGCTTGAGCAGCTTGAACATGAGGAACCGCGCGCGGTTCTCGCCGGCATCGCGGACGACCTGGTCGAGTGACTCGAGCCACTCCTGGGTCTCCGCCTCGTCGATGTCGGGCAGCTGCTGCTTGAACTCGTCGAAGTACATCGGGGCTCCGTGGACGCGCGCCTGGCGTCGCCTCGCAGGTCAGGACGCCCACAGGGTAGCCCGAGGCCCCGTCCCGCGTGCCGGGACGGGGCCTCCGGTCCGGAAGGTCAGGGCGCCGGCGCGACGCGCTGCCAGGCGGGAGCGCTCATCGCGGACCAGGGGGCCGGACGGGCGGCCCCCGTGCCGGGATCGACGAGCCGAACACGGACGCCATCGGCCGGGCCGTCGAGGACGAGGGCGATCGCCGAGTCGTCGGGCGCCCAGGCGTACCCCCGTGGCCAGCGGTCGAGCAGGTCGCGGTCGGTCTCCACCCCGACGCCGCTGCCGTCGGCCGGCACGACGGCAAGCGTCGAGTCGCTCGCATCGAACCGGGAGTAGCCCCGAACCATCGCCAGACGGCTCCCGTCGTTGGACCACACGGGGGTGCCGCTCCACAGGGCGCCTGGCGGCGAGGGAAGCGTCCGGTCGCCGGTGCCGTCGGCCGCCATCACGTGGGTTGCCACCGTCCACTCGCGGACGGTCAGGTCGACCAGCGCGTAGCCGATGTGCGCGCCGTCGGGCGACCAGTGCACCGCCTCGACACTGCGATCGCGGGCCGGCTCGACGAGCCTGCGCAGTCCGGTTCCGTCCGTGCCGACGACGAACAGCCCACGGGCGCTGGGATCCGCGGTCGTCCCCACGAACGCGATCTGGCGTCCATCAGGCGGCCTGAATGCCGGGTCGAGCGCAGGCATGCCGAGCTCGAGGAAGCGCGCGCCGCTGCCGTCGGCTGCGGCGAGGCCGATCGTCACGGACGAGCGGGCTCTCGAGACGAACACGACCTCGCGCCCGTCCGGGGAGAAGCTGTACGACTCGATGTCAAACGCCGGTTCCGGCGTGAGGCGGCGGACGGCCGAACCGTCGGCGTTCGCAAGATAGAGCCGCGACCCCTCGCTGTCGTGCCGGACGAAGGCGAACCGGCTGCCGTCGAGAGACCACACCGGCCCGATGTCGCGTTCGGGACCGGAGACCACCACGCGGGCGTCGCCTGTCATCGGATCGACGGTGTAGATGTCGCCGTCGTCCGAGTACGCGACGAGGCCGTTTGCAGCCGGGCCGAACGGTGCAGGGAGCGAACGCGGCCGGCTGCCGGCCAGCATGACGGTCCCGAGGACCAGGGCGAGGAGCAGGAGGGCGAGTGCACCGGCGAGGCGCCACGGGACTCGCGGAGCCGCCACGGTGCGCGTGCCGACCATCGACATGGGTAGCCACCTTTCGGGGATCAGCCAGCCCGGCCGTCGGCGCGTGCGCACGGTCCTCGACAGGACGGTCGCGAGCAGGTCGTCCGGCTCGCGAGCGGGCGCTTCGGCCCGCAGCCAGGCGGCGATGAGGGGGTCGACGTCGCTGGTGCTCATGCCGGCCGCCCTTCGTTCATCAGCGGGACACGTGCATCGGCCTCGAGGGCCGCACGCAGCGATCGGGTCGCCCGGTGGAGCCGCGATTTCGCCGTTCCCTCGGGGATCCGGAGCACACCGGCGACCTCGGTGAGGGGAAGGCCGACGTAGAAGTGGAGGACGATCACCGCGCGCTGGTCCGGATCGAGTCGGCGGAAGCCGCGCTCGAGCTGATCACGGTCGCCGAGCACGACCGAGCCGTCGGGCTCGACCGGCTCGATGCCGCGAACGGCGACGTCGATCGTCGGCCAGCGTCGTGCGCGTCGTGCTTCGCGATGGCAGGCGCGCACAAGCAGGCGATAGACCCAGGCTTCGAAGCGATCGGGATCGCGGAGCGCTGCGAGGTCGCGCCAGGCGGCGACCAGCGCCTCCTGGGTCGCTTCCTCCGCCTGCGCGTGGTCGCGCAGGATCAGCTGGGCGATCGCGTAGAGCCGGCCGATCGACGCGCGCGCCAGCTCCGCGAACGCGTCGTGATCGCCTGCCATCGCCCGTTCCACGAGGTGCCGATCCATCGGACTCCCGGATCGACGCGACCCCGATGGCCGCGTATGCAGCCTAGGGGCGGACCGTCATCGAAATGGTTCCCGAATCGGCGGCGCTTCCCGGGTCCGGTCCGTGCATGGTGTGCACCAGTGGTCGGGTCGGGGCGACGGACCGTGCGCGGGGTGCACAACCGGCCCCCTGGACGGGCGGGCGGCGCCGAAACGGAGGCGGATGTGCAGCCTGTGCACGATCCTTCGTGCGCACCGGACCAGTGGTGCGTCAGGCACACGCCCGTCCGCCCGATCCTGTCCGCCGACGGTCATGCACGGTCGTCTCGGCCACGCAAGCCCCGGGAGCATCCTCGTCGGCGTCTTCCTGCCAGGCACGACCTCGATGATTGCCCCGTCGGAAACGACGGTCAGCTGAAGCGTGGCCGCCCCACCCGCCCCACCGCTCCAATCGCGCCCCACGAGCACCTCCACGTTCAGGACCGCCCGGACTGTTATGCGTACGTGACGGTTCTGCAATGTCGGCCCGCCACGGGCGAGAGCGCCCCTGGGCGAGGATGCCCCGGCAGCCACGCCCCCTCAACCGGGTCCCGGGACTGCACGCAACGGGAGAGATGGGAACCATGACCGACCACACGCACCACGATCACGGCAACGACGTGATCGTCGAGGACCGCGGCAGCGGTCTCGGCGCGATCCTCGGAGTCATCCTCATCGTGGCGCTGCTCGCCGCGATCTGGTACTTCGCGCTCGGGCCGGGCGCCGGTACGTTCTCCGGCGAGGGCGGCGACGTGAACGTGAACATCCCCGAGGATGTGAACGTCGACGTCACCACGCCGGAGCAGTCGGGGTAGTGACGACCCGGGACGAGCTGACGCTCGTCCGGTCGTCCGGTTGATGGGAACGAACCTGACGACCCGCCCGGGGCGTTGCGCCCCGGGCGCACACTTGGCGCAACCGGGAGAGGAGAGGCCTTGAGCACACAACCGCTGGTCCTGGTGGCGGACGACGAGCCGCGGATCACGAAGCTCGTCTCCATCGCCCTGTCCGAGGAGGGCTTCCGCGTCGTCACCGCGAACGGTGGCGAGGAAGCCCTCGTGAAGGCCGAGGAAGTCCGACCGGACATCGTCCTCCTCGACATCGTCATGCCGGACCTCGATGGCATCGAGGTCATGCGCCAGCTGCGCGAGCGCCGGCCGGTGCCGGTGATCCTGTTGACGGCAAAGGGCTCGACCGCCGACAAGGCGAAGGGCCTCGACCTCGGCGCCGACGACTACATCGCCAAGCCGTTCCATCCGGACGAGTTGGCGGCGCGGGTGCGGGCCGTGTTGCGGCGCTCATCCGGGGCGAGCCCTGGGTCCGGCGTGCTCGCCTTCGACGATGTCGAGATCGACCTCGAGCGTCGGATGGTCACCCGAAACGGGGAGCTGGTCCAGCTATCCAGAACGGAATGGCTGCTCCTCCAGCATCTGGCCGCCAATGCCGGCAAGGTCGTGCTCCATACCGAGTTGCTGACCAAGGTCTGGGGACCGGAGTATCGGGACGACCTCCAGTACCTCCGCGTCTGGGTCTCCCGCGTGCGCCGGAAGCTCGGCGCCGCGCCCGGTGAGCCCGGCCGGATCCGGACATTCCAGGGGATCGGCTATCTGCTCGACGTCGAGCCGCCGAGCCCCGAGGCACCGACCGTCGAACCAGCTCCCGCCAAGGACGAGCGCTCGGCGCTGATCGGCTAGGCAGGCCGGCGGGCGCAGCCGCCCGACCGTCCGAGCCTCGCATCCGCTGCTCCTCCTGCGGTAGCGTTGCGCCATGCATCGGTACGACCCGGCCACGGCCCTCGTCGTCGTCGACGTCCAGAACGATTTCGCCGACCCCGCCGGCAGCCTGTCGGTGACCGGTGGCGCAGGGATCATCCCCATCGTCAACCGCGAGATCGA